>NC_011420.2:0-300000 GCF_000016185.1 Rhodospirillum centenum SW
GGCCCCCGGCATGATCGGGGCCGTCACCGGCTCGGCCGGCAGCAACGACACGCTGGTGCTGGCCGGCAGCGGCTACGTCACCCTGACCGCCCAGGGGCTGGTGCTGAGCGGGATCGAGACGGTCAGCTTCGACAACGACGCGCTGAGCCGCACCGTCGTCATCGATCAGGCGCTGAACCTCGCCTTCGGGCTGAGCGGGACCAACAGCGTGTCCACGGCCGTGGCGGCCCTCGACCTGTCGGGCAAGAGCCTGACCGGGGTCGATGCGCTCGTCTCCACCAGCGACACGGGCACCGCCTTCCGGCTGGCCGAGAGCCAGATCGGCAGCGGCAAGGTGACGTCGGTCAGCGGCGGCAGCGGGGCCAGTGACAGCCTGCGCGTGGACGGCGACGCCGTCGATTTCAGCAGCCTGACCCTGTCGGGCATCGAGACCCTGTCCAACCAGCAGGCGGGCGGCGGCATCGGCGTCACCGACACCGTCCTGGCCGGCCTCACCGCCATCAGCGGCGAGGACGGCTGGATCAGCAGCAACGCCAGCTATGATGTCAGCAAGATCAGCCTGAGCGGCATCTTCGAGCTGCGTTCCAGCGCCAGCGACGGGACCGTGACGATCACCGTCGGGGGCGATCAGATCGGCAGCGGCAAGGTGGAGAGGATCACCGCCCAGGCCGGCGCGGATGTCACCCTGGTGACCTCCAGCGCGAGCTTCGATGCCAGCGAACTGACCGTGACCAACATCGATACGATCACCACGACCCGGGCCGGTGGCACGGCCATCACCGACAGCGGTGAATCCACCCGGATCATCGGCGGCAGCGGTGCGGACACCCTTGCGGGCAGTTTCGGTGACGATACGCTGGACGGTGGCGCCGGCGACGACATCTTCCTCTACGGGGGCGGCAACACCGACAACGGCCGCGACCTGATCCAGAACCTGGCCACCGGCGACATCATCCGCGTCAGCAATGCCGATTTCAGCGCCACCACCATCACGGCAGGCAACGGCACCAGCGTCGGTCTGAACGAAATTCAGATCGCCACCGCCAACGGCAGGACCACGCTTCATATCGGGACTGACGCCCAGGCCGACGCCGCCGATCTGGTGATCGACCTCGACGGCCTCTACACGGCCGACAATTTCAAGCTCAGCGGCAGCGACATCACGGTGAACCTGAACGCATCCCCCGTGATCACAGCGCCCGGGACGGCGGCGGTTGCGGAGAACGCGACAGGGGTGACGCTGGGCACGATCAGCCTCGCCGACGGCGACAACGACGCCCAGACGGTGACGCTGTCGGTGGGCAGCGGCAGCTTCGGCCTGGATACGGCGGGCCTGAGCGTGGTGAGCGACGACACGACGGCGGGGCGGACCCTGGTGGTCTCGGGCAGTGTCGGGGCGCTGAACACGGCCCTGGCGGGGCTCACCTACACGCCGGTCGCCAACACGTCCGGCAGTGTCGATCTCGTGGTCTCCACCAAGGACGGCAAGGGCGGAACGGACAGCGGGACCGTCAAGATCACGGTCAGCGATGTCAATCCCGTGCTGGCGCCGCAGAGCTTCACCGTGGCGGAGAACAGCGCGGCGGGGACCGTCGTCGGCACCGCGGTCGCCAGCGGCGACACCAACGGGCTGATCTGGTCGATCAGCGGCGGCACGGGGGCGGGCCTGTTCACGATCGACGCGGCCAGCGGCCAGATCAAGGTGGCCCAGGGAGCGGTCCTGGATTTCGAGACCACGGCGAGCTACACGCTGACGGTGGCGGTCGATGACGAGGACGCGGACACCACCGCCGATGCCACGACCACGGTGACCGTCACCCTCAGCGACGTGGACGAGACCCCGGTCACGCCGCCGCCTGTGGTGGTGATCCCGCCGTCGCCGCCGGCACCGCCGCTGCCGCCGGCGCCGCCGGGACCACCGGCCGCCCCGCCGCCGCCGCCGGTGGTTCCGACGACGGTGACGGCGACGGAGGACGGGGTGTCGGTGGGCCGCGGCAGCGGCAGCGACAGCCTGACCGGGCGGCCGGTGGAGCAGGTCGTGGTGGCGCCGGTTCCGAGCAGCCGCCAGGATGCCGGCGGCACGCCGACGGCGAACGCGGACATCCGGCTGGGCGGCAGCAGCAGTGTGCCTGTCCTGGTGGCGACGCTGCCGGTGGGGGTCGGGCTGCAGGCCTCGGGGGCGACGACGCTGACCCTGGCGGAACTCTCCGCGGCGGCGGGGGTGGAGGCCGGGCGCATCCAGGCGGCCGGCACGGTATCGACCGGTACGGTCGATCTGGCGGGCCTGTCGACGCTGCTGCCCGGGAGCACGCCGGTGACGCTGCGGACGGTGACGCCGACGCTGACGGCGGGCAGCACGACACCGCCCGGTCAGCCGATCCTCCTCTCGGTGCCGACCTCGACCGACACGTCGGGGATGGTCACGGCGGTGGTGATCGACGGCCGCTCGCTGCCGTCGGGGACGAACATCGAACTGCGCGACGTTGACTATGCGGTTGTGACGGGCAGCGTGTTCGTGACCGGGGGCACCGGGTCGAACGTGGTGATCGGGGACGATGCGCGGCAGTACATCCGGCTCGGCCCGGACGACGACACGCTGCGCGGCGGCGGCGGCGACGACACGGTGGGGTCGGGGGAGGGCCGCGACCTGCTCTACGGCGACGAGGGCAATGACAGCGTGTTCGGCGGGGAGGGGTATGACCGTCTCTCCGGCGGGGCGGGGGACGACACGATCGACGGCGGCTCGGGGGTCGATGTCGTCCGCATCGAGGCGGCGCGCTCGGCGGTGACGCTGGAGGCGGCGGGTCCCTGGGGCGTGCGGCTGAGCGGGGCGGCGACGGGCACGGACGTGGCCAGCGGGGTCGAACTGATCCGGTTCGACGACCAGGTGGTCTATGTCACCCTGCCGGTGCGCTTCGAGGCGGTGCAGCCGGACGGTGGCGGGGCGTTCGACGAGGCCTTCTACCTCGCCCGGTGGGCGGACGTGCGGGCCGCGGTCAATGCCGGGCAGGTCATGAGCGGCCTGGAGCACTATCTGGCGTTCGGTCAGGCCGAGGGGCGCGACCCGACCCCGCTGTTCGACGAAGAGGCGTACCTGGCCCGCTGGGCCGACGTGCGCGTCGCGGTGGAGGCCGGGCAGTTCCACTCGGGCTACGAGCACTATCTGGCGTTCGGCTGGCGCGAGGACCGCGATCCCTCCGCCTGGTTCGACCTGTCGGCCTATCTGCAGCGCAACCCCGATGTCGCCGACGCCGGCATCGATCCCCTGCGCCACTGGCTCGTCTGGGGCATCGGCGAAAACCGCATCGCCACCGCCGCAGACACCGGCCTCTGGTTTGCCTGAGGGGCTCGCCCGACCCGAGGCCAAGGGGCGCCCCACCGCCGGGGCGCCCCCCCTTTCAGAACTATGCCGATGCGGGTCCGCTGTCGCCGGAACGGCCCCTCAGGTTCCGAGATAACGCCGCCAGATGTCCTTGCCGAGCCGGTCGTAGGCGTCCATCGCAGCGATCAGGTCGGTCAGGGCATCGGGCGGGCAGAGGGCCTCCGGCAGCAGCGGGTCGCGCAGGATGGCCCGGATGGCCTGACGCCCGGTCAGCAGGCATTCCGCCGCGGCCTCGACGAGCGGAAGGTCCGGCAGGCGGGCGGCACTCTCCGCCAGCCGCCGCACCAGCCCGGCATGGGAGGCCGCCAGTCCGGCCACCGGCCACAACGTCCTGAACCGCGCCTCCCGCTCATCATCCAGGGCCGTGGCCCGGACGAGCAGCAGGCTGGGGGCGGCGTCGAGCGCCAGGAGCCGCCGGCGCATGGCCGTCGCCCCGCCCTCCAGCCCGCCCTCCAGCCCGCCCTCCAGCCCGCCTTCCAGCCCGCCTTCCAGCCCGCCTTCCAGATTGTCCGGCCGGACCCAGACATTGGTCTCCGCCTCCGCGAAGCCTTCGAGGTCGAGCGCGCGCACCGTATGCCGCCAGAGGGTGCGGTTGGCCCGTTCCTGCGGGCCGGCGACGGCCAGCAGCCAGCCACCGTCCCAGGGCCGCTGCCGGCCCTGGACCTCCCGCCAGCCCAGGATCCGGTGTTGCAGGGGCTCCGCCTTCGCCCCGATCGCGTGGCGTCCGCGGTCCAGCGTCCGCACGCGCCCCTCCTGCCGCAGGCGGGTGAGGGCGGTGCGGATGCCGGTCGCCTCCAGCCCGAAGGCGGCACCGGCCAGCACCAGGTCGCGGGTCGAGAAATCCGGCGGCGAGCCCGTGTCCATCAGGTCGAGGATCAGGGTCCGTGCGCTGATGGCGCCGGCCTCGTCGGAGAGATGGTCGTTGCGATCAATGTCCATTTCAGACAGAATACGTAACAACAAGGGAGTCGGGAAGGACATGATGCCTGTGACGCGCGCCGGGATCGCGCGTTTTCCGGGCAGGGGCGGGTCCACCTTGCCGACGCCGACCGAGGGAGGAACGCACCATGTCCAGCATCCGGCCGCTGACCCAGCTAGAGACCCATGAGGTCTTCAACCAGCCGCCGCCCCTGGAAGGGCTGAACCTGTTCAGCGGCGATACGGCGCTGGTGGAGGCCGTCCGCAAGGCCGGCGGCGGGGTCCATGAGGCGCGGCTCGCCGCCCTGGGGGCGCGCGCCGGCACGGCGGAGGTGATCGACTGGGGCGTGGAGGCCAACCGCCGGATCCCCGAACTCGACAGCTTCGACCGTTACGGCAGGCGCATCGACGAGGTGCGCTTCCACCCCGCCTATCACGAGCTGATGCGTTTCGGGCTCGACAGCGGCTTCGCCGCCATCGCCTGGGACGGCTCGCCCGCCGGCCATGTCGGCCATGCCGCGATCCTCTACCTGTCGGGGCAGGCCGATTCCGGCACGATCTGTCCCATGACCATGACCTATGCGGCCGTGCCGGCACTCCGGGTCGAACCGGCGGTCGCGGCGGAGTGGGTGCCGCGCATCCTGGCCGGCCGCTACGACCCGGCCGTCCGCCCGGCCGGGGAGAAGGCGGGCGTCACCATCGGCATGGCGATGACGGAGAAGCAGGGCGGCTCCGACGTCCGTGCGAACACCACGCGCGCCGTCCCGACCGGGCAGGAGGGCTGGTACAGCCTGACCGGCCACAAATGGTTCTGTTCGGCGCCCATGTGCGACGCCTTCCTGACGCTGGCCTATGCCGAGGGCGGCCTGACCTGCTTCCTGGTGCCCCGCTGGCTGCCCGACGGGGAGCGCAATCCGGGCTTCCGCGTGATGCGCCTGAAGGACAAGCTGGGCGACCGTTCCAACGCCTCGTCGGAGATCGAATACCACGGCGCACTGGCCCGGCGCGTCGGGCCGGAGGGGCGGGGGGTCGCCACCATCATCCAGATGGTCCAGCACACCCGCCTGGACTGCGTCGTGGGCTCGGCGCAGATCATGCGCGGCGCGGTGGCACAGGCCCTGTGGCACACGGCGAACCGCTCCGCCTTCCAGCGGCGCCTTGTCGACCAGCCGGCCATGGCGGCCGTGCTGGCGGACCTTGCCGTGGAGACGGAAGCCGCGACGGCGCTGGGTTTCCGGCTGGCCCGCGCCTTCGACGCGGAGGACCCGGTCGCCCGCCTGCTCACGCCGGTCGCCAAGTACTGGGTCTGCAAGCGCACCCCCGGAGTCGTCTACGAGGCGATGGAGTGCCTGGGCGGCGCCGGCTACATCGAGACCGGCCCGATGGGCCGGCTGTTCCGCCAGTCGCCGCTGAACGCGATCTGGGAGGGCTCGGGCAACGTGATCGCGCTGGACGTGCTGCGCGCCATGGCGCGGGAGCCGGAGAGCGCCGCCGCCCTGAAGGACTATCTGACCGCCCAGGCCGGCCGGAACCCGGACTATGACGACTGGATCGCGGGCATCGACCTGCGCCGCGTGACGGAAGCAACGGCCCGGATGCTGGTGGAGCGTCTGGCGCTGGCGGCCCAGGCGGCGGTGCTGCTGGAGTGGGACAACCCCCTGGCCGACACCTTCTGCAGCCTGCGGCTGCGGGCGCGGGGGGCGATGTACGGCGCCTTCGACGCCACGATCGACACCCGCGCCATCATCGACCGGGCGATGCCGGCGATGTGAGGCCCCGTCGGGGCGGGGATTCAGGGCTCCACCTGGGCGGCGAAGGCGAGGGCGGCCCGGCTGCGGGGACGGCCGGGATGGTGCAGCAGGTGGAACCGGCGGTCGGGCAGATCGACCCCGGCCTGTCGCAGCAGTCCCGCCTCCAGCCCGGCAGCGGCGACGGAGGCGGACAGGCAGGTCGCGCCCAGCCCCGCCTCCACCACGCCCCGCACCGCTTCGTTGGAGGGCAGTTCCAGCGCGATCCGCAGCGCCGACGGGGCGACGCCGGCCCGGATCAGCGCATCCTCGAACATGGCGCGGGTTCCCGACCCCGGTTCCCGCAGAACCCAGTCGCTCCCGGCCAGATCGGCAGGGGCGAGGCGGCGGCCGTCGGCCCAGGGATGGCCGGGACCGACGACGACCAGCAGCCGGTCGCGGGCCACCGGCCGGCGGGCCAGGCCACCCGTCTCCCCGTCTCCCTCGACGAAGCCCAGTTCGGCCGTCCCCGCCTGCACGGCGGCCACGACGGCGGCGCTGTTGCCGATCTCCAGCCGGATGCGGACCTGCGGGTGGGCGGCGTGGAAGGCGGCCAGATGGCGGGGCAGCCAGTAGGAGGCGATGGTCTGGCTGGCATGGAGCGACAGGGTCCCGCGCTTCAGCGCGCTGAAATCGCTGAGCGCCAGCTCGATCATTCCCACCTGGGCCAGCAGAGTCCGCGCCTCGGTCAGCAGCACGATGCCCGCCTCCGTCAGCACGATGCCGCGGCCCCGGCGCTCGAACAGCCGGACCTGGTGCTGCGCCTCCAGCGCCGCGATGGCATGGCTGACCGCCGACTGTGCGAGGTTCAGCGCCTGCGCCGCGCGGGTGACGTGCTCCCGCTCGGCGACAGCCACGAAGATACGGAGCTGGTCCAGCGTCACGGGTCGGCCCCCTTCTTGAACAATCTGAATAGCAGATCGGTTCATGAAAGGCATCTGTTGGACCGATCACTCCTGGGCCGCCATACCGAACGCCGCTGGGGCCGGCCCGCCGGCCCGCCCGGAGCCCGATCCCATGACCAGCACCGATTCCGTCCCGGCAGCGCGCCTGCCCGCCGTGCTCGCCCCGTCCGTCCTGCCGCGCGCCATCCGGCACTTCACGCCCAACTGGTTCACCGCCAGCATGGGGACCGGCATCCTGGCCCTGGCGCTGAACCAGTTCCCGCTGCCGGTGCCCGGGCTGCACGGGCTGGCGCGGGCGCTGTGGCTGCTGAACATCGGGCTGTTCGGCCTCTTCTGCCTGCTCTACGGGGCCCGCTGGCTGTGCTGTTTCGACGAGGCGCGGCGGATCTTCCGTCATCCGGTGATGTCGATGTTCCTCGGCGCCATCCCGATGGCGCTGGCGACGATCCTGAACGGCTGCCTCGTCTTCGGCCCGGAGCTGATCGGCGCCGCGGCTGTCCCGCTGGCGCATGTGCTCTGGGAGGTGGATGCCGTGCTGGCCGTCGCCTGCGGCATCCTGGTGCCCTACTGCATGGTCACCCGCCAGGACCACGCCCTGGAGAGGATGACGGCCGTCTGGCTGCTGCCGGTCGTGGCCTGCGAGGTGGCGGCGGCCAGCGGCGGGCTGCTGGTCGCACATCTGCCGGCCGCGCACGGGTATCCGGTTCTGCTGCTGTCCTATGTGCTGTGGGCGCTGTCGGTGCCGGCCGCCCTGGGCATCCTGGTGATCCTGCTGCTGCGGCTGGTGCTGCACAAGTTGCCGGGGCGGGACATGGCGGCGTCGGGCTGGCTGGCGCTGGGGCCGATCGGCACCGGGGCGCTGGCCCTGCTGCTGCTGGGTCAGGAGGCGCAGCGTCTCGGGGGAAGCGCCGGTCCGGCCGGCCTGGGCGATGCCGCCTTCGGCATCGGCATCGTCGGCGGGCTGATCCTCTGGGGCTACGGTCTGTGGTGGCTGGCGCTCGCCGTGCTGAAGACGGCGCACTATCTGCGCCGCGGCATGCCGTTCAATCTCGGCTGGTGGGGCTTCACCTTTCCTCTGGGCGTCTACTCCCTGGCGACCCTGGCGCTGGGCAGGCTGACCGGGTTCGTTCCGTTCAGCGGGATCGGGGCGGGGCTGGTGGTCTGCCTTGCCCTGTTCTGGACGGTGGTCGCCGCGCGGACCCTGCGCGGCGCCCTTTCCGGCCGCCTGTTCCACGCCCCCTGTCTTGCCGCTCCGGCGCCGGTCGGGCTCGCCGGCGACGGTATCTGATACCGCCTCGCTTAAGCACTGACACATGAGAGCCAGGGATAGCTGGTGAGGGAGCGTAGGCGTTCGGGCGTTGCCGTGAGGGCGTTCCAGGCGTCACGGCAGGCTCACCCCGTCCAAGGCATGGGCGATGGCGGACATCCGCGCCGCCACACGCCCCTTGCTCTCCCGCCGCGCCAGGGTGCGCAACTCGCTGGCGCTCAGGTCTTCCCGGATCGGCAACGCCGCTGGCACGCGATTCCCCCTCCGCCACGGACGCGGAATCGAATCACGGATCGCAAACCTTGGGACTCCCCCGCCGTGAGTCAGCCTTACCGCTCGCCGGCATGAGGCCCCGTCGGGGCGGGGATTCAGGGCCCCACCTGGGCGGCGAAGGCGAGGGCGGCGCGGTTCGACGCGGTCCGGCGCATGCAGCGGGTGGCGCGCGGGATCCGCTCGACCGACCGGCACCTGGACGTCCCGACACCCCGGCGTGACGCTCACGCCCCGCTGTCGCAGGACGCGGCGCGGGCCAGCAGGAAGGCGCGCTCGCGCCCGTTGCGGCTCAGCGCCGCGGCCCGCTCGAACTGGACCCTGGCCTCCGCCCGTCGCCCGGCGCGCAGCAGGAAATCGCCGCGGGCGGCGGACAGGGGCGCATAGCCGTCCAGCGCGTCGCCGATCCCGTCCAGGAGCGCAAGGCCGGCCTCCGGGCCGAAGGCCATGCTGTGCGCCACGGCGCGGTTCAGCTCGACCACCGGCGACGGCATCACCGTGCGCAGGGCATCGTACAGGCCGGCGATCCGGGGCCAGTCCGTCTCCGCCGCGCTGCGCGCCCGCGCGTGACACGCGGCCAGCGCCGCCTGTAGCGTGTAGGGCCGGTTGCCGCCGCCCAGGGCCACCGCCCGCTCCAGGGCGGCAAGGCCGCGCCGGATCAGCAGCCGGTCCCAGCGGCTGCGGTCCTGGTCCGGCAGCGGCACCAGCGACCCGTCGGCGGCCGCGCGCGCCGGCAGGCGGGAGGACTGGATCTCCATCAGTGCCAGCAGGCCGGACACCTCCGGCTCGTCCGGGGCCAGGGCGGCCAGGATGCGGCCCAGCCGCCGGGCCTCCGCACACAGGGCGGGACGGATCAGGTCATCGCCGGCGGTGGCCGCATAGCCTTCGTTGAATATCAGGTACACGACCTCCAGGACGGAGCCGAGGCGCGCCTCCCGCTCCCGGCCGCGCGGCACCTCGAACCCCAGGCCCGCGCGGCCCAGCGTCCGCTTGGCCCGGACGATGCGCTGGGCGACGGCGGCCTCGCTCACCAGGAAGGCGCGGGCGATCTCCTGCGTGCTCAGCCCGGCGATCAGACGCAGGGTCAGGGCGATCCGCGCCTCCGGCGACAGGACCGGATGACAGGCGGCGAAGATCAGGCCCAGCAGCTCGTCGCCGACATCATCGTCCATGGCCGCCTCAACCTCCTCGACGCCGCGGTCGCGCTTCTCTTCCAGCTCGCGGGCCAGTTCGGCATGCCTGCGGTCGAGCATACGGCTGCGGCGCAGGCCGTCGATGGCCCGGCGCTTCGCCGCGGCCATCAGCCAGGCCCCGGGATTCTCCGGCACGCCCCCCGCCTCCCACGCGGCGAGCGCCGTGGCGAAGGCGTCCTGGGCCAGTTCCTCGGCCAAGCCCACGTCGCGCACCAGCCGGGCCAGGCCGGCGACCAGCCTGGCCCGCTCGATGCGGAAGACCGCCTCGATGGCGCGATGGGTTTCGCCCGTCGTCACGGGTCCCGGTCCGGGGGCCGGGGAAGGCTCAGCGTGCCGCCGTCTTCGCCCCCACCCGTTCATGCAGCGCGGCGATCTCCGGCGTCAGGACATCGCCGAAGTCGGACATCTCGTAGATGGGCCGGATCTCGATCTCGCTGGGGCCCGGCATCGGGTTCGGGCACCGCTTCGCCCATTCGATCGCCTCGGCCATGTCCTTCACCTCCCACAGCCAGTAGCCGGCGACCAGCTCCCGTGTCTCGGCGAAGGGGCCGTCGATCACCCGCCGGTCGGCGCCGTCGAAGGCGACGCGCTTACCCTTGGACGAGGGCTGCAACCCTTCGCCCGTCAGCATGATGCCGGCATTCGCCAGCGCTTCGTTGTACCTGCCCATCGCCTCCAGCAACTCGCTGGTGGGCATGATGCCGGCTTCGCTGTCCACTGTCGCCTTGACCAGGACCATGACGCGCATCGTCTCTCTCCTCCGGTTCGAGGGGGCCGCAGCGGCCCCATGCCCTCACGACGAACGGGGCCCGGTCGGATCGACAGCCGGCCGGTTTTTTCTCGACGATTGTCAGATGGCGCCGCAGCGCGGCCGGGAAAGGGACCCGGACGACACCGACCCCGCCCTGGCGCCGCGCCTGCCCGCCGCCCTGCGCGACGCCTTCGTCCTGGGGGCCGAAAGGACCCAGGCGGAGGACATCGGGTTCGGCATCCGGCAACTGGTGGAGATGTGCCTGCGCGCTCTCTCGCCGGGGATCAACGACGTGTTCACCGCCGTCGCCGTGACCGACAGCCTGTCCGCAGCACTCGGGCACATCTACGCCCGAGAGACCGAGCCCGTCCTGCTGTACGACGGGAGCGTCCGCATCATCCGCTCGGTCAGCGACCATACGGGAATGACCGCGGCGGCGTTCGATCAGATCCGGCAGGCGGGTCAGGGCAAACCGGCCGTCCTTATCCGGCTCCTGGAAGCCCTGCGGCGGGCGTCGGCAGCCGCGGGCCGCCCGGGATAACCCGGCACGGGATCAGAAGATGAGATCCAGGACCCCGAACACGACCAGCAGCCCGATCAGGAAAATGATCCCGATGACCCAACCCAGTATCCGCAACATGGCGTGACCTCCTTCTCGTTGCAGTGCCGATCCATCTTTTCCCGGGACGGCCAGCCGGCTGTTCAACCGGGCTTTCGCTCAGCCGGCCAGCCGTCCCGCTCCGTCCGGCACCGCCACGCCGGGCAAGGTGCCGCCTTCGCCCGCCGTCTCCGGCCGTGAGCGGATGACGCTGACGGAGCCGTCCGTCTCCAGCACCACGGCATAGGCCTGTTCGGGCATCGCCACGCCGCTTCCCCGCATCGCCGCCAGCACCTCCTCCCGGGTCAGCCGTTGGGCCCGCAGTGCCCCCTCCAGGAAGCGACCGCGGTGCAGCACCAGGGTCGGCTCGGCCTTGATCAGAGCCTGGACCCCGGACGACCGCACCTGTGCCCAGGTGATGGCGAACTGGAGGAAGATCAGCAGCGCCAGCGCGAGGATGCCCTCGGCCAGGGCGACGGACTTGCTCAGCAGCACCGTTGCCAGGGTGGAGCCGAGCGCGACCGTCACCACCAGGTCGAAGGCGTTCATCTTCGTCAGGGTGCGCTTGCCCGAGACCCGCAGCAGCAGGACCAGGGCCAGATAGGCCAGGGTGCCCACCAGCAGCACGCGCCCCAGCCCTGACCAACTGTCGAACAGCATCCCCGTTCCCTTCCCTCCTGTGCGGGGGCGGTTGCCGGCGTGCCCGCCCTGAAAGGCAACGTTGTCCCTGCGGGCACGGTCCGGCCGGACTCCGATCGGGCGCCGGTGCCGCCGACGGGGGTAGCCAGGTGCGCCGCCGGTCCGGACCGGATTGGCGTCTGGTCACAGTGCTGTCGATGACGTTTTCATGACGGAATGATGTCGCAGGCGTGGAAGACGATCTGATGGATGGCAGGACGGACTGGCTCATCGCCGGGGCCGCGACAGGGCTGTGGCTTCTCTGCCTGGGATCGGATGCGATGGCCGCGTGGCTGCTGGTGGAGGACGGGCCGGTGGAGACGCTGTCGGCTGTGCTCTATCTCGCGGCGGCCGTCGTCGCCCTGGCGGGGACGGGCGGGCGGCCCTGGCTGCGCCGGGGCGTCGCCGGGCTGGCCCTGCTCTGTTTTCTCAGCGAGATCAGCTTCGGCGCCCGTCTGTTCGGCTATGCCATGCCGGCCATGCAGGGCGGCGGGGAACTGGACGGCGGACAGGATCTGGCGATGCTGCTCTGGCGTCAGGCGCGGCCCTGGCTGTCGGCGCACAAGGCGGCTGTCCTGACCGCGACTGCGCTGGGCGCCGGGCTGCTGCTCTGGCGGCTCTGGCCGCTGCTGCTGGCCGTCGCCCGTCCTCTTGCCGACCGGCCGGCGGAGCGACGGGCCGTGATCGCCGTGGTGCTGCTTGCCCTGGCGGTGCTGATCGACCTCGACATCCGCCCTTATCTCGTGCTGCGCCGGCTTGAGGAGGTGGTGGAACTGGCTGCGGCGGGGTTCCTGCTCGCTGCCGCTCTGGCGCATGGCTGTCAGCCGGCGTTCCGTTTCCGCCGGCCCGCCGTCGCGCGGGGGCTGCGCCGCCCCTGAGTCCGCTTACCCCCAGCCGGCCCGGGGCACCTCCCCGGCCACGGAGAGGCTCGGCCAGCAGTCGCGCCAGGGCCGGGCCTCCTCCACGAAGGCGAGACCCAGCAGTACTTCCCCCGGCAGGTCGGGCTCCATGAAACCGATCGGCGGCGGCGGGGCGCACCGAGCGGATGGCGACGGAGACCCAGGGGGCGGCGGATGTCCTGTCAGGTCAGGCTGACCGGCTGCGCAACGAGGTGCAGCGCTTCATCGCCACCATCCGCGACGCCTGATGTCAGGGAGAACGGCAGAGGGGGGTCGGATGCGGCCCCCCTCTGCCCCGGAGGGCATTGCGTGGAAAGCCCTGATCGGTCCTGTCCCCGCGTGAAGCCCGGCTCTGGCGAAGTCGGGGGGCCAGCCGGCGGCGCCTGAGCCAGATCGGCGTCGGTTGGCTGCGCGGGAATTTCCGGGTTGACGGCTCAGGTTTTATCCGTCATATCTTCCGATATCGGATGGATGTGCGGAAGGCGGTCCCGGTCACCGGGGCCGCCTTCGCCGTCGGTACGGGTCGTCGCCCGGGGGTTCCTTCCATGTTCGCCACCTTTCTGCGCGCCTCCCTCGACCGGGGCATGCGCGCCGTCCGCATCGACAGCCTGGAGGACCAGGACCGCGCCTTCTCCTGGGAGGATGCGGAGAGCGTGCGTCCGCTGGAGCGGCGGCCGTTCCGCTTCATCTGGTCGCTCATGCGGGAGAAGTTCGCCGGCCGCTTTGCGCTCATGGTGGCGGCCGTGGTGGCCGGACAGGCGATCGAGGCGTTCGAGCCCTATGCCCTGAAGGGCCTGATCGACGGGCTGACCGCGGCCAGCGCGGGCCAGCCGGTGGAGGGCATCGGCATCGTCGGCTGGTTCGTGCTGCTGCTCGGCATCTGGTTCTTCGGCATCGGCATGTACCGCGTCTACCAGGTCGTGGACATCTACACCTCGCCCTCGATCCGGGCGCTGGCGCAGAAGCGCATGTTCGGCTGGCTGATGGGGCACAGCCACACCTACTTCCAGGACAACTTCGCCGGGAAGCTGGGCCAGAAGATCAAGCAGGGCGCCAACGCCATCCTGGGCATCATCGAGATCATGATGTTCGACATGATCCGGACGGCGGTGCTGCTGGCCGTGGCGGTCGTGCTGCTGTGGACCGCGGCCCCGGCGTTCTCGGCCTTCCTGATGGCGTGGGCGGTGCTCTACATCGCCGTCAGCGGCTGGCTGGCGCGGCACTGCTTCCGCCTGTCGGAGCAGATGAGCGAGGCGGTCTCCACCAGTTCCGGCCGGATCATCGACGCGATCACCAACGCCGACCTGATCCGCGGCTTCGCCCGCATCGCCTTCGAGCGCAGCTTCCTGGGCCACTGGATCAACGCCGAGCGGTTCCGCTCGCGGCGGCTGCGCTGGTATCTCGTGGTGATGCGGCTGTTCCAGATGGCCAGCATCATCGTGCTGCTGGGCGTGCTGGTCTGGGTGGCGCTGGACCGGACCCTGGCCGGGACGATGACGGTGGGCGAGTTCACGCTCGTCTTCACCCTGGGCTTCCAGATCTCCAACACGGTCTGGCACCTGTCCGACCGGCTGCTGAGCTTCTTCGAGGAGCTGGGCACGCTCTCGGAGGCGCTGGATCTGGTGTCGGCCCCGCATGGCATCGTGGACGCGCCGGGGGCTACGCCGCTGGTCGTGACGGAGGGGCGGATCGAGGTCCGCGATCTGCGCTTCAGCTTCCCCGACGGGACGAAGGTCTTCGACGGGCTGTCGCTGACCATCCGGCCGGGGGAGAAGATCGGGCTGGTCGGCCGCTCGGGTGCCGGCAAGTCCACGCTCGTCAAGCTGATCCGACGGCAGTACGAGCCGCAGGGCGGGGCGGTGCTGATCGACGGGCAGGACATCGCCACCGTCACGCAGGAAAGCCTGAACGCCGCCATCGCGGAGGTGCCGCAGCAGCCCGGCGTCTTCCACCGCACCATCGGCGAGAACATCGCCTACGGCCGCCTGGGCGCGACCCAGGCGGAGGTGGAAGAGGCCGCCCGGCAGGCGCACGCCCACGAGTTCATCGCCCGGCGGCCCACCGGCTACGACACCGTCGTCGGCGAGCAGGGCGTGAAGCTCTCCGGCGGCGAGCGGCAGCGTGTGGCGATCGCCCGCGCCCTGCTGAAGGACGCGCGCATCCTGGTGCTGGACGAGGCGACCTCGGCGCTCGACAGCGAGTCCGAGCACCTGATCCAGGGGGCGCTGTGGACGCTGATGCAGGGGCGGACCGTCATCGCCATCGCGCACCGGCTCTCGACGATCACGGGGATGGACCGCATCCTCTATGTCGAAGGCGGCCGCATCGTGGAGCAGGGAAGCCATGCCGATCTGCTGGCGCTGGGGGGCCGCTATGCGGCCCTCTGGCAACGGCAGAGCGGCGGGTTCCTGGAGGCTGCGGAGTAACAGGGACGGTCTGCCGGGCGGGCGCTGGCCGTTCCATCGACCCATCGGACCGGGCATCGCCGTGCCCGGTCCGTCAACCTTGCGGAGGCGGTGCATGCACTACCGCTGGAGTACCTTCGACGACCTTTCCGCCGCCCGGCTCTACGAGCTTCTGGGCTTCCGTCAGTCCGTCTTCATCGTCGAGCAGGCCTCGGCCTTCCAGGATCTGGACGGCCGTGACCCGTTCTGCTGGCATCTTGCCGTGCGCGACCGTCCGGGCGGCGAGCTTCTCGGCTATGCCCGCTGCTGCGGTCCGCGGGACGGCGCGCCGGCCTTCATCGGCCGCTTCGTCGTGGCGCCGGCGGCCCGCGGCCTAGGGCTCGGGCGCCGGCTGGTGGCCGAGAGCCTGCGCCAGGTCACGCTTCACCATCCGCATGTGGACGTGATGCTGTCCGCCCAGGTGCATCTCCAGCCCTTCTACGCCGGCTTCGGCTTCCGGACGGAGGGGGAGAGCTACGATGACGGCGGCATCGAGCATGTGACCATGCGGCTGCGGACCGTCCCGGCGGAAGCCGCGGCCTGACCGGCCCCGGCGGCGGAGGCCGCCTGACCGGCCCCGGCGGCGGAGGCCGCCTGATCGGTCCCGGCGGCTGAGGCCGCCTGATCGGCGGCCCCCGTCAGGGGCTTCACGGCACGGCCAGATCCGCGACGCGCAGGCGTTGTTCCAGCCGGACCGCGCCCACGATGTCGCGGATCTGCACGGTGACGATCGTGTTCCCGTCCCGCCAGTCGATCTCGATCAGGCCGAAGTTCTCGGCGCGGTATGCCTCGCCCCGGCGCCGGGCATTGGGCGGCAGCACCGGCCAGACCTCCGTCAGGCCGGAGGAGGTGAAGTCCCACAGCGGATAGGGGACGTTCACGTCCAGACGGGAGATCTCGGCGTAATGGGTGTCGCCGGAGATGCAGAACAGCCCGTCGGCCCGCTTCTCGCGGATCGCCTGGATCAGCCGCTGATGATCGCGGGCATAGTTGATCCAGGCCTCCCAGCCGGGGAAGTCGGCCACGACCTGGAGGCTGGACGCCAGGATGCGCACGTCTGCCGGCCGGGCGAGCTGCTGTTCCAGCCACTGCCATTGCCGCTCCCCCAGCATGGTGGCCGGATCCTCGGGATTGCGCGCATAGGGGCCGGGCACCGGCCGGCCGGCCCTGGCCTGTTCGTCCGCCCAGGTGTCGTAGGGCGTGCCGCCGAGGTCCAGGGTGCGGATCGGGGTGCGGTTCCAGCGCAGGTCGGGCAGCAGAACCTGCAACCGCCGGCCCGGCGGGCCGAAGGTGACGCTGGTGTAGATGCCGTCCCGGGTGCGCCGGGGTGAATCGGCCGGCACGCCGAAGAAATCGCAGAACTGCCGCCGCGATTCTTCCTTCATCGGATAGTCGGCGCCGGCGTCGTTCTCGCCGTAGTCGTGGTCGTCCCAGATGGCGATGACCGGGGTGCGGGCCCGCAGTTTCTGGAAACCGGGCTTGGCCGCCAGGGCCGCGTACTTGCGGCGCATCACCTCGGGATCGCGGGTGTCCAGATAGACATTGTCGCCCAGGAAGATGAACAGGTCCGGTTCCGCCGCCACGATGGCGTCCCAGATCGGCTGCTCCTTCTCCGACTTGGCGCAGGAGCCGAAGGCGATGCGGCGGATGGTGCGGCCCTCGTCGGCGGCAGGATAGGGGGCGGGTCCGGCGGCGGCCCCCTCGGCCTGGGTTCCGTCGGCCCGCAGGCCGGTGGCAAGGGCGAGGGGGGCGGCCGCCATGCCGGTCAGCAACCGGCGGCGGTCCGGATCGGTGTCCGACATGGCGGGCTCCCGGGTATGGCTCAAGGACGGGGCGCCGCGGGCCGCGGCGCCCCGGGTGGGGGTCAGAAGGACTTGCGCAGCGTCACGAAGAACTGCTGCGGCGCCCCGGCCAGCAGGGTCTGGAAGGTGCCGTCCGGGTCCGCGTTGGTGAAGCCGTTCGACCCGATGGTGGAGACGTATTCCTTGTCGAACAGGTTCGTCACGTTGGCCTGCACCTCCAGCCCGTCCAGCCAGCCGGAGCCGGAGAAGCGGTAGCCGAGACTCAGGTCCACCAGCGTGTAGGACGGGACCGACCCGTTGTTCAGGTAGGTGTAGTAGCGCTTGCCGGTGTGCGAGACGCCGACCGTGCCGAACAGGTCCCCGTCGTCATAGGCCAGCTCGCCCTTGGCCATGAACTCCGGCGTGTCGGTCGCCTTCTTGTCCTTGGTCGCGGCCGTGATCACGCCGTTGGCGTCCAGCACGTTGTCGTCATACGTGCTGTCATTGTAGGTCAGCGAGCCGAACACCGACCAGTTCTCGACGAACTCCCAGGTGGCGGCGGCTTCCACGCCCTTCGTCGTCACGCTGCCGACATTCTGAAGCGCCGTCGGGTTGCCGACGATGCCGGCCCCGAGCGAGAGGGTCAGCAGGCGGTCGTCGAACTTCACGTAATAGCCGGTCACGCTGCCTTGCAGGGTATCGATACGGAAGCGCCAGCCCAGCTCGACGGTCTGCGACGTCTCCGGCTCCAGGCTGTCGCGGATGGCGGCGAAGCCTTCCGGCGTCGTGGAGAAGGGGCCGCTGGTGGCGGCAGAGACGAAGGCGCGGATGTTCTCCGTGTAGGAGGCGAACAGCTCCTGATCCTCGGTGAGCGCGAGCCTGGCGCTGACCTGCGGCAGGAAGCTGTCCTTCGCCTCGATCGTGCCGCTGCGCTGCGGGCCGGTGACGGTGTCGGCCTCGTTCTCGACCTTCACGGCCTTGAACCCGCCGTTCAGGGTCAGCATGTCGGTGACCGCCCAGGTATCGGCGATGTAGAGCTGTCGTGTCGTGGTGGTGAAGTCGTAGTCCCACTGCGTATAGAAGGGCGAACTCTGGAACTGGGTCGAGCTGCGCTGCGGGGCCGCCCGGTCCAGCCCGTAGAAGCGCCGGGCCTGGGAGAAGTCGTTGTCCTCGTACCAGCCGCCGGCCTCGATCCGGTGATCCCCCAGATCGGCCGTGAGGCGACCGATCACGCCGTAGCGCTCGATGTCGTACTCGGTGGTGCGGATGGAGATGGGGCCGCCGCCCGGCGTCGGCACATAGGGCGTGAACCACACACCCTGGCCCTCGTTCCTGTGGCCGTACCCGGTGGCCGAGACGGACAGGATGCTGCCCAGCGGATAGTCCAGCGTGACGGCGCCCAGCGTGTCCTTGCGCAGGCCGGCGGCGTCGTAATAGGCGTCGTCCAGGGTCCGGACCGGCGCGGGATAGACGGTGCCGGCGGCCGGATTGCTGACCGGGGCGCCGCTGTCGCCGCGGTTGTTGCCGATGTCGGCCACCTGCAGGGCCAGGTTCCAGTTCTTGGCGAAATTGTCCCAGTCGTAGCCCAGACGGCCGATCATCGAGCGCGACAGGTCCTGGTAGTCGTTCTCGCGCCGGTCGGACCAGTTGATCCAGCCGGTGATCGTCCCCTCGCCGACCGGCTGCACGATCTTGGCATTCATCTGCTGCTGCTTCTGGATGCCGTCGCCCTTCCACTTGTCGGACCACTGGCCGGCATAGCTGGCATAGGCCCGTGTGCCGGTCGCCAGCGCCCCTGTCTCCAGCCGGACATAGGCGCGGCGGGTGGAATCCCCGCCCGCCGTCAGGGCGGTGGAGATCCCGGCCTCCTCCGACGGATCGCGCGAGACGAACTGCAACGTGCCGCCCAGATTGCTGGTGGAGGCGGTGCCAATGGCGCCCGCCCCCTGTGCGACGACCACCCGGTCCAGATTCTCCGAGATCACGGCGCGGCTGACATGCAGGCCGTTATGGGCGCCGTAGCTCATGTCCCCCAGCGGCACCTCGTCCAGCGTGAAGCCGAGCTGGTTCTGGTTGAAGCCACGGATGCTGATGCGCGCCGACCATTCGTAGGCGCCGAACGGATCGGCCGACTGGAAGCTGACGCCGGGCAGCTTCTCGATGGCCTTCAGCGGGCTGGTGCCGGGGGCGGTGAGCTGCAGCGTGGCCGCGGTGACAGACTGCACCTGGCGGGTCTCGCCACGGCCGTAGATCACGATCTCTTCCAGCGCCGGCGTTTCCGCCACCTGGGTCTGGGCCTGGGCCGGCAGGCCGATGCCCAGGCTGGACAGGGCCGTGCCGGCCAGGACGCGCCCCAGGAAACGATGACGATGCATATGACCTCCCCCTCTCGATCCGTGCCCTTCCGGGCAACCGTGGTGATCCGCGAGGGGCGGTAGCACAGGGATTTTTCAGACCGCATACGGTTCCGTTGCGGAAATATTATGCCGAGAGAAGAGTACTATTGTGTTGCAGACGGGCGACGCCGGGGCGTGAACACCTCCCGCGGACATCCGAGACCAGCTTGCCGTGGCGCCGTTCGCCCCCATTTCTGCCGCACACAGAAGATCAGGGGAGGACGGGATGCGTCATCGGGCAGCGGGACTGATGCGGGCAGGAGAGATGTGGGCCGGACGGGGACGTGCCGGACTTGTCCGGGCGTGTCTCGTGGCCGTGGGGCTGGCCGCGGTCGGCCCGGTCCTCGGCGTTCCGGTATCCGCCGGCGCCCTGGCGGCCCCGCGGGAGTTCAACGCCTGGCCGGCCCCCGCCGCGCGGCAGGCGGTCAAGGTCACCACCGTCGTGGACGGGCTGGACCACCCCTGGAGCGTCGCCTTCCTGCCCGACGGACGCCTGCTGGTCACCGAGCGTACCGGCCGGCTGCGCACCGTGCAGGAGGGGCGCCTGCTGCCTGAGCCGGTGGCCGGCCTGCCGCCCATCGAGGAGGTGGGGCAGGGCGGTCTGCTGGAGGTGGCGCTGCACCCCGACCATGCGCGCAACCGCCTTGTCTACATCTCCTATGCCGAGCCCGATCCGTCGGGGCGCGGCCACCGCACCGCCATCGCCCGCTTCCGTGACGGCAACGGCACGGCGGAAGGCTTCGAGGTGCTGTACCGCGGCACCAGCGACCGCACGCGCCACCATTTCGGCAGCCGGATCGTCTTCGGCACGGACGGCAAGCTCTATTTCAGCATCGGCGACCGCGGCACGGACAAGCGGGCGCAGGACCCGGCCGACAGCTCCGGCAGCATCCTGCGCCTGAACGATGACGGCAGCATCCCCGGGGACAATCCCTTCGTCGGCAGGCCCGGTCATCTGCCCGAGCTGTACAGCATGGGCAACCGCAATCCGCAGGGGCTGGCGGTGCAGCCGGGCACCGGCCTGATCTGGGAATCGGAGCACGGCCCCCAGGGCGGGGACGAGATCAACATCATCCGCGCCGGCGCGAACTACGGCTGGCCCGTCATCACCTACGGCCGGACCTACGGCCTCGGCCTGCCGATCGGGGAGGGCACGGAGAAGCCGGGGATGGTGCAGCCGGAACTCTACTTCGTGCCGTCGCTGGCGCTCGCGGGCATGACCTTCTACACGGGCGACGCGCTGCCGGCCTGGAAGGGCGACCTGATCGTCGCCCTGCTGGGCGGCGGTCTCGTCCGCCTGGACGTGGAAGACGACCGCGTGGTCGCCGCCGAGCGCCTGCTGGAGGAGGAGCTGGGACGCACCCGCCATGTGGCGCAGGGGCCGGACGGTGCGCTCTACGCCCTGGTGGACGAGCCGGCGCCCGGCGGCAGGCTGGTCCGCATCGATCCGCAGTGAGATGCGGTGCGCGCTCACCGGACGGGCGGCCGCATGGCTCCGGCAGCGGGGGGCGCCGGGCTGACGCCGCGGTTCCGCTTGCCCTCGCAGCCGATTCCGGCCAAAACCGGCAGAGTGGTTTTCGGCAGCGAAGAGTGTCGGCAAGATGGCTTACCTGATTCAGGGCGAGACGGGCGAGTGGGAGATCGTGATCGGGCTGGAGGTCCATGCCCAGGTCATCTCCAACGCAAAGCTGTTCAGCGGGGCCGCGACGGCCTTCGGTGCCGCGCCCAACAGCCAGGTCAGCTTCGTCGATGCGGCCTTTCCGGGCATGCTCCCGGTCATCAACGAGGTCTGCGTCGAGCAGGCGGTGAAGACGGGGCTGGGGCTGAAGGCGCAGATCAACCTGCGCTCGGTCTTCGACCGCAAGAACTACTTCTATGCCGACCTGCCAGCCGGCTACCAGATCAGCCAGTTCCAGCAGCCGGTCGTCGGCAACGGCACCATCGTGCTGGATCTGGCCGACGGTTCGACCCGCGAGGTCGGCATCGAGCGTCTGCATCTGGAGATCGACGCGGGCAAGTCCCTGCACGACCAGCATCCGTCCAAGACCTATGTCGATCTGAACCGGGCCGGTGTGGCGCTGATGGAGATCGTCTCCAAGCCCGACATGCGCAGCCCGGAGGAGGCGGCCGCCTATCTGCGCAAGCTGCGCACGATCCTGCGCTACCTGGGCACCTGCGACGGCAACATGGAAGAGGGCTCCATGCGCTGCGACGTCAACGTCTCGGTGCGCAAGGTGGGCCAGCCCTACGGCACCCGGACGGAGACGAAGAACGTCAACTCCATCCGCTACGTGCAGCAGGCCATCGAGTACGAGGCGCAGCGTCAGGTCGAACTGATCGAGGGCGGCGGGACGGTGGTGCAGGAGACGCGGCTGTGGGACCCGAACAAGGGTGAAACCCGCTCCATGCGCTCCAAGGAGGAGGCGCACGACTACCGCTACTTCCCCGATCCCGACCTGCTGCCGCTGGAGATCGAGCAGTCCTGGGTGGACCGGATCAAGGAGACCCTGCCGGAACTGCCGGACGACAAGAAGGCCCGCTTCATGGCGGATTACGGCCTGTCCGCCTATGATGCCGGCATCCTGGTCGCCGAGCGCGCCCGTGCCGACTTCTACGAGACGGTGGCGAAGGGACGCGATCCCAAGCTGGCCGCCAACTACGTGATCGGCGACCTGCTCGGCGCGCTCAACAAGACCGGCCGGGACATCACCGAATCGCCGATCGCGGCGGACGATCTGGGCGGGCTGATCGATCTGGTGACCGACGGCACCATCTCCGGCCGCATCGCCAAGGACGTTTTCGCGGAGATGCTGGAGACGGGTGAGAAGCCGTCCCTCATCGTCGAGAAGAAGGGGCTGCGGCAGGTCACCGACACCGGCGCCATCGACAAGGCCATCGACGAGGTGATGGCCGCGAACGCCGACAAGGTGGCGGAGTTCCGCTCGGGCAAGGAGAAGCTGTTCGGCTTCTTCGTCGGTCAGGTGATGCGCGCCACCCAGGGCAAGGCGAACCCCGCCCTGGTGAACGAGATCCTGGCCACCAAGCTCAAGGGCTGACGGGGCGCGGGCGGCTCCGCCCGCCCGAGCAGGCCCGACCATGAGAAACCCCGCCCGGCCTGTGCCGGGCGGGGTTCGTCGTTCCGGGGAACCCTTTCCGGCGGATCAGCCCTGGCCGCTGCCGCCCGTGACGGCGGAGGCGATCTGTGCCGCCCAGCGCCGGATGAAGCGGTCGGCATCGCCGTACTGCGTCGTCGCATGGAGATTCTGACCGAGCGGCTGGCCCGTGTCCGAGTCGGCGAAGACGGCGACCACCTCGCCCGTCATGGCATCCGTCAGCACCGCCTGGAAAGCCGCCTCGCCCACGCCGTAGGTGCGGTGGATGATGCCGCCGCGCCCGTCCTGCCGTTCCGGGAAGACGGGGCTGTTCGGTACGAATTCCGTGATCAGGAGGCTCAGCCGGAGCACGCCCGGCCCCGGCTGCGCGGCAAGCGCCCTGGCGCCGAACTCCTGCTCCAGCTTCTCCCGGAAGTAGCTGCGGGCATGCTCGGCATCGCGTTCCGTCAGGGCCAGATCCTCATGCCGGCGGGTGACGGACAGCCCGATGGGGTCGATCAGGACCCGGTCATAGCGCGACAGGTCCGTGCCGGGGCGCACAGAGAAGATGTCCATGCCGCTCAGCGGGCGCTGTTCCAGGCCCTGGAGGGGCAGCTCGGGTACCGGCGGGGCGCCGCGGACATCCTGGCTGGCCACCTTGGCGACGGCCGGCGCCGCCACCGCGAGCGCGACCAGGACAACGGCCGCGAAGCGGACGGCCGCAGGCCGGAAGAACGCGGGAGCCTGGACCGCGGTGTCCTGCACGGCGGCTGACCGGCCTGACAGGAACCGGCCTGACAGGGACCGGCGTGACGGAGACCGGCGGGAAGGGAAAAGATCTGGGTGCATGGCGGACCTCCTCGGGACCTGTGAAACCGCCCCATTCCGCGGCCCCGCCCTTCACCGCAGCCGGTGATGCCGGGACCGCTCCTGAGCAGCCGGCCACCCCGTCCGGCGGGTCCGGAATCGAATTCCGGACCTTTCTCTAGGATGGGGCGCGCCAGCAGCGTTGACAAGGTCGTCGGCGCCGCTTAGAAACCGGGTCTCGCCACGCCCGGAGGCTTCTCCGGCGCGCCGGCAGGAGGGGTGGCCGAGCGGCTGAAGGCAACGGTTTGCTAAACCGTCATACGGGGAAACTCGTATCGTGGGTTCGAATCCCATCCCCTCCGCCACTACCCCGGTACCGACCAGACCATGGGCCGCTCAAGCGGCCTTTTTTCTTTTTGGGTCAAAGGGGTTTAGCGCCTGCGGTTTTACCGTGGAGTAGCGGTGGCAGTGCCCCGTGAGCCGGATTCGGCGTCTCCGTCTCCAACCGCATTTACCGGCCGGCAAAAGGTATTGGCTCAGGAACACGAGATAATTTGCCGTTTCACAGAGAAACGACGGCTTCACTTCATGCAGTTGGAAGCCCCAATCGCAATACTACTAAAATAGATGTAAATTATGATCCGCCTGCGCATTTGTTATTAACTCCATGCTTTCTCGGATATTTGTGCGAACGGTCGCGAAATAATCGGTTATCGCGAGTGTGGGTGGCCGTCCTTATTCTTCGAACACCATGCCCGGCTGCTCGACCCAGGGCGCCAGCGCCTTCGCCGCCAGCCGCTCCAGAGACAGGGCGCACGGGCGCCGGTGGATCAGCAGGTGCTCCAGCACTTCCGGCGACAGGTAGGCCAGCCGCAGGAACCGGCTAACGAAGGGCACCGTGACGGCCTCGGCGTCGGCGATGTCCCTTAGCGTCGCCACCTTGCCGCGGCCCAGGCGGCGGCGCCAGTTCCAGGCGTGGGGATGGCTCGCAGCAGGCGCGAACAGGTACCTGTCGTTCAGAAAGCGCCTCGATGTCGGCCGGCGAGATGATGCGGGGCCGGCCGTTGCGGCGCCTGACCGTGAGCGGGATGACGACGCGGATGGTCTCGGGTGCGGAACTCATGCGACGGGCTCCGGGGTGCGCAGGGTGAGAATCTCGCGCACCACTGCGCCGAGGCCGGCGGTGCGCTGGTCACCTCGTGCTCGAGCTGGGCGAGAAGCTCAACAGGGTGTTGAGCAGAGATTGATAGGTCATGGTGAGTCGGGCCGAGGAAGGAGGCGAGCACCCTGAGCGGCATCCAATGATTGATAATACGGCATGATGAGTGTTTAATCAGGCGGCGCATCGCCACGATCTGCAGGATGAAAGCGGATGCCCATCGGCGACAACGAATTCGAGACAGTGGCCAAAGGCGACCTTCCCGCCCTCCTCGCGTCTTCCTCGGACGACGACCTGGATTTCCTTGTCTCGTACATCCTCAACGCGAGCACCGAGTCGCTTTCGTCCAAGGACGAGTACAAGAGGCACCGCCCCAAGCATTCGCGCTACACCGACCTGATCGCGGCGGAGATCCGGGAGTTTGGAGGCAACACGTTCGCCAACTTGTTCCGCGGCGAGGGCCCCTTCTACGCCGAGGTGGTTGTCGACGTCTGCGAGCAGCTCAAGGTCAAACCAGGCGGGGACGTCGTCGAGAACGAGAAGAAGATCCTCATGAAGATCGTTGAGGACTCCTGGGAAAAGCTGTCCCCGGAGAAGCGGGAGGAGTTCCTGGACGAGATCAGGAAGGCGGGCCACAAGGGCGCGTCCCTGTCGGCCGCCATGCCCCTTTCGGTGATCATGGCCCAGTTGAGCGTCCGCCTCGCAGGGTTCATGGCCTACCGGATGGCGATGGTCGCCGCCAACGCGGTCGCCAGGCAGGTGCTCGGACGCGGGCTGGCTCTCGCGGTCAACGCCGGCCTTGCCAGGGCGATCGGCGCGTTCGCAGGTCCCATAGGATGGATCGTCACCGGACTGTGGACCGCGATCGACCTCGCCGGTCCCGCCTACCGGGTCACCATTCCCTGCGTGATCCACGTCGCCTACCTGAGGCAGAAACTTCTGTTCGAGGCCCTCGCCGCCTCGGCCGACTTCGAGTGAGGCGCTGCAATGGCGATGCTGGAAATCCTCTTCGACCTCCCCGAGGAAATCATTAGGGGGCTCGCTGACGGGACCCTCAAGCGGAAGGGCGGCGTCATCTACAACTCGGACGGCGGTGTGGTGATGTGGCTGAAGGAGACGGGGACGGCGATGCAGAGCCAAGCCGCCAGCACCCCGCTCCCTCCCGAGCTGGCCTCTCAGCTCCAGTCCCTCCAGGGTCTAATGGGACTGCAGATCGGCTTGCAGGCGCTCACCCTAGGCGTGACGGTCGCAGGCTTCGTCATACTGGCGAAAAAGATGGATGCGATCGGCCGCAAACTCGACCAGATCGCAGCCGCCATCGACGACTTGACGGACGAGGTGCAGTGGCAACGCACGGTCCGCGACGTCGAACGCTCCGCCGATCTGCTCGGCGCCCTTGAACATGCCCAGTGGGCTGAGCTGAACGGCGAGCTTGGAGAGTTGAAGGGACTCAGAAAGGAGTTCTCCCAGAGCCATGTAAAGTACGCAATGCTGATGCGAAGCATGGACGCCGAGCGGCGGGCGCACCTTCACCCGGACGTGTACCTGTCGTTCTACAGGCACAGCGCCATGGCAGGGATGGCGAAGATCCGGTGCGACTGGCTGCTGACCGGAGCGGAAACTGCGCTCGCCTCTCACCACGAGCTCGCATCCATGCTTTCGTCCGCGAAGGAAGAGTTCCTGGCCCCCATGCGGACATTCGACGCATCCCGCCTCATCAACATCTCCCCCGCGGCCATGGCGCCTTTGAAGGAAATGGCTCGGTCCCTCGCTGAAGAGGGGCACCGGGTCGTCTCCCATCGGAGCGAGATTGAATGGTGCCGCGACAAGGGCCTTCCGCTCGCCGAGTGGGAGTTGCTCGGCAGGGACGTACAGGACCGGGCGGTCGTGTTCATCAGGCCGACGGCCTAGCGGGCGCAGTGAAGGCCGCCGCTTTCGGCGTTCACAGGTCTTAACCCCCAGCGCAATCGCACCGCATCCAGGTTTACCCCGGAGACCTCTATAGCGCAGCCGCGAATGCGGCTGCGCTATAGAGCGAAAAGCGTCAGCTTTGCTGTGCCGGCTGAACCAATTCACTCATCGAACACGGTATCCCGCTGCTCGACCCAGGGCGCCAGGGCCGCCGCCGCCAGACGGTCCAGAGATAAGACGCAGGGGCACCGGTGGATCAGCAGGTGCTCCAGCACTTCCGGCGACAGGTAGGCCAGCCGCAGGAACCGGCTGATGAAGGGCACCGTGACGCCCTCAGCCACAGCGACGTCCTTCAGGGTCGCCGCCTCGCCGCGGTCCAGGCGGCGGCGCCAGTCCCAGGCGCGGGCGATGGCGCGCAGCAGTCGGGGATCGGGTGTGGCCCCCTCCGACGCCGCTTCGATGTTGGCAGGCGGCAGTATGCGGGGACGGCCGTTGCGGCGCTTGACCGCGAGCGGAATGACGACGCGGATGGTCTCGGGTGCGGAACTCATGCGACGGCCTCCGGGGTGCGCGGGGTTAGCATCTCGCGCACCACCGAGCCGAGTCCGGCGGTGCGCAGGTCGACGGCGATGCCGTCGGCGGTGACGGTGACCCGGTCGACCAGCAACCGCACCAGACGGGCCTGTTCGGCCGGGAACAAGGCGGACCAGACCTCGTCGAACCGGTCGAGGGCGGTGACCACGTCATGCTCCGTCACGCCGGCGTCGTCCCGGCGGGCTGCGGCCACGGTCTGCGCCACGATCTCGGGCGTCCGGACGAGGCGGCGCACTTCCCGCACCACAGCGTTCTCGACCATCTCCGCCGGCAGCCGCTGGGGTGCCGTGGACTCCGTGCCGGACATCCGCCCGCGGATGACATCCATCGAGGCGTAGTAGCGATAGAGCCGGCTGCCCTTCTTCGTGGCGGTCGGCGTCATGGCCGTGCCCGTCGGGCCGAAGATCAGGCCCTTCAGCAGGGCGGGCGTCTGCGTCCGCGTGGCGGCGGCGCGCGAGCGCGGACTTTCCTGCAGGATGCCGTGGACCCTATTCCACAGATCCTGATCGATGATCGCCGCATGCTCACCGGGGTAGGACGTGCCCTTGTGGACCGCCTCGCCGAGATAGACCCGGTTATTCAGCAGTTTGTAGAGAAAGCCCTTGTCGACCGGCTTGCCGCGCTTGGTGACGACGCCCTCGGCGGCCAGTTGCGCCACCAGGGTGGTGGCCGATCCAAGCTGGACGAAGCGCTCGAAGATCATGCGGATGGTGGCGGATTCGGCCTCGTTCACCACCAGCTTGCGGTCTTTCACGTCATAGCCGGTGGGCACGTAGCCGCCCATCCACATGCCGCGCGCCCGCGAGGCGGCGAACTTGTCGCGGATGCGCTCGCCGATCACCTCGCGCTCGAACTGGGCGAAGCTGAGCAGGATGTTGAGCGTCAGCCGGCCCATCGAGGTGGTGGTGTTGAAGCTCTGGGTCACCGAGACGAAGGTGACGCCGTGGCGGTCGAACACCTCGACCAGCCGAGCGAAATCCATCAGGGCGCGGGACAGCCGGTCGATCTTATAGACCACCACCACGTCCACCAGCCCGGCCTCGATATCGGCGAGCAGGCGTTGCAGGGCCGGGCGCTCCAGCGTGCCGCCGGAGAAGCCGCCGTCGTCGAAGCGGTCGCGCAGCGCCACCCAGCCCTCAGCCTTCTGGCTGGCGATGAAGGACTCGCAGGCCTCGCGCTGGGCGTCGAGGCTGTTGAACTCCATGTCCAGACCTTCCTCGCTCGACTTGCGGGTGTAGATGGCGCAGCGCAGCCGACGCTGGACCGGGGTCGCCGGCGTGCTCGTCCGCCTCATGGCTTGTCCCTCCCGATCTCGCGCAGGCCGAAGAACCGCCAGCCGTTCCAGCGCGTGCCGGTAATGGCGCGGGCGATGGCCGACAGTGACTTGTATTTCCGCCCCTCGAACTCGAAGCCGTCACGCAGGACGGTGACGGTGTGCTCGACGCCGTCCCATTCGCGCACCAGCCGCGTGCCGGCGACCGGCTTCCGGGGATCGGCGATCAGCGCCTTGCGGCCCGGCTTGCCGTGCAGTTCGTCGGCCAGCGCGTCCAGCAGCCGGACAGTCTCCCGCGACGGCCCGCCATAGCTGAGTTCCTGGATGCGCCAGGCCAGCCGCATCTCCAGGAAGGGCCGGCTGTTGTTGGGCGCGTCGGCGCCGAACAGGCGGCGCCATTCCGCCTTCATCTCATTGACGGTCATTTCTTTCAGCGCCGCCAGCCGCGCCAGGACCGTGGCGTCCCGATCCTTGTCGGCGCCGGGGCGCGGTGGTCCGCCCGCCTGTTTTAGTGCTTCCGCCCGCATCATCGTCCTCCAGCCTGGGAGCGTGGTTCGCGACCACCACCGCGCTGTGTGGGCGGGAAGTCCAGGCGAATGTCTCCGCCGCGGATGCGCAGAAGGCCGGCGGCGAGCAGCCGGCCGACCTCGGCCAACCGCTCCTCCGCCGTCATGCGGTCGGGGGCGAGGGCGTTGGGGCCGCTGAGGGGTTTGTCCATGGAGATTGTCCGCAATCGATGTCGATTGCGCGGACGGTACGGATGGGTGTTGAAAAATAGAAGTAAAGTCAGATGCTTATCGTGGTGGGGCGTAGAAGAAGGAAACGGTGCGGGACGGCACCGCCCGGCCGTGACCGACGGACTGCCTCCTGAACGGTACTCCCGCCAAGGCATGGGGCTTCACCGCTCGTGTTGGTCTCGGCGGGTCCGGTGCGACTGTCGCACCACCCCGTCCTTGACCTTGCTGAGTCAACCCTATACGTCAATCAGCGAAACGACGTGCAGTGAGGCCGGGACGCCACTCGATGAGATCGCTATGACCCAGACCCCGACGACCTTCGGACAGGCAATTGCTCAGGCTCGGAAGGCCAAAGGCCTCAGCCAGAAGGAACTGGCGGCGCGCATCGTCAAGGACGAAGGCGGAAATATCTCGCCGCAATACCTGAACGACATCGAACATGATCGTCGGAGCCCGTCCTCCGATCATCTGATACGGCAGTTCGCGGCGGAACTCGGCATGGACGACAACATCCTGTTCATCCTGGCCGGGAAAATTCCTGACGAGACCCGGCGCAACGTGAAGGATTTGATGAAGGCCGCCGATGCCTTCATGAACTTCCGGCGCGACGCATCCAACTGACGGCGGGCCGCATGGTGAGGATGGTTCGCGACACGACGGGACGATTTGCCGAGCGGCCCCACTACGCGCCCGACGAACTCGACCGGGAGTGCGAGCGGATCGTGACCCGGCTGCTGCGGGGCCGCCGCAGCGAATCCCTTTATCCGATCACCACGGATGAGCTCACGATCCTGATCGAGCAGAACAATGCTGGACTGGATGCGTACGCCGACCTGTCCGACTTTGGTGCCGACGTGGAGGGCGTCACCATCTTCCATCCGGATCGGGACCCCGAAATCCTGATCTCCGACCGCCTCGCCAACGACGAGCGCCGGGAGAACCGGCTGCGCACGACGCTGGCGCATGAATTCGGCCATCTTCACTTCCATCGGCATCTGTGGGCGGACAAGCTCGCCGCACGCCGCCTGTTCGATCGGCTGAGCCGCGACAACAAGGCCATCTGCAAGCGTGACACCATCCTGAATGCTCGCGATGTCGATTGGATGGAGTGGCAGGCCGGCTATGTCAGTGGGGCGATCCTGATGCCGCTGACGGCGGTCCGCCGTCTGGTGTCGGACTATTGCGGACCTCGGAACCTCCATGCGGCCGTATCCGTCGCCTCGGAGCACGGACGGCAGATCGTGGCCCACGTCATGGAGACGTTCCAGGTGTCCGAGGATGCCGCCCGGGTGCGGCTGCTCAAACTGGGCCAACTGACCGCCTCGGACCGGCAGCCGTCGCTGTTCGGGTAAACACCCGCTAATCCGCGGAACTGCGTATTTTTTCGATTGACTCCGATCGATAGGCCTATATACGCTCTTTAGCAGATTGACGTGCTGCGCGCGTCGCTGCCAAGGAGCTACTCATGCCGTCCGTTACCACCATCGTCCGCAAGACCCCCGCCAGCAATCTCCGTCAGTACTTCGACGCACGGGGGATCGTTCTCCCCCCGGCCGTCAACTGGGACGGTCCCGAAGGTGAGATCGTCCGCCCGCTGCTGCGCGCGGTCGATGAACTGGATCCGGAGACCCGCGCGCGCATCGCCAACGATGTCGAGCGGGTCGGCGAGATGGCCGACGAGGCCGGCGATGCCGCCCTCTACAGCGTCGCCCCTGACACAGGGTACCTGGACGCGCTCCCCAACGCCCATGCGCGCGCCCTCTGGATGTTCGTCAACGAGGCGGAGCTGTTCCGCCGCGCCGAGGAGGTCCGCTACACCGACGATCGCCGCCGTGGCCGGATGTGGGACGGGTTCGTCGGCGCCCCGAACCTGGAGGTCCGCCGGGATGCCGCGGCACTCGAGGTGTTCAAAGACGCCGTGCGCCAGCGCTTCGAATCGCCGAACGTTCAGGTCGACGTGTTCGACCGGCACCGCCCGACTTTCGATGGCGACGACCGCAACGTGGTCCAGGGGACGGTGTACCGGGAAGGCCGTCCGGACGATTTCCTGGAGTTCGTGGACGGCGCGCTGGACCGGCGTCCCCGCCGGCCGGTGTTCGAGGCGGCGCTGACCTACGAGCCGGAAACCGGGGTGATCGAGGTGGTCGCGAGGGACCGCGAGAGCCGGCCCGATCTCGTCCGCCTCTTCGCCCGCGACCTGCTGGCGACCGAGTTCCACGAGGAGAGGCTGCCGCTGCGCCGGTTCGACCTGTCGGTTCTGACCTGCCCCTGCACGTTCGATAGCGATCCCGAGGACGAGATCGCGGCGGTGCGCGTGAACCACCTGCGGCTGATGCCGTTCGACACCAACGGCGAGCGGATCACGCTGGAGTGCATGCGGGGCGCCGACACCAACATCTGGGAGATGGCGGCCCGGCGGCTGGGGGACGCCGATCCCCTGCAGGGTGGCTGGACCGTGACGCAGGCGAAACTGACCATCCGGTTCCATCCCGAACCCGGCTCGAACCGCGGCAAGACCCTGCCGCTGACCATCACCATGCCGCACGGGTGCGACCTGAAGGACCGAACCGAGCGCGAGCGCCTGATCGGCGAGAAGTATCTCCGGCGCTGGGGCATCGTCCGCGATGTCTGACCGGCCGCCACAGGTCGACCGCCGTGCGGTCGACCTGCTCCTCCAGATCCTGGAGACCCCCGGTGCTTCCGTGACGGCGGCGGCCATTGAGACCCTCGGTCCCGACTTGGCCGCGCCACTCATCGGAGCGGGTTTGCTGAAGCCGGCGGGGCATGAGGCGACAGCGGTCTCAATGAGCGACCACGATGATGTTCCGGTGAACCTTACCCGATCGGCGGAAAACCGAGGATACGGCTACTTCAGCCCGACGGCGGGGTGGATCACCGTACCCACCGAACTGAGGACTCGGCATCGGGTAGACATTCCGATGTTCATGGCGCAGTTGCTGGCCTCCCTCGACCGGAGGTCGGCCGGTACGGTGCCGCTCATTCCTGAACTCTTGTGGGAGGTCGGAGACGTTCGCCTCGGTCGCAGACCTCAGCGGGTGCCCTTGTGGTTCGCGCGCCGACTCCATGATCAGGCCGTATGGCGGCAGGTCAAGGGCGTGGCCCAGGCCCGACCCGCGCCCGGTCTTCGCGTGTTGCTCACCAGCACCGCATTCCGCCGCGTTCCGGACGAGGGGGTGGCGGGACACGAGATCATCTCCGTACCGGATGTGATCGATCACAACGCCGGAGTCGCCCTTCACCCGGAGATCCTGGCGGCCCGTGTCGGTGGCAGGGACCATCGGAGCGATGGTCCTCTGGCCCACACCGCGGACTTCACGGTCGTCACCGTTCATGGCAAGGACTACCCCTTCCGCGGCGCCAAGCAGCGGGATCTTGTCCGTCAGCTTGTGGACGCGTTTCAGCGTGGCGCCCCGCGGTGCCTGACAGCAAAAGTCCTGGAAGAGGCCAATTACAACAGCTCGGTCAATACGATCGCCAAGGCCTTCTCGGGAAGGGATGACTGGCGGGAGTTCATCGCCGAGGACGGCGGATCCTGTTGGATATTCACCTGAGCTTGCTCTCAGACGGCCGCCTCCGGGCGGCCTTATTTTTTGCCCTTTCTGCGACTCCTACCTTCAGCCCTTCCCGGCTCCTCCCTTCGCCTCTGCCATCGTCTCCGCAGGTTTTCACCGGAAACCGCAGGAGACCGTGATGGCAGTCAGTCATTTGACACAGACCGACCTGGCCCGACGCTGGCGGATCAGCCCGCGCACCCTGGAGCGCTGGCGCTGGCTGGGACAGGGGCCGAAATACCTGAAGATCGGCGGCCGCGTCGTCTACCGCCTGGAAGACATCGAGGCCTTCGAAGCTGAGAAGCAGCGGGAGGCGGTCGCATGATCCAGGCCATGGCGAGAACAGCGTCCGCAGGACCACGCGCCAATCCCTTTGTTTTCTCGCCCGTTCGCGGGCGAAACCGGGCGAAAACACGCGAATTGGTCCAGGGAACCGCATCCTGTACTTCACTGGGGATGCAGACACCCGATCCCACCCGCACCCTGGTCGCCGACGAAACAGCGCTGCTGGACTGGCTCCGGACCGCGCAGCCGGGTGACCGCTTCCTCTACCACATCGGCCACCTCGCCGCCGACCGCGTGCGCGGCAGCGCCGGCCTCACCGACCCGCAGCGGGAGGCGCTGTGCCGGCTGGCCGACCGCGTCCTGGCGCTGGTCACCGAGGACGCGCTGACGGCCGCGCAGCGCCGCCGCGCCGACGGGCACATGGCCTATCTCGCGATCAAGACGTCCGGCCGCAAGGCCGGCAGGAGGTTTCCATGACCGCCACCCCGACGCCGACCAACCGGGTCACCCTGGACGCCCTGACGGCGATGCCGGTCGGTGAGATCGCCAACCTCCCGGTCGACCAGCTGGCCCTGCTGCTCGACGATCTGGCCGAGGAGAAGGCCCGGCTGAAGCGGCTGGACGACCGGCTGAACGGGGCGCTGGCCCTGCGCTATGGCGAGCGCGCCCAGACCTTGCGCCGCGATCAGGGCAAGCTGGCTGGCATCGTCCGGATCGAGGAGGCCGACGGCTTCGTCGCCGTCTGCGACGTGCCGAAGAAGCCCGAGTACGACCAGGAGAAGCTCCGCGCGGCCATCGAGACCATCCGGTCCTGGGGCTCCAACCCCGACGACTACGTGACCACCGAGATCAAGGTCAGCGAGACGAAGTACGGCGCCTGGCCCCCGGAAATCCGCAGGCTGTTCGAGCCGGCGCGCACCGTCCGGCTCGGCAAGCCGAGCTTCCGCATCGAGCGGCCGACGCCGCGCTGACCCTGCCCGGACGCGGCGGGGTGGCCCTCTCCGCAAGGACGGGCGGGCCTCCCTTCGGCGCCTGGTCAACACCCCGCCGCGACCCATTGGCCCTGAAGCTTCAAGGATTCCCCACCATGGCCATCCGCATCATCACGGCCGACGAGCGCCTGTCGGCCGCCAGCACAAAGATCAGCTTCGCCATCTTCGGACCACCCGGCGTCGGCAAGACCTCGCTGCTGAAGACCCTGCCGCCGGACCGCACCCTGTGCCTCGACCTGGAGGCGGGCCTGAAGTCGGTGCAGGACTGGCGGGGCGCCAGCATCCCGATCCGCAGCTACTTGGACTTCCGCGACCTCGTCGTCCTGATCAGCGGCCCCGACCCGGCCGTCCACCCAACCGCCACCTATGGCGAGGCCCATTACCAGCATGTCCGGGCCACGCACGCCGACACCGGGCTGGAGGCGTTCCTGGCATCGAAGCCGATCCTCTTCGTCGACAGCATCACCGACCTCTCGCGGCAGGTGATGACCTTCGCCCGCCAGCAGCCCGAGGCCTTCTCGGACCGCACCGGCAAGCCTGACGTCCGGGGCGCCTATGGCCTCTTGGGGCGCGAGGTGATCCACGCCTTGAAGCTGCTGCAGCACGCGCCCGGCAAGACGGTGGTCTTCGTCGGCGTGCTGGAGCGGGTCACCGACGACTTCAACGCCGTCACTTGGCAGCCCCAGATGGAGGGCGCCAAGATCGGCCGCGAACTGCCGGGCATCGTCGACCAGGTCATGACGATGCATTTCTTCGACCGCGCTGCCGACGGAACTTTCGCCTTCAACGAGAAGGGCGAGCACCGGCGGCTGGTCTGCCGCGCCGGCAATCCCTGGGGCCTGCCGGCCAAGGATCGCAGCGGCCGCCTCGACCCGACCGAACCGCCCGACCTCTCCGCCCTCTTCGCCAAGATCAACGCGCCCGGCCCTGCCGCCACCGCTGCCTGAAGGAGACCACCATGTACGATCTGAACGATGCCCAGCCGCAGATGGCCCCGGCCGGCGACCTGATCCCGGACGGTACTTTCGCCCGGGTGCGGATGACCATCCGACCCGGCGGCGTGAACGGCTCCAGCCCACTGGACGCCGGCCTGCTGACCGCCTCGAAATCCTCCGATGCCAAGATGCTCGACTGCGAGTTCACCGTGGTCGAGGGGGCGTTCGCCCGGCGGAAGTTCTGGCAGAACTTCACCGTCGCCGGCGGCAAGCTGGACGACAAGGGCGTGTCCAAGGGCTGGAACATCGCCAAGGCCGCCTTCCGCGCCATGGTGGACAGCGCCCTCGGCCTTGATCCAAAGGACATGAGCGACGCCGCCAAGGCGAAGCGCACTCTGCGCGGGCTGAAGGACCTGGACGGGATCACCTTCGTCGCCCGCATCATGGTCGAGCCGGCGAGCAGCCCTCAGTACAAGGACGCCAACAAGCTGGCCCATGTGGTGACGCCCGACGAGCCGCAGCATTCCGCTGTGTTGCGGGGTGAGGCTGTGCCTCCGGAGCCGGTGAACGCCAAGCCGCGCAAGGCGGCGGAACCCGCGGCGCAGGGCGGTCCCGCCTGGGCCACGACCCCGCCGGCCGCCAACCCCAATGCCGGGGCGGCCTGGAACACATCGCCTGCCGCCCCCGCGACGGCGCCCGCGTGGGCGGGGCAGACCACGGCCCCCGCGTCGCCGCCGCCCGCCGCTCCGCCCGCCGGGCCGGCGTGGCTCAACGGCTGACCGGGGAGCGGGGCCGCGCCGATGACGATGCAGGGCCGGCCCCGACCACCATGACCGACGATGACTGGCAGGCGCAGGTGACGCGCGAAGCGGCGAAGGCGATCGGACAATGGCTCGAAGGACGCGGCCGGCTGCACCAGCCCATCGCCGTGCTGACCCTGCCCGAACTGGAAGCGATGGCGGCCAACGCCATCGCCCGGTTCGTGGTCCTGGCCTCGGAACGGATCCGCGACCGGCCGGACGACAACCGGGACCTGACCCGGCTCTTGCTCGGGTGAGGCTCTGCTCGGTCTGCGACCGGGAGGGCCGCGGCTTCCTCTACAGCCATCCCGGCCATCCCGACCGGCTCCACCGCTTCTGCTCCATGGGCTGCCTCGATGCCGGCGCCCGTCTGGCAAAGGAGAACAACGGCATGATCGACAAAACCGCGCGGGAGGTGCAGGCGCTGAAGGACGCCCGCCGCCCGTTCGCCGAGGCCCTGACCGAGCTCGGGCTGATGGACCCCTTCTTCCACCGTACCGCTGCCGAGATCGACCGCCTGATCGAGGCGGCCGTCACCGGCTACGTCGACAGCATGCAGCGGCGGGCCGGTGTGCGGGAGCGGACCGGCACCGCGCTGGACGACCCTTTGCCTTTTTGAGAGGGCCGGCCGTCATGATGGATCTGAACGACGACGGACCGGCCGGGGAGTGGCTTCAACTGCTCGAGGCGGCCGATGCCAACGCTGAGACCGACTTCGAGATCGCGTTCTGCGAGAGCCTGCGGGAGAAGTTCGAGACCTACGGCAGCCGCGCCCGGCTGACCGACGCGCAGGACCGCAAGCTTCGCTGCATCGCGCAGGGCGGCGGCTTCTGGGAGCGCGGCGCATGATCGACCTCAACCATGGGTCCGGCTGCCAGTACGAGGGGCCGGCCCGTCCGCCCGATCTGGCCGCCGCGGTCAACACCGCCATCGACGCCATCCTGGTCGCCCGCAACCGGGCGCAGCCCCCACGCCGCTACGTCAGCACCTCGGGCATCGGCCGCGAATGCCTGCGCCAGATCCAATACGACTATCTCGCCGTGCCAAAGGATGCAGGGGCTGATTTCACGGGCGCCACTCTGCGCATCTTCGATGCCGGCCATCGTGGCGAGGACGTCGTCGCCGACTGGCTGCGCGCCGCCGGCTTCGACCTGCGCACGCACCGCCGGGACGGGAGGCAGTTCGGCTTCGCGGCACTGGGCGGGCGGTTCAAGGGCCACATCGACGGCTGCCTCGTCGCCGGACCCGCCGCCATGGCCTATCCGGCCCTGTGGGAGAATAAATGCCTGGGGGCGGCCCCGTGGAAGGAGGTGGTCAAGCGGGGTGTCGTCCTTGCCCGGCCGGTCTACGCAGCACAGATCGCGCTTTATCAGGCCTATATGGACCTAGCCGAACCGGCCCTGTTCACGGCGCTGAACCGCGACAGTTGGGAACTGCACGCCGAACTGGTGCCCTTCGACGCGCCGCTGGCCCAGCGCATGAGCGACCGGGCGGTGGAGGTGGTACAGGCATCCGCGGTGCAGGAACTGTTGCCCCGTGCCGCCGCCCACCGCACCTCGGCGCTGTGCCGTGGCGGCTGGACCGGGGGCGAATGGCACGCGCCTTGCCCATGGCAGGACCGTTGCTGGGGGCCTGCGCCATGACCGGCATCATCCCCTCCGCCACCCAGGCCCGCGCCATCGCTGCCATCCACGACTGGTTCGAGAACCGCACCCATGAACAGCCGGTGTTCCGTCTCTTCGGCTATGCCGGCACCGGCAAGAGCACCGTATTGAAATTTGCGCTGGACGATTTGGGCATCGATCCGCACCGCTCCGGCAAAGATGGCGGCGCGATGGTGCCGGGCGTGGTCACCGCCACCTTCACCGGCAAGGCGGCGCTGGTGCTGCGGCGCAAAGGCACGCCCGCCCGCACCATCCACAGCCTGATCTACCGCGTGATCGAGGCGACCGAGGAGGAGATCGAGGCGGCGCGGCGGAAGATCGCCGACGCCGAGCAGAAGGCGCGCGCCCTGTCCGGCTTCGAGCGCGTCACCGCCGAGGCGGCGATCGAGGCCATGCGCCAGGGGCTGAAGGACATGCGCAAACCCCGCTTCGACCTCAACCCCGACAGCGACGCCGCCCACTGCCGGCTGATCGTGCTAGACGAGGTGTCGATGGTGGGCGCCGAGATGGCCCGCGACCTGCTGTCCTTCGGCAAGCCCATCCTGGTGCTGGGCGACCCCGGCCAGTTGCCGCCGATCAAGGGCGAAGGCGCCTTCACGCAACAGGCCCCCGACATCATGCTGACCGAGATCCACCGGCAGGCGGCGGAGAGCGCCGTCATCCGGCTGGCCACCTGGGCACGGGAGGGCCGGCCGATCCCCATGGGCCGGCATGATGATCACGTCTGGAAGCTGGCCAAGACGGCGGTGACGCCGGACCAGTGCCTGCGCGGCGGACAGGTGATCTGCGGCCTGAACGCCACCCGGCTGCAACTGAACAACGCCCTGCGCCGCGCCGCCGGCCTCAATGGCGGCTGGTTTCCGACCGGACCGGCCGAGAAAGTCGTCTGCCTGAAGAACCGCAACGACCTTGGCCTGATCAACGGCATGTTCCTGACGCTGGACGACATCGTGGACGAGGGCGGCCTGTACTTCTCCGCCGCGGTGACCGACGAGGACGGCAACGCCATCGGCGCCGTCGGCCCGGACGGCCGGCACAACCGGCTGCGCCTCTACAAGGGGCACTTCGAAGATCACCACGCGCTCGACAAGGACCGCAACGACCGGGACTGGAAGGAAAAGAAGTATCTGATTGAGGCGACCTACGGCTGGGCCATCACCGGGCACAAGGCCCAGGGCAGCCAGTGGGAGAACGTCATCGTCTGGGACGACGGGCTGGGCCGCACGGCGGAGGACCGCGCCCGCTGGCTCTACACCGCCATCACCCGGGCCGAGAAGGGACTGGTGATCCTGGCATGATCGACCTCAACGACGTCTGGCAGCCGCCACCCCGGTTCGACCTGCGACAGGTCCGCGACAGGCTGGCGGCGTCCGCGCCCGACTGGCTGCCGCCGCTGTTCCCCAGGGGCCGCCTCTCCGCCGACCGACGCACCCTGCGCTGTGCCGATCTCTCCGGCCGGCCGCCGCGCAACGAGGGCTCCTGCGTGCTGCACCTGGTGGGCAGCCATGCCGGCTGGGGTTTCGACTTCGCCACCGGCGAGAGCGCCGGACCCATTGACCTGATCCACTACGCCACCGGCCTGGAGGATGGGCCGCTGTTCGAGGAGGCGGTCCGGCTCGCCCGTATGGACCTGCCAGTGTCGGCGCCGCGGCCCGCTTCGGGCAGGCCGGACCACAGCCTGGAGGTCGCCCGCATCCTCGACGGCTGCCGCCCGCTCGCCGGCACCGTGGCCGAAACCTACCTGCGCAGCCGGGGACTGGCCGATCCGGGATCGCCGGACCTGCTCTATCACGACGATCTCGCCGACCGCGACACCGCGCGCGGCTGGCCCGGCCTCGTGGCGGTGGTGCGCGACGGCGCCGGCCAGCCCACCGGCGGCATCCACCGCACCTTCCTGCTCGACGACGGCTCGTGCAAGGCGCCGCCGGGCAAGAAGATGCTGGGGCCGATTGCGAATGGGCATGTCCGGCTGGCTCCCCTTGGCGCAGACGGTCATCTGGGCGTGGCCGAAGGTATCGAGACGGCGCTGGCCGCAACGGCGATCTTCGGCATTCCCACCTGGGCCGGTCTGTCCGCGGACGGCGTGCGCCGGTTTCAATGGCCGGAGGGCACAAGCCAAATCACCATCTTCGCCGACGCCGGGGACGCTGGCCGCCAAGCCGCCGCTGCGCTGGCTGACCGGCTGAACCGGGCGGACATCCTCAACTCTATCGTCGTCCCGCTGCACGGCGATGATTTCAACGATGATCTGCGGCAGGGGAAGAGTGCCGCTGACTATAGCCTGGAGCCTGCCGCGCAACCTGCCCGGACGCTCAACACCCTGGCGGAGATGGAAGCCGCCGCCCTCGCGCTCACCTGTCCGCCCGACATGACGGACCTTGCCCGCCTTCTGGGTGCCATCGCCACCGCGCGGCTCGACCCCGTGCCCATCCGGCACCTGCTGACCACCATCAAGGCCACCACCCGCATCCCGGTCTCGGTGCTGGAGAAGCAGCTTCGCGACCTGCGCCGCCGGCTGAATGGCGGCGGCGGTGACGCGCCGGCGATCCGTTCGCCCTGGGCCGCCATGCTGCGCATCGGCGATGACGGCACGCCGGAGCGCAACGAGGCCAATGTCATCACCGCCCTGTCCAATGATCCGGCCTTCGCCGGGGCCCTGGTCTTCGACGAATTCCGGCAGGAGATTCTGGCGGCCCGCCCGCTGCCCTGGGAAAGCGCCCCGTTCCCGGCCGCGCGCCCCTGGAATGCCACCGACGACGTGCGCTGCGCCGAATGGCTCCAGCGCCGCGAGATCAACGTCACGCCCCTGGTGGTCAGCCGCAGCGTCGGCGCGGTGGCCAACGACATCCGCGTCCATCCGGTGCGTGACTATCTCGATCATCTGCGCTGGGACGGCACGGCGCGGCTGGAGACCTGGGCCATCCGCTATCTTGGCGCCAAGGACACGCCGCTCAGCCACGCCTTCGGCGCCCGCTGGCTGATCTCCGCCGTCGCCCGCATCCTGCGGCCGGGCGCCAAGGTCGACCACATGCTGATCCTGGAAGGGCCGCAGGGTACCGGCAAATCGACCGCGCTGAAGGTCCTGGCCGGCGAGGACTGGTTCACCGACGAACTGGCGGAGATCGGCAGCAGGGACTGCGCCCAGCAGATGCGCGGCGTCTGGATCATCGAGATCGCCGAACTGGACGCCATCGGCCGGGCCGAGGTCGAGCGCATCAAGGCCTTCCTGACCCGCACCACCGACCGCTACCGCCCGCCGTACGAGCGCTACGTCATCGACGTGCCCCGCCAGTGCGTCTTCGCCGGTTCCGTCAACCCGGACACCTACCTGCGCGACGAAACCGGCAACCGCCGCTTCTGGCCGCTGCGCTGCGGCCGCATCGACCTGGACGCCCTGCGGCAGGACCGCGACCAGCTTTGGGCCGAGGCGGTGGCCCGTTTCCGCGACGGCGCCATCTGGTGGCTGGACGATCCCGATCTGATCGCCGCCGCTAGGATCGAGCAGGAAGCCCGCTACCAGGGCGACGCCTGGGACGCCCGCATCGACCGCTGGCTGACCCACGAGCGCCGCCGCATCAACCGCGGTTATGCCGGCTACGACGACTGGCGCGACGAGGAGGTCGAGCGCGACCGGCCGGTCTGCGACGTTTCCGTGGGTGAAATCCTGGAAGGGGCGCTGGGGATTGAAACGGGAAAGTGGTCACGGGGCGACCAGATGCGCGTGGCGGCGTATCTGAAGGCCCGGCAGTGGGAGCGGTACAAGGCAGGAGCGGGTGGTCGGCGGGAATGGCGGTATCGGCGGCCGACTTGGCTGGCCGATTGAATCATCCGGAATCCCCCTGGGTAGGCAAAATATGGTTGTGCTGCAGGTGAAGATAATCTCTCAGGGAACAGATCAATCGAATCAAGTCGATCACATCATCCAAAGTTGCATACTTCTCTGCGAACTCTCTCAAGGCCGTTTTTCCATCTCGGCTTAGATCCCGGTGTGTCCGTCCCCCGATCGTTGTCTCATGAACCACAGCGTTAGGATAGTCGGCCACGAAAGCCCGCAGAAAATCTGGCGAGAACAGGTCTTCAACTTCCCAGTCCAGCCGCCTGAAGTCGTAGTTGAGCGTTTCGGCTCTTTTCTCGACGACCGATCCTGGAGAGCCGCCGGCTATGGGCATGACGGGATGCAGCAGAAAGACATCTTCATAACGCACTACGCGTGGATCGAAATTACAGGCGCGTTTTAGGGCCCGGCGACCGGCTTCGTCATTGTCGAAAAGGCCAATGAAGCGGTACCTTTTCGCTCCCGCGGGTGTCAGGTCGTATTCAGCGAGCTGTCGTGCCGCGCTCAGCCGGCGGTTGACACCATCGACTCCGCCGTCATCTCCATCACCTGCTGCCAACACCCCGAAATCGTTGAAAACGTCGATTCCTCGTTCTTCTCGGTACAGTTTTGCGGCAAGTTTCAAGAAGAGGACGTCGCTTCGCCCTTCCAAGATAACGTTCCGTTTCTGGACGCTCCACCCGATCTGCTGAGCCCAGTCTTCGACGAGTCCCGCCATGGCTCAGTTCGCCGTCAGGGGCCGCAGGAACGGGCCGTTGTGGCCGAAGGAGATATATCCATTAATAACCATTCCTGGTCGAAGTTTCTCCCGGCCGAATTCCTGGGGCCGGAAAGTGACCTCTACGCCCTGCATTTCGCTGACCCTGGCGCGGTGACGGCCGTCGCCGGTCTGGCTGATGCGTGCGCGCACCTGCCGGCGATCATCCCTGTCGCGCACACGCAGCCACTTCAGCCGCTCCGGCACCTCGACGAAGTGTTCCTCCCGCTGCCAACGTTGGCGAAGCTCGTGGAACTTGCGGGCCGCTTCGTGATGCCGGTCGCGCTGGTGCAGAAGCACAGCAAGTTCAAGGTCCATCTGCGGAGTGAAAGTGCTGGAACTCCCCTTAAGGGACTCCAAAAATTCAAGCTGCTGAGCAAAATCCTGAGGGCGATCCATGCAGCAGAGGAGGTATTGAAGGCGCACGGCCTGAGCGTTGCTTCGCAAGATTGGGTTTGCGAGATGTTCCGCCGCTCTGATGCGATTGGTGGCCGGATAATCGTTGAGTTCCATCCCTTCGAAACGACGTACGCCTTCCGCCAGTGATTTAAGTGCAACGATGATCGCGTCGCTTTCGGTCTGTGGGTTGCTCCTTTCGTCGAATTCGCCGGCTACTTCCAAGAGGACGTCGAGTGCGGCCTCAGCCAGCCGCCCGAGCGCGAAACGGCGTGCCTCGGCGGCGCCACGCTGCATCGCAGCATACACGAGCCCCAAAACTTCGATCGCATTGCCCGCGGTGGCCGTCGGGTCGCTGCGGGCGCCGGTCAGAAGGTCGCGCGCGTACGTTTCTACAACGAATGAATTGTCGGGGCTGAGCCGGTAGGCGCGTCGCGTCGCATCCCGTGCCTTCGTCTGCAGATCCTGGATACGCTCTTGCTTAGCGCGGCGCTGCACCTCGACCTCGGCCAAGTCATGATAGGCGTGGGCGAGAGAGTTCAGCAGATTCATGTCGGATTCGCCGTCGGCGTCACCGGTGATGCTGAGGGCCGTTTCAATGTCCGAGATGGCGCGCGAAAGCAACTCCGCCCGCTCGTCGTCCGAAATATCGAAAGCGGACTTATCCTTGGCAATGCGTCGACGCGAGATCGCGGCATGATGGAGAAATGCCCGGCTTGTTGTCCGAAAGGCACGGGGCATCTCGTCCAACGCCACCAGAGCCTCCCGCCAGTAGGGGGCAAACAGCGCATGCCCATGGCTGGGGTCAATTTTGAAAATGGAGGTGGCGAACGCTTCAGCTACCTCACGCAGGCCCCTGTGTGCAAGGCCGGGCAGGCGGGCAATCCGCTTCAATACGAGTAGCCGGAGATGCTCAGGGTTGGTGGCCTCCCCAAATCCCGCGGCTTCGAGTGCAGGGCGGTCATAGAAAAGCGCCGTCAACAGGAAACGGCCAAGCAGGTCATGAATGAGCGCCCAGTAGCGCTGAGTGCTATCGATGCCCCGCACGATGCCGAGGGCGCCGAGCCCGGACTGAATGTCGCACAGCTTGTCCGCGGTCGGCCAATCGTGCGAGGCGGGCAGCAGTACCTCTGGCAGCGGCCGGTGAACGGTGCTCATCGCAGCGATATCGATGATGGCGTGGCGAAGAACTGGATCGGTGACTTTCTCGTGAAACTGATAGTAGAGCCAGGACTGGATGGTTTCTTCCATGTCGAACAGGCGCCGGAGCCAGAACGACAGCGCGATCCAGAAGGCGGCATAGCCATTCCCCGGGCCAACGATTGAGCGCTGAAGGAAGTTGTTCCACTCAGCTTCCGACCGGACCGTTCCATGTTTCAGCAAATATCGGTTGAGGTGCCGTCCCAATTCTACAGCGTCCGGCTTCGACACCTGATGGGTCAGGACCGCCAAGCGTTTAAACCGGCTTCCTTCATAAATCGCGATCGGCAGGACGCTGTCCGTGACGAACACGATGCACGCCCGGCGCCCGCTCTTTTCAAGCTCGCGCGAGAAATGGATCAGGTCATCCTCGTGGCCGTTCAAGGCGGTGCGGTCGAAGACGATCAGCCAAGGAGCCTGATAGAGACGCGTGTCCGCCCCGATCCCCGTCTTTGTGGCCGTTTCCATACAACGCGACATATACGAGGTGACTTCGACACTGCTCGGTGTAAAAGGCGCCGCCGCAGCCAGGAGCGTCGGATACCCCTCGCTCGCGGTTTCCCAGGCCAAGTTGCGGATGAAGGTGGTCGCGCCGGCACCGGACTCCGCGCTGACGTAGAACAGGGGATTTGATTCGCCCGCCTCTCGGTCGAGCTTTCGAAGCGCCCGCTTGAGGATGTTCAGCGCGTCGGGCTCGCGCGGCCACGGCATTCCTGCGGCAAAGGGCCGCCAAGAGGAACGCGGATCTTTGAAAAAACCCTCGACATCTTCGACGCGCAGGTCGTCCGGAAGAAGCGGAATGAGGTGTTCCTCCGTGAGGAGCTCGTAGCGTCCCAAGAGCGGGTGTTCGGGATCATCGAGACCGGTGACGTCGAGTCGGTGTAGGGTCTCGGTGGCGTCGCGCAGGCGAAGAATCTGCCGCTCGTCGCGGCCTTCCATGTAGCGACGCACCAGATCGTCGACGAAAGCCCCGGCGGCTGTCGTGACAAGGCTGATTGTCCGCGCGCCCGTCTCGGCTCTCCACGCGGCCGCTTTGTCCGTGGCGTCGGAGGCATCGCTGACGACGGTTGTGAAGGAGCGGAAGCCCTCCGCCCACAACCCTGTTAGCTCCTGCGGCAGGGCGAAAGTCGGACCACCTAGGACTACGAGATGCTTGATCGACCGCCGCTGGAGTTCCTCCAGCATCGTCAGTCGCCGGGTAAGGGCGGCTAGCCCCGAATTCCGGGTGCCTCCGCGCCCGTTGAGCAGGAACACTGGAAGGCTACGAGGTGGTAGCGGGACATCAGACGGGTTGGTGTCGACGATGTGAATTATGCCGCGCCGTCTGACGAGGGGACTCTCCACCGACTCCGTCGCCTCAAGCGCGGTGATCAGCGCTTGGTCGGAAGATTCACTGAAGACGAAGGCCCACGGCAGGCCAAGAACCTTGGCCGCCTTCTCCGGTCCCGCAGCAGCAGCGAATGGCTCCTGGAGCCAGACCGCAACGTCGCGTGAGTCAAGTTCGGCGAATAGCGACGCCGGTGCTTCGGCTTGGTGGTGAACTCCGTCGCTCATGAACGTATTCCGGAGGCTGTGCGAGCGGGCGTATGGTCCGACCGTTGCTCTGGGACAACGCGGTCCGAGAGGACTGCGAACGGGGCCGTGGCGGCATGCCACTTCCGAGGTGGGGATAGTCCGCTTTTTTCTGGCGCAGTTCAAGATCAGGAATAGGAGCTTGCAAGGCAGGGTGGTGAAAAAGGGGGGACAACGGGAAGGATAGTTTACTAGATCGAGCGACCGCCGGTCTGACGCTGCTTGCTCTGGGAACACCCCGGCCCTAACCACGCCCATGCGGCTCCCGACATCGGCAGAGGTTGGGACCAAACCTGCCGTAGTCACCACGGATTTCCCTTCCCCTATGGTCCCAACCGGTCCCAACCTCTTGATGGGGGTTGGGACCGCTGAAACCAGCATGAATGCTGGCTTTGTCCCAACGGTCCCAACGGGGGGGGGGTGAAAGTGTTCAGGGGGCCGAGAAAAATGCTATGTTGAGTTGTCTTTTATGGTGTTTATGGCAGCAACAACGGGAAAATCTTTCTGGGCTATGAGGTGTCCAACCCCCCGTTGGGACCAGGGACCGTTGGGACCAAGCGCCCGCCCTCGCCGGAACTTTTTGCGAACATTTCCGCCGAAACCGGATTGCATCTGATGCCCCGCCGCAGTAAAAGGGTTGGGACCAAAGCCGAAGGCCCACGACTCCGTGAGCCTTCATGATGACTACTCTGTTTCCGGTTCCGGCTCTGCCGGGATCTGGGCCGGCTGCTCTGGCGGTCCTGCCCGCCACGCTCGTGGTGCTCGCCCTCGATCTCGGATCGACGATGGGCTGGGCGCTACGCTCCGCTGACGGTGCCATCGTCTCCGGCACCGAGGCGTTCCGCCAGGATCGCTGGTCGGGCGGTGGCATGCGCTACCTGCGCTTTCGCCGCTGGCTGGGTGAGGTCGCCACCATGACCGGCGGCCTTGGCCTCGTCGTCTATGAGGAGGTCCGCCGCCACGTTGGCACCGATGCCGCCCACGTCTACGGCGGCTTCCTCGCCACGCTGACCGCCTGGTGCGAGGACCGGGGTATTGCCTACGAAGGCGTGCCGGTCGGCACCATCAAGCGCTTCGCCACTGGCAAGGGCAACGCCGGCAAGGACGCGGTGATCGCCGCCGTCCGCGCCCGCGGCTTTCAGCCCGCCGATGACAACGAGGCCGACGCCCTGGCGCTGCTGCTCTGGGCCATCCAGCGCCGGGCGGGAGGCGCGCCGTGAGCCGTATCCGCCGGCCTGACCGCCGGCCCGCGGAAACTGCCGAGATCGCCTTCGATGGCCAGCGCTTCACCGTCACCATCGGCTTCTACCCCGATGGTCGCCCCGGCGAGGTGTTCGCCGACGGCGCCCGCATCGGCTCCGACCTCGACGCCCTGCTCGATGACGCCTGCGTGGCGCTGTCGCTGCTCCTGCAGCACGGCGTCGATCCCCGTCGGCTGGCCGGCAGCATGGGCCGGCTCGGCGACCAACGGCCGGCCTCGCTGATCGGGGCGGTGGCCGATCTGCTCGCCGGGGAGGTCCGGCCATGAGGATGACGCCCAGAGGCTTCGGCGGCGACCGCACGCCACCGGAAGCCATCAAGCGCGACGGCTGGCAGGCCCAGGGCATCCTGGTGGTCAGCGAGAACGACCAGCGACTGACCTGGCCGGATCGCGAACTGGTCCGCCAGCTCGGGCGGAAGCTCTACGGCGACCGGCCGGCGAAGGAGGCCCGCCATGGCTGATCCCCGCTGGACCCCGCTGATGGTCGAGGAGCGGCTGACCGAGGCGGCCGACGTGCTGAAGCGCCTGCCCGAGCGGCGCATCGGCGGCTACTTCAACACTTGGCCGCAGATCGTGCCGGAGTTCTGCGATCTGGTCGGGCGCGAGCCGCCCCAGCTTCGCCCGCCGCTGCCCACCGCCGCCGCCATCACCCGCATGGAGGAAACCCTTGGCTGGACCATCGGGCTCGATCCGGTGGATGCCCGGATCGTCTGGCTGCGGGCCGGCGGCGAACGCTGGAAGGAGGTATGCTGGAAGGTCGGTCTGGCGCGCGCCGCCGCCCATCAGCATTGGCTCTACGCGCTCTGCGTCATCGCCTGGCGTCTCAACGGGCGGCGGGTGCCGGGCAAGCGGTCGCGCCAGCAGGTGATCGCGATGGTCCGTGCGGCGTGCGGCAGCGCAGGGTAGCGCAATCGACAAGGCAGACACTTTTCGCTGAGACGGAAACGGCGGTTCCGGGGTAGATTTCCATCATGCTCAGGCGAGGTGCGCGGGGGCGCCCTTCGCCACCGCCGCAGCCGGGATGGATCGTTTCATTGCCGATCCGGCCGCCCGTGGGCAATAAGGTTGCGGCCCCTGGTTCCTTCCTGGCCTACAACCTATGCTGGCGGCAGAGGTTCGGCATTCCGCCAGTGACGCGGAAAATTCAGGGCATTTCGTTTCGCCGGCCGGGCCGGACCTGCAAAGCCAAGGGCTTACGGCATCCGGCCCCCGCCGATCGGCGAAACGCCGGATGCCGGGGCGTTTCGTTTTCCGCTGGCGTCCGTGTGCCGCCCGTTTCGCTTTCAGGAGAGATCGTGGAGATCATCAACCTGCCCATCGAGCGGGTGATCCCCTATGCCCGCAACCCGCGGCACAATGCCGAGGCGGTGGCCAAGGTGGCGGCGTCCATCGCCGAGTATGGCTGGCGCCAGCCCATCGTGGTGGACCGGGACATGGTGGTGGTCGCCGGCCACACGCGGCTGGAGGCAGCGCGACGGCTGGGGTTGGTCACGGTCCCCGTGCATGTGGCCACCGACCTGACGCCGGCTCAGGCGCGGGCCTACCGGCTGATGGACAACCGCAGCCACCAGGAAGCGCGCTGGAACGACGAGTTGCTGGCGCTCGAACTGAAGGATTTGCGCCTCGACGCGGTGGACCTGGCGCTGACCGGCTTCGACGCCGACGAGATCGACCAGATCCTGGCCGCGCTGGACGACGCAGCGGACCAGGATGCGGAAGCCGCCGACGCCGCCGATCCTGACGCCGCCCCGGAGCCGCCGTCCGATCCGGTGACACGGGCCGGCGATCTGTGGCTGCTGGGGCAGCATCGGCTGCTCTGCGGCGACAGCACCGATCCGGCGGCGGTGGCACAGGTGTTGGGCGGGGACAGTGCCGCCCTGTGCTTCACCAGCCCGCCCTATGGCCAGCAGCGCGATTACACCACCGGCGGCATCGCCCGTTGGGACTCGCTGATGCAGCGCGTGTTCGCCCTTCTGCCGATGGCCCCTGAGGGGCAGGTGCTGGTCAATCTCGGGCTGATCCACCGCGACGGCGAATGGCTGCCCTACTGGTCGGACTGGCTGGACTGGATGCGGACCCAGGGCTGGCGCCGCTTCGGGCTGTATGTCTGGGACCAGGGACCGGGGTTGCCCGGCGATTGGGGCGGGCGGCTGGCGCCGAGCTTCGAGTTCGTCTTCCACTTCAACCGGCAGGGCCGCAAGCCCAACAAGATCGTGCCCTGCAAATATGCCGGTCTCGACACCCACCTGCGGGCCGACGGCCATTCCACCGCCATGCGCAAGGCGGACGGCACCGTGGGTGCCTGGACCCATGCCGGCCAGCCGACGCAGACCCACCGCATCCCCGACAGCGTGATCCGCATCGGCCGCCACAAGGCGCGCGGCATCGAGGTGGAGCACCCGGCGGTGTTCCCGGTGGCGCTGCCCGAACTGATCCTGAACGCCTATGCCGATGCGGGCGATGTCGTCTATGAGCCGTTCTCCGGCTCCGGCACCACCCTGATCGCCGGCGAACGCACCGGCCGGCGGGTTTGCGCCGTCGATTTGGCGCCGGCCTATGTCGACGTGGCGGTGCGCCGCTGGAACGAGCAGTTCCCCGCCAGCCCGGCCCGGTTGGAAGGCGGCGGCACCTTCGCCGAAACCGCCGCCGCGCGGGGCGTGACCCTGGCCTTCGCCGCCTGATCCCATGCTGAACGATATCCGGATCGAACGCTGGCCGCTGGACCGGCTGCTGCCCTATGCCGCCAACGCGCGCACCCATTCCGAGGCACAGGTGGCGGAGATCGCGGGCTCCATCCGCGAGTTCGGCTTCAACAACCCGGTGCTGGTTGATGATCGCGGCGTGCTGATCGCCGGGCACGGACGGCTGCTGGCGGCCCGGCGACTGGGGCTGGCTGAAGTGCCGGTGATCCGGCTCGGCCACCTGACCGAGACGCAGGCCCGCGCCTTCCGCCTGGCCGACAACCGCATCGCCCTGAACGGTGGCTGGGATGATGCGCTGCTGTCGGCCGAACTGGCGCGGCTGGTGGAGGAAGGCACCGCGCTGGACGGGCTCGGCTTCGACGCCGGGGAACTGAACCGGCTGCTGAACCTGGACGATCCGGCGCCAGGGCTGGTGGACGAGGACGCCACGCCGGAACCGCCCGCCGAGCCCGTGACCCGGCCGGGGGATCTCTGGATCCTTGGTTCCCATCGGCTGCTGTGCGGCGATGCCACGGGCGCCAGCGATGTCGAGCGGCTGCTGGCCGGTGCGCGGCCTCACCTGATGGTGACCGATCCGCCCTATGGCGTGGAGTACGATCCCTCCTGGCGCAACGCGGCGGGGGTGGCGAAGACGAAGCGCACCGGCAAGGTCGCCAACGACGACCGCGCCGACTGGCGCGATGCCTGGGCGCTGTTTCCCGGCGACGTCGCCTATGTCTGGCACGCTGCCATCCACGCCACCACGGTGGCCGAAAGCCTGATCGCCTGCGGCTTCGACATCCGGGCCCAGATCGTCTGGTCGAAGAGCCGCTTCGCGCTCGGACGCGGGGATTATCACTGGCAGCATGAGCCGTGCTGGTACGGCGTGCGCAAGGGCGCGAAGAGCCACTGGCAGGGTGCCCGCGACCAGTCGACCCTGTGGTCGATCGCCCCGGCCGGCGGCGAGGACGCCGCCACGCCCCACGGCACCCAGAAGCCGGTGGAGGTGATGCGCCGCCCCATCGTCAACAACAGCGCGCGGGGCGATGTCCTCTATGAACCCTTCTGCGGTTCCGGCACCACCCTGATCGCCGCCGAGACGGTGGGGCGGGTCTGCTACGCCCTGGAACTGGATCCGACCTATTGCGACGTGATCGTGCGGCGGTGGGAGGGGTTCACGGGCCAAAGGGCAACCCGCGCGGACGGGACGCCGTTTTCCGACGGAACGGATGCCGGTGCATGACGTGGCTCTATCTGCCACTGGCGCTGCTGGCGGCGGCCCCCTGTTCGGGCTGTCGCTGTGCGCCGGGGCCGGCGGTCTCGACCTTGGCCTGCACATCGCCGAACCCGGATACCGTGCTGTGGGTTATGTCGAGCGGGACGCCTACGCCGCGGCCGTCCTCGTGGCGCGGATGGCGGACGCGGCCCTGGATCCGGCACCTGTCTGGGACGACCTTGCCAGCTTCGACGGTCGCCCATGGCGTGGCGCGGTGGACCTCGTGCTTGCGGGCTATCCGTGCCAGCCGTTCAGCGTCGCCGGACGTCGTCGCGGAACCGACGATCCCCGGCATCTTTGGCCCCATGTCGCGCGCATCATCGACGAGCGCCGACCGGGATCTGTTTTCCTGGAGAACGTCCCCAATCATCTCAACCTCGGCTATCGCGAGGTCCGGAAGAGCTGGAAGGAATGGGTTTCGTCGTTGCGGAGGGATTGTTCTCGGCGGCGGAAGTCGGTGCTCCCCATCGACGCGAACGGCTGTTCGTCCTCGCCCGCCGGTTGGCCGACGCCCCGGGCCTGTTCGGGCAAGCGCTCCAGCGGGGCGAACCGCACCGAATTGCTGCGCCTGTGGTCGACGGCGAAGGCCAGCGACGGCAACCGGCCGGGTGCCGGACGGCGCCGCGAGGCCGACCTGACCGGGCGTGCCCGCTGCTGGGCGACCCCGTCGGCGCGCGACTGGCGCAGCGGGCTGGCCGGGCCGGAGACGATGGCGCGCAACAGCCGCCCCTTGAACGAGCAGGCGGTGAGCGGGCGTTCCCGCCCGGCCCCGGAGACGATAATGGGTGGCGGGAGTGGCTGCGGCGACACCCCGACACTGAACCCGCGGTTCGTCGAGGCGCTGATGGGCTGGCCTTCCGGGTGGACCGGCTTCGCCTCTGTGGCAACGGCGTGGCCCCCCTGGTTGCGGCTTATGCGTGGCGAACTCTCTCGGCTCGGCTAGGACCGCCGCCCCGGCAGGGCGGCGGCACAGAGGAATTGATGTCCAACTTGTGTCAGGGGGCGATCCTGTAGACCCGCCCGCGTTCCTCGACCTTCTCCGACGTCACGGTGAGGCCGAGCTTCTTCTTCAGCGCCCCGGCAAAGAACCCGCGCACCGTGTGGGCCTGCCAGCCGGTGGCCGCCGCGATCTCCGCGATGGTGGTCCCTTCCGGCCGGCGGAGCAGGGCGATCATCTGCGCTTGTTTGCTGTCGGCGCGGCTGCGCTTGGTGCGCGGCGGTTCGGCGGCGAGCGTCTCCTCGATGGCGGTCACCGCCGCCTCGAGGTCGGCGCCGGGGCGGTCGTCCCCGCCGCTGGCGCCGGCCGGCTCGGGATCGCAGCCGCTGTCGTCGAAGGCCACGTCGGCCGCGATCCCGGCGGCGCGCAGGGCGTCGGCGATGGTCAGGCCGCGCTCGGCCAGCAGCGCCTCCAGCCGGCTGATCGCCCTGGCCTTGCTGTTGAAAGTCTTCGGTCCGGTCTCGGTGCCGGACAGGGCGCCATAGGCGGTGGCGAGCTGGGTCAGGGTCAGGTCGGACAAAGTCGTCATAGCGATCTCCTTCGGGTGGTCCGGACGATCCGGGCGCGCTTCCACCAGCCCGAGCCCCGCCGGGCGGACCCGGTCGGGGCTGGCCTTGGGGGCATCGCCTTCAGTCGGCGTGTTCGCCCTCGCGGAAGGCGGCGTCGGTGATGCGCTTGAGAAGCTCGGCGTAGGTGGCCAGGGTGCCGACATGGCCCCAGTGGATGTCGTCGGGCGCGACGTTGAAGTGGTCCGCGCTGAGCGCCGCCAGCCGCGCCAGCATCGTGTCGATCTCGGCCTTGCGGGCCAGGAAGGCGTCCAGGGCCTGGGTGTTGTCGCGGGGCGTGGGCATCGCATCCTCCATCGTGGTGCGGACAGTCATCGCGCTGTCCGGCACCCGAGCCAAGCGATTACATCGCTGATTTGATTGCTGTTTCATCCAAGGAAGGACCAGGCCCATGGCCGGCAACGGGCAGCCGCTGGCGGTGATCGCCAAGCTGCTCGACCTGTCGGAGCGCCGGGTCCAGCAGCTCAGCCGCGAGGGGGTGATCCCCAAGGCCGAGCGCGGCGCCTACGATCTGGTCGGCGCCGTGCGCGGCTATGTGCGCTACCTGCGCGATCTGGCGCAGCGGGCGCAGGGTGGCGTCGCCGACCTGCCCACCGAACGCACCCGGCTGGTCAAGGCCAAGGCCGACCTTGCCGAACTGGACGCGCAGCAACGGCGCGGCGATCTGGTGCCGGTGGCCGAGACGGCGCTGGCCTGGGCGGCAGTGACGGCCCGGCTGCGCGCCCGCCTGATCACCCTGCCGGACAAGCTGGCCCCCCTGGTTCATGATGCCGCAAACCCCGCCGCCGTCCGCGTCCTTCTCCGGTCGGCGATTGTCGAGGCGCTCGCCGAACTTGCGGCGACGCCGGTCGCCGTCGCCCCTGCGCCTGACCGGGCATCCGGGGCTGGCGAAGCTGGTGACGACGGCGTTGCAGATGCTGACGCCGCCGCCGGACCTGACGGTGAGCCAATGGGCGGACGCCAACCGCCGGCTGAGTTCTGAGGCCAGCGCCGAGCCGGGCCGCTGGTCCACCGCCCGGGCCGAATACCAGCGCGGCATCATGGATGCCGTTTCCGACCCGGATATCGAAACCGTGGTGGTGATGTCGTCGGCCCAGGTGGGCAAGACGGAGGTGCTGAACAACACGGTCGGCTACCATATCGACCAGGATCCGTCGCCGATCATGGTGGTGATGCCCACCGAGCGCGACGCGGAGACCTGGTCGAAGGACCGTTTCGCGCCCATGGCACGGGACACGCCGTGCCTGATCGGGCGGATCGCCGACCCCAAGTCGCGTGACGGTTCCAACAAGATCCTGCACAAGCGGTTTGCCGGCGGCCACCTGACCATCGTCGGGGCCAACGCGCCGTCGGGGCTGGCCAGCCGGCCGATCCGCATCCTGCTCTGCGACGAGGTCGACCGCTACCCGGCTAGCGCCGGGGCTGAAGGCGACCCGGTCAAGCTGGCGCGCAAGCGCACCGTCACCTTCTGGAACCGCAAAATCCTGCTGGTCTCAACCCCGACCCTGAAGGGGGCCAGCCGGATCGAAACGGCGTTCGAGGAAAGCGACCGCCGCCGCTTCTGGGTGCCGTGCCCGGATTGCGGCCAGCATCAGGTGCTGAGCTGGGGGCAGGTGCGCTGGGACAGCGACCCGGAACCCCGGCCGGACAGCGCCCGCTATGTCTGCGTCCATTGCGATGCCGTCTGGGGTGATGCCCGGCGCTGGCAGGCGATATCTCGCGGGCAGTGGCGGGCGGAGGCGCCGTTCACCGGCATCGCCGGTTTCCACCTCAACGAGATCTATTCCACCTGGGTTCGGCTGGCCGACATGGTGCGCACCTTTCTGTCGGCCAAGGCCGCCGGCGACGAGGCGATGAAGACCTTCGTCAACACCTCGCTGGGCGAGACCTGGCAGGAGAGCGGCGAAGCGCCGGACTGGCAGCGTCTCTATGAACGACGCGGCGGCTACCGCTTCGGCGCGGTGCCCACGGGCGGCCTGTTCCTCACCGCCGGGGCCGACGTGCAGAAGGACCGGATCGAGGTGTCGGTGTGGGCCTGGGGGCGCGGGCTGACCAGCTGGCTGGTGGACCATGTCGTCATCGAGGGCGGGCCCGAACGGGCGGAGGCCTGGGCGGCGCTGACAGCATTGCTGGGCCGGACATGGCCACACACCCATGGCAGCCGGCTGGGGCTAGCGCGGCTGGCCATCGATACCGGCTATGAGGCACCCGCCGTCTATGCCTGGGCCAGGAGCGTGGGTTTCGCGCAGGTGGCCCCGGTCAAAGGGGTGGAGGGCTTCAACAGGGCGGCGCCCGTCGCCGGCCCCAGTTACGTGGATGCCACCGAGAATGGCCGCAAGGTGCGGCGCGGGGCGCGGCTGTGGACGGTGGCCGTGGCCACCTTCAAGAGCGAAACGTACCGTTTCCTGCGGTTGGCCCGGCCTACAGACGAGGACTTGGCCGCCGGCATCACCGTGCCCCCCGGCAGCCTGCACTTACCGCAGGGCGTGGAGGCCGAATGGGTCAAGCAGCTTGTGGCCGAGCAGCTGGTGACGGTGAAGACCAAGCGCGGCTTCACCAAACTGGACTGGCAGAAGCTGCGCGAGCGCAACGAGGCGCTGGACTGCCGCGTCTATGCCCGCGCCGCCGCCTGGATCGCCGGCATCGACCGCTGGACCGAGGCGAAGTGGCGCGATCTGGAGGATCAGGTCGGGCCGGCGCCCGACGCCGCTGGAACCCCAACCCCGGTGGTGCCGGCCGCTGAGGTTCCGACCGCCGGTCACCTTAAACGCCCCACCGCACCGGGGGAGAAACGCCGGGGCGGCTGGTTGGGTGGACGCAATCAGGGTTGGTTGGGATGACCTGGACCCAGGGGGAACTGGACGCGCTGCGCCGCGCCTATGCTGCCGGCACGCTGCGCGTCAGCTATGACGGCCGCAGCGTCGAGTACGGCTCCGCCGCCGACCTGTTGTCGCGCATCCGCACCATCGAACGGGAAATGGCTGGCAACACATCGAGCAAACTGCCGATGGCGGGCTTTGCCGGCTTCCGCCGTGGGGAGCGCTGATGGCCGGGCTCTGGCTCGACCGCGCCCTGGGGCTGGTGGCACCACAGGCGGCCCTGCGACGGGTGCTGGCCCGCCAGAGCCTCGACCGGCTGACCCGCGGCTATGACGGGGCCGCCAAGGGCCGCCGCACCGATGGCTGGCGGGCACCGGGCAGTTCGGCCGATGCCGAGATCGCCGTTGCCGGGGCGCTGCTGCGCGACCGGATGCGCGATCTGGTGCGCAACAACCCGCACGCCGCCAAGGCGGTGTCGGTGCTGGTCAACAACATCGTCGGTTCCGGCATCATGCCGCGCGCCGCGTCGGGTGACGACCGGCTGGACAAGGCAACCGACGCCCTGTGGCAGGATTGGTCGGCACGGTGCGATGCCGACGGCCAGTTGGATTTCTACGGGCTGCAAACCCTGGCCTGCCGCCAGATGGTCGAGGCGGGCGAGGTGCTGCTGCGCCGCCGGCCCCGGCGCGCGGGTGACGGGTTGCCGGTGCCGCTCCAGATCCAACTGGTCGAGGCCGACCTGCTGGATGCCGGGCGCAATGGCGACCTTGCCGATGGCGGCCGGATCGTCCAGGGCATCGAGTTCGACCCGCTGGGAAGGCGCCGGGCCTATTGGCTCAACGCCCAACATCCGGGCGACGCGGTGGTCAGCCTGCGCCGCCGGCTGGACAGTGCCGCCGTGCCCGCCGCCGAGGTCGCGCACATCTATGAGAAGCAGCGCGCCCAGGTGCGCGGCGTGCCCTGGGGCACACCGGTGATGCGGGCGCTGCGCGACCTGGACGACTGGACCCAGGCCGAACTGGTGCGCAAGAAGACCGAAGCCTGTGTCGTTGGCATCGTGCTGGGGGCCGACGAGGGGGAACAGGGCATCGCGCCCTCGGTGGTCGATGCCGATGGCCATCGGGTGGAGCAGTTCGAGCCCGGCCTGATCGCCTATGCCCGCGGCGGCAAGGATATCCGCTTCAACCAGCCTGCCACCACGGCGGGGGTGGCGGAATGGCTGCGCGCCCAGTTGCACATCATCGCTGCCGGCTTTCGTATGCCCTACGAGTTGCTGACCGGCGACCTGTCCCAGGTGAACTATTCCAGCATCCGCGCCGGGCTGGTCGAGTTCCGCCGCCTGATCGAGGCGGCGCAGTGGCAATTGGTGATCCCCATGCTATGCCAGCCGGCCTGGGACTGGTTCACCACCCAGGCCTGGGCGGCAGGCCGGTTGCCGCGCCCGGACATTCCGGTTGAATGGTCGCCGCCGCGCTTTGAGGCGGTGGACCCGCTGAAGGACGCCATGGCCGACCTGCTGGCCATGCGCTCCGGCACCATGACGCTGGCCCAAGCAATCTCTCGCCAGGGCCACAATCCCGAGGCGGTGCTGACCGAGATTGCCGCCATGAATGCCCGCCTGGACGCGCTCGGCCTTGTGCTGGACAGCGACCCGCGACGGGTGACCAAGACCGGCGTGATCCAGGCCGGTGAGACCGCCGCCAACCAGGACTGACCCATCATGCACGGCACCCTTGACCTGCCGGCGCTCCGCCGCGCGGCTGACCTTGTGCTGGCCAGCTTCGATGAGGCTGACCGCTCGGTGGAACTGGTCTGGTCCACCGGCGCGCGGGTGCGCCGCCAGCCGCTGTTCGGGGAGCCCTTCGACGAGGAACTGAGCCTTGACCCCGCCCATGTCCGGCTGGAACGCCTGAACGGCGGGGCACCGCTGCTGAAGGTCCATGACATGGGCACGCTGGATGCGGTGATCGGTTCGGTGGTGCCGGGCACGGCCCGCATCGAGAACGGCCGTGGCCTCGCCCGCGTGCGCTTCAGCGACCGGGCGGAGGTGGAGCCGATCCTGGCCGATATCCGCGCCGGTCATCTGCGCGCCGTCTCCATCGGCTATCAGGTCCATCGTTTCGAGATCTCGCGCCCGGCGTCCGGACCCGAACTGTGGCGCGCGGTGGACTGGACGCCGTTCGAGATTTCCGCCGTGCCGGTCGGGGCCGACCTCGCCGCCGGCTTCCGCAGCGCCGAGCCGCTCTCCCCCTGCGTCGTGGTCCGTCCCGGCGCACCGTCACCCGCCACGAGGACTTCCATGGACGAGACCCAGACCAAGCCCGCCACCCCGGACGTGGCGACGGCCCCGGCACCCGACGTCGCCCGCGCCACCGCCACTCCACCGACCCCCGACACCGACGCCCTGGTCGCCCGGGCACAGGCGGCCGAGCGCGAGCGGGTCGGCACCATCCACGACCTCGCCGGCCGGCTGGGGCTGGAGCGCGGCTTCGCCGAGGATCTGGTCCGGCGCGGCACCGGCCTGGACGAGGCCCGCCGGCTGATCCTGGACAAGGTTGCGGACGCGTCGGACCGCACCCGCATCTTCCCGCAGGTGACCGTGCCGCTCGGCGGCAGGGACGAACGGCTGCTGCGGCGTGAGGCGGTCAGCACCGCCTTGCTGCACCGCTACAGCCCGACCCTGTTCCCGCTGACCGACCAGGCCCGCGAGTATCGCGGCCTCAGCCTGCTGGAACTGGCCCGCGAGTTCCTGACCCAGGCCGGGGTGGCGGTGCGCGGGCTGTCGCGCGACGAGATCGCCACCCGAGCGCTCCATTCCACCTCCGACTTCCCCGAGGTGCTGTCCGCTGTCACCGCCAAGACCCTGCGCCAGGCCTATGAGGTCTATCCGCGCACCTTCACGCCCTTCTGCCGGCAGGTGCTGGCCACCGATTTCAAGGCCATGCACCGGGTCCAGATCGGCGAGGCGCCGCAGCTGCTGAAGGTCAACGAGGGCGGGGAGTTCCAGCGCGGCACCATCGGCGAGAGCAAGGAAAGCTACCGTATCGAGACCTATGGCCGCGTGGTGGCGATCACCCGGCAGGTGCTGATCAACGACGATCTCGACGCCTTCACCCGCATCCCGGCCATGTACGGCACCGCCATCGCCACCCTGGAAAGCGACGTGGTCTGGGGCATCCTGACCGCCAACGCCGCCATGGCCGACGGCAAGGCGCTGTTCCATGCCGACCACAAGAACCTCGCCGGCACGGCGGCCCCCCCGACCGTCACCGCCATCGGCGACGCCCGCGCGGCGATGGCGAAGCAGACCGGGCTGGACCGGAAGACCGTGCTGAACATCCGGCCGTCCTTCCTGATCGTGCCGGCGGCGCTGGAACTGACGGCCGAGCAACTGGTGGCGCAGAACCTGACGCCGGCCAAGACCAGCGACATCGTTCCCGCCTCCATCCGTACCCTGACGCCCATCGCCGAGCCCCGGCTCGACGCCGCCAGCGCCACCGCCTGGTATCTGGCGGCCAACCCGGCCCAGATCGACACCCTGGAGTACGCCTATCTGGAGGGGCAGCAGGGCGCCTACATCGAAACCCGCAACGGCTTCGACGTGGACGGGGTGGAGATCAAGTGCCGGCTGGATTTCGGGGCCAAGGCCATCGACTGGCGCGGCCTCTACAAGAACGCCGGGGCCTGAGCCATGACGGACCCGTTCCCGATCCTCAGCATGCCCGGCCAGAATGTGCCTTTCGCCGTGCCCAAGCGGCCGGTGCATGTGGTCTTCATCCATTGCAGCGCCAGCGACCAGGCCGCCCATGACGACGCGGCGGTGATCGACCAGTGGCACCGCCGGCGCGGCTGGCGTGGCATCGGCTATCACGTCTTCATCCGCGGCGACGGCACGATCCAGCGCGGCCGGCCGCTGGAAGACGTGCCGGCCGCGCAAGCCGGGCACAACAGCGGCTCCATCGCCCTGTGCCTGCATGGCTTTCACCAGTTCTCCCCGGTGCAGTTCGACAGTTTGCGGCGGCTGGCCGACGCGATGGATGCGGCCTATGCCGCCCAGGGCAAGCGCCTGCGCTGGCGCGGGCACCGCGAGGTCGCCGCCAAGCTCTGCCCGAACTTCGACTACCGCGTCGTCCTCGGCCTGGATGCCGGTGGCTTCCGCCGCCCGGCTGTGCCGGCCCTGTCCTGAAGGAGGTCCCCCATGCGCTACCTGATCGAACGGCTGCGCGAGCGCAGCACCTGGCTCGGCGCCACCGCGCTGCTGTCCGCCTTCGGCGTCTCCCTCGACCCGGCCCTGGTGGACCAGATCGCCCTGGTGGGCGGGGCGGCGGCCGGCCTGATCCTGATGCTCACCCCCGACCGGCCCGCCCGCTGAGGACCCGGCCGAACCCGACCCCCAAGGAACCGCCCCATGAAGAACCACATCCAGCCCGGCACCACCCTGACCCTGGCCGCCCCTTATGCCGTGGCCTCCGGCGAGGGCGTGCTCGTCGGCGCCCTGTTCGGCATCGCGGTCGCTTCGGCCGCCGGTGGCGAGCCGGTCGAGGTCTGCCTGGTCGGCGTCTTCGACCTGACGAAGACTGGCTCCCAGGCCTGGAGCGCCGGGGACAAGATCTATTGGGACAACACCGCCCGCGAGGCGACCAAGACCGCCACCGGCAACACCTTGATCGGTGCTGCGGTCACCGCCGTCGACAACAGCGCCGGCGAGACCGTCGGGCGGGTCCGGCTGAACGGGACGGTGACGTGATGGTGGAAGGACTCCAGAGCGGACTGTGGGGGTCGCGCATGGCGAGGAACTCAGCATTCTTTGCTGGCAGGTTCAGTGGGTAATAACCCTGCCTGTCCAGATATCTTGATCTGCTGAGAACGCCGAACATGTGCGTGTGTCAACGCTGCCGCGCGCAGCACTGCGACGAAAAGTTTCTCCATCTCCAAATGGTCTCGTTCGGGAAATGCGTAATGAACCGCCCCACGGAGCTTACTCGCAGTGACAAGGTCAGCAGCGATGGCTTTCGCCACGCATGATGACCTCCATCCTTCGATCATGACCTTAAAACTACTGTATGCTTCCGCCTTCTCTTCAATGTTCATAGAAGGAGAGAAAATCGAACGCCTGACGTCGTTCTGGTTTCGCTTAAGAAGTTTTTCAATTTCAGTTCCGGTCCAAAGGTTCCTAAACATTTCGTGAAGATGATCACCTGAACCACCCATTGCGCGAGCAACATGTTCCACGGCGACGGTCAAGCCCTGAAGGTCGCTGGACATTCCAGCCAGCCGCGCGTCCACATCGCCGAACGCATGCCGTTCGAACGATTCCAAACGCAAGAACACGGCATCCTGACGCTCTTGATCGATGAAGTCAGCAAACGCGATGATCTCGTCGTCGGTCATGGCACCGGGACACTCGCGCTGCACAGCGGGTTGCAGCGTTCTGATTAGCCTGTCTTTTTGGTCACGCACCCAATCCGGCCAGACTGCGTCAAGCGTGAATTCACGATGACCGCTTTGACAACCCACAGACTCCTTTATGTCATCGAACGCCATGCCTGCGGCCATCCGGAGCATACGTATCGCTGCGGCCAAGTACACCTTGTATGCGTGGGCGATCAGGGTGCGGCCTTCGAATTCCCAGTCCGACCATCGTTCTGCCAGGAACTTGCACAACTCCAGAATCGCTGGCGACTGGACACCATAATGCTCCTGCGCTTTGCGTGCTGCCTCGATCTGCGCCTGATGATAAGCCTTCGCTTGATCCTCCGTCAGCCAGAACCGTCCACCACCATGATCGCGGAGGATGCGGCCCAACGCATGGTCTGCTTCCTCTTCCGACCAGACGACGGCATCCAGCGCGGCTTCGTGACTCTGAAATCCGTTCAACGCTCGTGTAGGCGCGGTGATTTCGCGCCACGTGTCAGCCGGCCTGCGACCATCGAAGACAGCATGACGTGCTCTCCTGGCCGCTTCCGCATCTGCCATGTTTAGTCGGAAATGGATGCCAATATCAGCGAACTCTGCTGCTACGAGTACCTGCCAGCCACTGTAAAAGTCTCGGACGTTGCAGTCTGCAAAAAGCTCAGGATATTTTTCATTCGCCACACTGACACGGCGATCCTGGTGAGACTGATAGACTTGTTGGGCCGGCCGCTGTAAGAACTCCACGAATGCCGGATCTGGCTCATCGAATGGATGTGGAATATCGCCGTAGACACCCGGGTGAGTTGTCCGAAACAGGCTGTTTTCCAACCTTACCGCTGCCCCCCAACGCGGGCCGTCTGGCTCTACCGCCTCCTGCATGGAGCCGACATCACTGTGGCCCTCCAGCCACATTCGGCGGGCCACCGGGTCGGGCCAGCGCAGCCGCAGCTTCGGCCGAAGTAGGCCGGCCATTTCCAATGACTCAAGAAGATTATTACCGTAGTACGCGCCACGAAACGCTCTAATCTCGCGTAGATTAGACACGAAATCTTTTGATGGCAGATAGCGCCTTACGTTGAGTTTCGGTGATTTTTGCATCGTGTGTCGTGCTTATTATCTCGTAGAAGCAACCAGATATTGATTATTCTGTATCGGAGATGAGTCATTTGGACTTTTTCGGCCGGCCGCGCCCCTTGATCCCGCCACGGCGGGCTGCGGCGATGCGGTCAAGCTGGATGTCTATGATGTACGTCTCGATGTCGTCGGGATCGTAGTCGTCACCGTACCAGTCCCGCATCGACGCGTGCTCCGGGTGGTTCGGATCGGCCATGGCATCCAGGAACATCTCGAAGCCCGGAACGCCGCCGCAATCCTCCGGCGGGCAGCGGCGCTGCCCATCGACGAACCGGGGATACTCCATGCCGGGATCGGCGGGCAGCGTCCGCTCGATCGCGATCTCGTGCTCCCAGCTGTCGCCGAAATCGTAGGTGTAGTGGAACCGGCGGATGCCACGGGCCAGCACCGCCGACAGCTTCAGGGTGCTGTCCCGGTAGACGGGAAAGGCCGGATCGGCGAACTCCGGATCGGGCACGCCGTAGCGGCGGTCGCCAACCCGGAACTCATGCAGATGGCTGAAGGTCCAGCCCATCGACACCTGGATGCACTCATGCAGCCGGGCGAAGTTGAGTTCGGCCGGCACCAGAAGCCGCCGCCACACCGGCGGAACGGTGTCCAGAAGCGTGACCTTGATCTGCAGCACGTCCGCAGAGGGGGCTGAGGTCGGCATCGGCGGTATCGGCTGGTGGTCCTTGGCGCAACACCCTAACCCGGCCGTACCTTGGACGGAAACCCGTGACCAATCCCTTCCAGGCCGCCATCGATCCGGTGTTCGCCGTCTTCGGCACGCCCGCCACTTATCTCGGCATCGGCGGGGTGTCGGTCCCGGTGCGGGTTGTCGCCCGGCGCCAGGACGTCGTCACCGGCTTCGGCGGTGGAGAGGTGGTCTGCGATGGAGCCCTGTTCGAGGTGCGCGCCGCCGACCTGACCGCCGCCGGCATCCGCCCCTGGGCGGGGGACCGCCTGTTGGTCGGCGACGACCTGTTCGAGGTGCAGGGCGCCCCGGTCCGCCGCGATCGAAGGCCGCCTCACCGAGATGCTGGCGGCCGACCTCGCGGCGGCGGAGCGCGCCGTCACCGCGGGCCTGCGCGAGGCCAGCGACGGGCTGAAGGCCGAGCTGCGCGGCCAGATCGCCGGCGCCGGCCTCGGCACCCGGCTGGCCCGGACCTGGCGCAGCGAGATTTATCCCAAGGGCGGTCGCAGCCTCCGCGCCGCCGGGCTGGTCTGGAGCAAGGCGCCCGGCATCGTCGGCCTCCACGCGGACGGGGCCATCATCCGCTCCCGCCAAGGTCTGTTCCTGGCCATCCCGACCCCGGCGGCCGGCCGGTATGGGGACGGCGGCAAGAAGATCACGCCGGGCGGGTGGGAGCGGCGCACGGGACTGCCGCTGCGCTTCGTCTACCGCCGCCGCGGCCTGTCGCTGCTGGTCGCCGACAACGCCCGCCTCAGCAAGCGCGGGCTGGCCACGGCCAACCGGGGACGACGGGGCGAGGCCGGCTTCATCCGTCTGGCCGGGCGCACCACGGTGCCGGTGTTCATCCTCGTGCCGCAGGTGCGCGTGAAGAAGCGCCTGGACGTGGCGGGGGCCGGCCGTGCCTGGCAGGGCCGGTTGCCCGGTCTGATCCTGCGCCACTGGAAGGAACCCTGACCCATGCCGAGCATCCGGGAGGCGGCCCTGTCCGCGCTGCTGGCGCGGCTCGCCGCCGTGCCGGACGCCATGGACGGACGGGAGGTCGCGGTGCCCGAGCGCATTCCGCCCGGCGGTCTGCTGATCCTGCGCGACGGCGAGCCGGGCGTGCCCGAGGTGACGCTGTCGCCGCTGCTCCACCACTACGACCATGTCGCCGAGATCGAGGTGCTCGTCCAGGCCGCCGACCCGCCGCTGGGCCGCACCGGTCCCGGCCGGGCGAGAGCCCTGGACGAGCTGCTGCGGGCATTGGCCGCGTCCCTGGCCGCCGACCGCACCCTGGGCGGCACGGTCGACTGGATGGCCTGGGGCGCGCCGGAAACCGAGGACATCGCCGTCGCCGGCGGGGCCGCCATCAAGGCCGCCCGCGTGCCGGTGACGCTGACCTACAGCACGCCCGATCTCCTGACCTGACCCCGGAGACCCCGACCATGGCCCGCGCCACCGGCGCCCACCGCGCAGTTGCTGGGTGCCTTCGAGACCGCCTACGGCACCGCCCCCGGCGGCAATTTCCACACGCTGCCCTTTGTCAGTTGCGACCTCGGCAGCCAGCAGCCGCTGGAAGCCTCCGATGTCCTCGGCCTGGGGCGTGACCCGGCCCCGCCATCCCGTGACGTCATCACTGCCGAGGGGCAGATCACCGTCCCGGTGGACCTGCGCAGCATCGGTTTCTGGCTGAAGGGGCTGTTCGGGCCGCCGGTCACCACCGGCACCGGCCCTTACAGCCATGTCTACACATCCAGGGCCGACACGCTGCCCAGCCTGGCGCTGGAAGTCGGTCACCCGCAGGTGCCACGTTATTTCCTGAACCTCGGCTGTCTGGTCAACAGCCTGAACCTGGGGTGGGCGCCGTCGGGCAAGGCCAATGCCACCCTGGCCGTGATCGCCCAGGTGGAGACGGATGCCGCCACCTCGTCCGGCGGCACCCCCACCACACAGGGTTTGCAGCGGTTCCACCAGTTCCAGGGACGCATAGCCAAGGATGGGGCGGCACTGGCCAACATCACCGCCGCGGAATTGACCTACGCCAACAACCTCGACCCCGTCCGCGTCATCCGCGACGACGGCAAGATCGAAGGCGCCGACCTGGGCGTGGCCGCCTGCACCGGCAATCTGGCGGCGCGCTTCGCCGACATGGTGCTGCTGGATGCCGCCACCGACGGCACCGCCATGGCGCTTGAATTCGCCTGGGTGATCGACGCCGACCGCTCGCTGACCGTAGCATTGCCGTCGGTCTTCCTGCCCAAGCCGCGCATCCCGATTTCCGGCCCGGCCGGCATCGAGGCCCGCTTCGACTGGCAGGCCGCCAAGCCGGACAGTGGGGCTTTCGCCACCGTCACCCTGAAGAACGACGTCGCCAGCTACTGACCGGAGCGCCCGCCATGATCCGCCTCGACCTGCTACGCGAGCCGTTCTGGCTCGACCTGGGGATGGGGGTGCGTCTGCACCTGCGTCCCTGCACCACGGCGCTGGTGCTGGCCGCCCGCCAAGCCGTGCGTGATACGGACATGACCGACGAACCGCCGGACCTCGTGCCGGGGACGCGCACTGCCACCTTCCTGAAGGCGATGGGCCGGCTGTCCATCCTCGGCTGGGAGGGGGTGGGCGATGCCGATGGCGCGCCGGTGGAACCCACGCCGGATGGGATCGACGCCCTGCTGGACCTGCACCCGGTGGCCGACGCCTTCAGCCTGCGCTACCTGGGACCGGTTGCGCTGCTGGAGCAGGAAAAAAACGTCTGAAGGCCCGCGCCGAATGGCACTTCGGCGGCGGGCCGGGATACTGCGCGAACTGCGCCACCGCCGGCCTGCCCTGTGCCGGGGGACGGCCGGGACCGACGGGCGCACGCTGCCCCTACGACGAGCACGCGCCGCAGACGGTGGAGGGCTGGCAGGTCTGGGATCTCGCCCTGGTTTGTGCCGGGCAGCTTCGGATCGCGCCGAGCGGGGCTGTGCTGGGTTTCGATCATGCCGCCGTCCTGGACATGGCGGCGGCGCAAGGCATGCCGATCGCCGCCATGACCATCCTGTTGCCGGCGGTCGAGGTGGCCTTGGTGGACGCGGCGAACGCCGAACGGAAACAGAGCGCCTGACAAGCGTTACGGCTCACCCATCTCATTTTCGACCGCGGGAAGATGTCGGCTGATGTCCATCGAGTCGTGCAGCAGGCGCAGGACGTCGATGGTCCGTTCATCCGTGTTCGGCGTGATGCGGAACAGGACGAAGTGCCGCCCCTTGTTGCCCGTCCGCGCCACATGCAGAGTCAGGAGGCCCGGCGCGATCTCATTTCGTTGTCTGACCCCGATGATCGTCGGACCCGAAACCAGGGCTTCAAGAGCCGCACTCAGAACCCTTGCGTAGGTGTTCGCCTGCCGGAGACCGAACCGGTCCGCCGTCCAGCGGAGAATCTCCTGAAAATCCCGCTCGGCCGCCGCCGACAGGCGGACCGTCCAGGTCGGACCGCCAGACGTCATGACCGGTCCCGGAGACCCGCCTGATCGCCGAGCACGGTTTCGGCCAATCCGGTCAGATGCCGCCCCAGGGCGTCGGCGGTGGTGAATGACCGGAAGCGACCGTCCTCGATGTCGGCGATCCCCAAGCGGGCCGCTTCACGCAGGGCGTCCAGCCGAGCGCGTTCTTCCGCCTCCCGGTCTTCGACCAGCCGCAGCCCCTCGCGGAGGACTTCGCTGGCGTTCTGGTAGCGACCGGACGACACCAGCCGCTCGATCAGGTCGGCTTGATGGTCGGTGAGAACCACATTGCGGGTCGGCATGGTCGGCCTCCGGTATGAACGCAACGATGGCATATTATGCCAATGACCGGGCCGCGCTCAAGTCGTGCCCAACGGTGTATTCCGAAGGTCTGTTGCTTAGGGCAGGTCGTCGCTATGGTACCGGTGCGCGTCGGGAATGCGCGCCGCCTCGATCCCCGCGATGTCGTCATCGCTGAGATCGGTGACCGCCAGGACCTGCCGGTCGAGACGCTTCAGACGCTCATACTCACCGGCCGAGAGGATCACCACGCTGGGGCGGCCGTACTTCGTCACGATCACCGGTTCGGCCAGGGCCTGGCCTGATAGCGGCCGAAGTTCTTCTGGACCTCGCCGGCGGAAACGGGCTGTGCCATCGCTCACCTTCCTTGTGTTACGGAAGATGCGGAACTCCGACCGACCCGTCAAGCAAGCCGTGGCCACCTTCCGATCAATCCGTCCCCCCATGCCAGCGGAATAGACCATGACCGACCGTACCATCGCCGTGCGCCTCGCCGCCATCGGCGGTGACCGGGTGCGGGCGGAGCTGCGCGAGGTTGGCACCACCGGGGAACGGGCGCTCCAGCGCATCGAGCAGGCCTCCCGGCCGGCCTCACGCGCCCTGCAGGCCGTGGATGCCGCCGCCGGTGAGGTCCGCGGCGGGGCGGAGGCGCTGGCGGGGCGGCTGGGGCCGGCGGGGGCGGCGCTGGCCGCCCTGGGGCCGGTGGGGCTGGCGGCAGCGGCGGCCATGGGCGTGCTCAGCCTCGGCATCACCGAGGGGCTGAGGGCGGCCGGCGAGGCCGAACAGTCCTACCGCCGCCTGGAGGCGGTGCTGAAGGCCACTGGCCAGTCCGCCGGGCTGACCGCCGACCAGATCGCCGCCTTCGCCGACGGCCAGGAGGCGGCGACGTTGGCCAGCGCGGAAGCGGTGCAGGATGCGGCGGCCGTGCTCGCCACCTTCCGCTCGGTGGCCGGCGACACCTTCACCCGCGCCTTGACCCTGGCCGGCGACATGGCGGCGGTGTTCGGCGGTGACCTGTCGTCCGCGGCCATGCAGTTGGGCAAGGCGCTGGAGGACCCGGTCGAGGGCCTGAGTGCCCTGCGGCGGGTCGGTGTGTCCTTCACCGGCAGCCAGGCCGAGGTGATCCGCAGCCTGGTCGAGACCGGGCAGGTCGCCGAGGCGCAACGCCTCATCCTGGATGCGCTGGAGCAACAGGTGGGCGGGGCGGCGGCGGCCGAGGCCGGCGGCGTCACCGGGGCGGCCAACCGGCTGTCGGACGCATGGGGCAAGCTGCTGGAAGCGATCGGCAAGACACCGGCCGTAGCATGGCCGGCCGAGGCAGTGCTCGACCTGCTGGCGCGGGCGGCTGACGGCTTGGCCGGCCTGTTCGAGGACACGCCGATCGAGCAGCGCATCGTCGCCCTGAACCGCCGGCTGGTGGAGGCGCAGGACCGGGCGGCGGAGATCCAGGGGATCGTCGACGCCGCCGGTGGACGCTTCGGCCAACGCCGGCTGGCCGACGCCCGCGCCGACGTGGCCCGCCTGGAAACCGACCTGGAGGCGCTGATCGCCGAGGCCCGCCGGCAGGCGGACGCCGTCGATGCCGACCAGCGGCAGGCCGACGGGGGCCGCGCCCGTGCCGAGGCCGAACGGCGGGCGGAGATCATCGCCGACTGGCGCCGGCGGCTCGACGACGGTCTGGCCCAACCGGCGAACGACCCGGCCGAGCGCATCGCCCGCGTTAACGCCGAACTTGACCGCACGCGCCAAGCGCTGGAGGCCCTGCGCAGCCCGGACGGCGGCAATGCCGACGCCGTGGACGCGGCACTCGCCAAGGCCGAGGAGCTGGCGCGGCGGCGGATCGCGCAGATCGAACAGCCCGACCGCGACCGGGCGGCCCGCGAACAGGAGGCCGAGACCAAGCGGCGGCAGGCCGCCCTGGACGCCATCGACGGCCAGATCGCCGCCCTGTCCCGCGAGCGGGATGCAGTCGCCCTGTCCGCCCGCGAGCGGGCCATCCAGACCGAACTACTGCGCGCCGAAGAAACCGCACGGCGCGGCGGTATCGCCCTGACCGAGGCGCAGCGGGAGGCGATCCATGCAGAAGCCGGCGCCAATTACGATGCCGCCGCCGCGACGGCTGAGCGCAACCGGCTGCTGGAGGAAGGATCGCGGCTGACCGAAAGCCTGCTCGACCCGACCGAACGCTATCAGGCGGAACTGGCGCGGCTCCAGACCCTGCTGGAGGCCGGCGTCCTCTCCTGGGAGACCTACCAGCGGGCCGTGGAGCGGGCGGCACAGGCCGATCCGGAGACCCAGAAGCGCAACCGCCTGCTGGAACAGGGGGCGTGGCTTACCGAGCGGCTGCTGTCGCCGACCGAACAGTACGCCGCCACCATCGCCAAGCTGAATGACTTGCAGGCGGCCGGCGCCATCACCGCCGAGAGCCGGGCGCGTGCCGAGGAACAGGCGGCCGACCTGGTGCTGGCCGCCAGCCGGCGCTGGCAGGACGGCGCGATCCGCGGGCTGAAGGACTATGCCGACGAGGCCGGGAACGCCGCCCTCCAGGTCGAGCGGGTGATGATGCGGGCCTTCGGGCGGCTGGAGGACGCGCTGGTCGATCTGGTCATGCGCCAGAAGCTCAATTTCGCCGACCTGCTGAACGCCATCGCCGAGGATTTCGCGCGGATGATGATCCGCATGTCCATCACCGCCCCCTTGGCGCAGGCGGCCTCGGGCGCCATCGCCGGCATCTTCCACGAGGGCGGCACGGCGGGCGGGGCCGCCCCCGGACGGGCGGTGCCGGCAGCGGCCTTCCTGGCCGCACCCCGTCTGCACACCGGCACCGTGCCCTGGCTGGCGCCGGACGAGATCCCGGCCATCCTGCAACGGGGCGAGATCGTGTTGAACCGGGCGCAGTCCGCCGCCGTGGCGTCCGCCGGGGCGCGCACCGAGGCCGGCACATCGGGACCAGTCTATGTGATCCAGGTCGATGCCCGCGGCGCCGACGATCCCGACGCGGTGGCGATGCGGGTGGAGGCGGCGGTGGATCAGGCGCTGGCGGCCCGGCTGCCGGGGGTGGTCAAGGCGGCGGCCGGCGTCGCGCGGTCGCAGGTGGCCGACGAATGGAGCCGGCGCGGAGGGCGCTTCGGGTGAGCGACCTCGTCTGGCCCCTGGACCTGCGGCCGGGCAGCCAGGAGTTCTACATCCAGACCCTCAGTGTGGTGTGGGCCAGCCCCTATACCGGACAGACCCAGGTGCTGGAGCGCGACGGCGCCCGCTGGGTCTGCCGGCTGACCTTCCGCCGGGGCGATCCGCTCGCCCGGCAGGTGGACGCCCTGATCGCCTCCTTGCGCGGTCCCGCCGGCACGGTGCTGGTGCCCGACTGGCGGACCCTGGCTGCGCGCGGGACGCTGGCAGGAACACCCCAACTGGTGGGCGGCAGCGGGCGCAGCCTGACCGTGGCCGGGTTTGCCCCAGGGGCAACGGGTGTGCTGCTGCCCGGCGACCTGATCCAGACCTCGCCCGGTCGCGCCCATCTGGTCACCAGCACCGTCACTGCTGGCTTGGATGGCGACGCCCTGGTGTCGGTGGAGCCGCGCCTGCGCGAACCGGTGACGATCGGTCCCCTGGTCACCTCGGCCTGCCGGGTGCGCATGCGGCTGTCGTCCGACGATGCCGGGCGGAACCCGACCCGGCCGCCGCGCCGCAGCGAATGGGCGCTGGAATTGTTCGAGGTGCTGCCGTGACCCCGGACTGGCCGGGCGACATCCATCCCGTCGCGGTGGCCTTCTGGTTCGAGCCGGTGACGGCGCAGACCGTCTCGCCGCTGACCCGGCAGACGCTGGCCCTGGAACGGGACGGCGCCCGCTGGGTGGCGGAGGTCACGGTGGAACTGTCCGGCACGCAAGCCGCCCGCTTCGGGGCGTGGCTGGCCGGCTGTCGCGGTCCCGTTGCCGCGTTCCGCGTGCCGCTCTGGCTGCATGAGGGTGCCGCCGGGTCGCTCCAGTCCATGGACGCCTACGCCGCCGCCATCGGCGTCACCCGCTTCAGTGACGGCACCGACTTCGACGACGGCGCCGGCTTCATCGAGGGAGCCGGGCAACCGCACATCACCGGCGGCGTCGCCGCGCGCCTGGCGGTGGCGGGTTTCGCGCCCTGGACCGACAGCGTCCTCAAAACGGGCGGCGCCGTCGCCGTACCGCCCGGCAGCGTCCACCTGCTGGTCGAGGCCGGGCGTACCGACATCGACGGCCGCATGATCGTCACGGTGCGGCCCAAGCTCCGCACCCCGGTCGGCCGCGCACCCCTGCCAACCGAGGGGCTGGCCCTGCGCATGCGGCTGGCCGGCGACGATGCCGGCCGGGGTCTCACCCGGCCGCCGGTCCGGACCCGCTGGACCCTGAATCTCGTGGAGGACCTGCCGTGACCCAGCGCCTCAGCGCCCCCCTGGCGGCCGAGACCGGCCGGCCGGTGGTGCGGCCGGTGCTGCTGGCCCTGTTCGACTTCGCCGGTGGGGAGGTGCGGGTATGGTCGGGGGTGGGCGACCTGGTCTGGGAGGGGCGGACCTGGATCGGGGTCGGCAGCTTCGGCACGGTCGGGCCGATCGAGGAGACCACCGAGGTGCGGGCGACGGGCGCGCGCTTCCAACTGTCCGGCGTGCCCTCCGGCCTGCTGAACGAGGTGGTCGGCCTCAACGTCCAGGGCCGCCGGGCGCGGCTGTGGCTGGCCTTCATGGCGGAGGACTGGGGCGGTTTCGTCGACGCGCCGGTGCCGCTGTTCGACGGGCGGATGGACATGGTCGAGGTCACCGACGGCGGCCGGATAGCCACCATTGCCCTGGCCGCGGAAAACCGCCTGCGCGACCTGGAACGGCCCCGGCTGCGCCGCTACACCAGCCAGGACCAGCAGTCCGAGTTCCCCGGCGATCTGGGATTCGACTTCGTGCCGGAGCTTCAGGAACTGGAGATCCGCTGGGGGGCGCCCGCGGCATGACCCGGTTGCCCGACTGGCCGGAACGGCTCGACCAAGTGGTCGAGGCCGCGCGGCACAGCACCTTCGCCTGGGGGCGGGTCGACTGCTGCCTGTTCGCCGCCGACGCAGTCGCGGCGGTCACCGGCGTCGATCCGGCCGCCCCGTGGCGGGGGACCTATGCCGATGTCCGCACGGCCGCCCGCCTGCTGGCGCGGATGGGGGGCCTGGAAGCAACCGCTGCCGGCATGGCCCGCCACCACGGCTGGCCCGAGACGCCCCCGGCCTTCCTCGGCCGGGGCGACGTGGCCCTGGTGCGGCTGGACGACGGCCGCCAGGCACTCGCCGTCTGCCTGGGCGCCGCCCTGGTCCTGCCCGCCGCGCGCGGACTGGCCACGCTGGAGCGCGACCGGGTGCTGACGGGCTGGAGGATCGGCTGATGCCGCCGGCCGTCATCGCCGTCGGCGCCTCCATCGCAGGGTCCGCCGCCGCGGCGGCCGTGGGCGGGGGGGTGATCGGCGCCATCGTCGGCGCCACGGTCACCGTGGGCGTGTCCTATCTCGGTAACCGCATCGTCGGCCCGCCCAAGGCCCCGGCGGTCGACCTCGGCCAGTCCATGCTGGACGCCCGCAGCGGCCGCACGCAGATGCTGGTGCAGCCGGTGACCAGCCACCGCGTGGTCTACGGCGAGGTGCGCGTCGGCGGCCCGCTGGTCTTCGCCCACACCCGGACCGAGGGCGGGGGCAGCAAGCTCGACATGCTGCATCTGGTCGTCGTCCACGCCGCCCATGAGGTGGAAAGTCTGGGCGCGGTCTGGTTCGGCGACACCGCCATCATGCTGGACGGCGGCGGGGCGGCCACCGCGGCCCCCTGGGCCGGCAAGGTCCAGGTCTGGAGCCATGCCGGCCTCCCCGACCAGGGGGCCGACGCCGTGCTGGTGGCGGAGGGCGGGGGGCGCTGGACGCACAATCACCGCCTGCGCGGGCGGGCCTACACCCATCTGCGCCTGCGCTACGATCCGGAGGCCTTCGCCGGCGGCATCCCCAACCTGAGCCGGTTGGTGCGCGGGCGCAAACTCTGGGATCCGCGCGACGGCGCCACCCGCTGGTCGGCCAATGCCGCGCTGTGCATCCTCGACTACCTGATGGCGCCCTGGGGGCTGGCCGCCGGCCCCGACGAGATCGACCTCGCCGGCTGGATCGCCCAGGCCAACATCTGCGACGAGCCGGTGGCGACCCTGACCGGGGCCGAACCCCGCTACACCTGCAACGGCGTGCTCGATCTGGCGGGCCGGCCGCTGGACAATCTGGAATCCCTGCTGACCAGCTGCGCCGGGCGGCTCAGCTTCACCGGCGGCAAGTGGCGGCTGGCGGTGGGGGCGTGGCAGCCACCGACCGTCATCCTGGGGGAGAACGAGCTGCGGGCGCCGGTGACCTACCGGCCCTGGCGCTCGCGGCGCGATCTGGTCAACACCGTGCGCGGCGCCTTCACCAGCCCGGCCCACAACTGGCAGCCGACCGACTATCCGCCGGTCGCCGACGCCCCTTCCATCGCCACCGACGATGGCGAGGCGGCGCTGACCCTCGATCTGCCCTTCACCACCTCCCACACCATGGCCCAGCGCATCGCCCGCATCGCGCTGCGCCAGAACCGCCGCCAGAAGAGCCTGGACTGGCCCGCCAATCTGGCCGGGCTGCGGCTGGCGGCGGGCTATCCGGTGGCGGTGTCGCTGGGGCGCCTCGGGCTCGCCGGCACGCCCTTCCGGGTGGAGACCTGGCGGCTGACCGAGGAGATGGGCGTCGATCTGGCGCTCGCCGAGGACGCCGCCGAGGTCTACGCCCACGATCCCTCCTGGCTGAAGGCCATGTAGCCCCATGCGCGATGCCCGTTTCATCCTGCCCGGCGTCCGCGCCGCCCTGGAGGCCAAGGCCCCCGCCGACCACGGCCATGTCCTCGACGACGTGGCGGGGCTGTCCGCCACACTCGCCGGCAAGGCGCCGGCCGCCCACACCCACGCCCTGTCCGACCTGCCGGTCGCCACGGCCGGGGAGAGCCATGCCGCCCGGCTGGTCCGGGCCGACGATCCGCGCCTGTCCGACAGCCGGGCGCCGCTGGCCCATGGGCACGCGCTCGCCGACCTGCCGGTGGCCGGGCCGGGGGAGAGCAGTGCGGCCAAGCTGGTGCGCGCCGACGATCCCCGGTTGTCCGGCGGTGGCGAAGCCGGCGGGCCGGCGGCCCTGCGCAATCTGGTGGTCAACGGCTGCGCCCGCGTCTCTCACCGCCCGGCCGCACCCCTGGCCTCCACTTGGCAGCCGGGGGAGGTCGATCTGTGGCGGGTCCGCGCCGATGGCAACCCCAGCGCCGGCACGGTCAAGCGCGCGACCGGCGTGTTCACCCTGTCGCCGTCGGGCTCCGCCTGCCTCGTCCAGGGCGCCACCCTGGGCAGCGGCGGCGCCTTCCACTGGCGCCTGCGTCTCGAGGGGGCGGACGCCTTGCGGCTGCGCCACGGCCCGGCGGTGCTGTCGGCCCGCGCCTACCATGACTGCGGGCGCGATGTCGGCTGGACCCTGACGCTGGCCCGCGCCGGCGCCCCCGACGGCTTCGCCAGCGTCAGCACCATCGCCACCACCACCGTCACCGTGCCCCACGACAGCAACACCGACCTCGTCCTGGCTGTGCCCGACATGGGCGCCTGCGAGACCGGGCTGCAGATCACTTTCACCGCCGCCTGCGGGGCGGTGTCCGGCCGCTGGTTCTATCTGGGTGCCGTCCAGTTGGAAGCGGGAAGCACCGCTACGGAGTTCGACCTGCGCCCCATCGCCCTGGAGACGGCCCTGGTCCACCGCCAGCTTCGGCCGATCGCCACCGCCGTCGGCCGGGCCAATTCCGGCACCAACGTTCAGCTCTCGGTGAGCCATTCGGGGCTGCGGGCGCCGCCCGAGTACCAGACGACCGCCCCCCTCACCATCACCGACATGGTCACCGCCAACTTCACGCAAGCTTCCCTCGGCCTCGGCACCATCCACGAGCGCACCGCCGACGGGGGGCGCTTCGATGTGGGCACCTTCTCCGGCCTGACCAGCGGCACGCCGGTGGTGCTAACCAGCCTCGGCGGCCGCATCCTCGCCAGTGCGGAACTCTGAGCCATGGCATCCGCCATCGACGACGTGCTGATCCCCGGCCAGCCGGTGGACAAGCAGCGCCTGCGCGACTACCTGCGCGGCCGGGAGATCGCCGTGCCGCAGAGCTACGGCGGCATCCCCGACGGTGTGTCCGACTGCTCCGACGCCATCGAGGCAGCACTCGCCGCCTCGTCCACCGTGCTGCTGGTGCCGGGTACCTACCGCGTCTCGCGGCCCGTCGTGCTCGGCTATGGCCAAACCCTGATGGGGGTGGGTGAGGGCTCCGTCCTCCAGGCACGGCCCGATCCCTTCGACGGGGCGGCCCCCATTTACAGCCAGACCGGCTGGAACGCGGTGGAGGTGGTGGACGGCTACGCCTCCCTCCGCGACCTGCGCATCGTCGGCGGGGCTGCCGGCATCAAGCTGGTCGGCCGCGACGGTGCTTGCGTCAAGACGGTGATCGAGAACGTCTCGATCTGGGATGCGGTGATCGGCATCGTGCTGGACGGGTACGACAATCCCGACCGGCCCTGCTACTGGAACCACATCGCCCGCACCCTGGTCGCCCGGCCGCAGTTGCATGGCGTGCTGCTGACCGTGGACTCCGCCGGCGACACGCCCAACGCCAACAAGTTCCACGATGTCCGCGTCTATTCCCTGGCGGCACCCATGGCCGGCTGCGGGTTCTTCATCTCGGCCGGGCGGTTCAACAACAGCTTCGTCGACTGCGAAGCCAACCTACACCCCAATGCGGAGTCCTGCTTTCGGCTGGGGTTTTCGACCGACCAGAACCTGATCGTCAACTTCTACGCCGAGAGCCTGGGGCCGGTGCCGGGCATCCGCATCGACGGCGGCTCGCAGAACACCGCCATCCTCAACCTGTTCTCCGCCACCGGTGGGGCGCCGATCTGGGACACTACCGGCGCCCGCCGCTACACCGCCTTCAACGCCGGCCATCCGGTCAAGAACCACCTGAAGCGCACCGAACTGACCGAGGCGCGCATCGGGCGGCTGGAACTGGAGACCGCCTTCACCGAGGGTGTGGCGACCGTCACCCTCGATCCGGCACGGGCCGTCCACCTGATCAGCGCCTGGACTGGACCGGTCACCGCCGAACTGCCCGACCCGCACCCGCTGAACGGTGTGGTGCTGGTGGTCAAGAAGAGCGACAGCGGTCCCCATGCCGTGACCGTCACCCAGGCCGGCGGCGGCGGTCCCGACGCCGACCCGGTCCGGCTCGGCCGGCGCGGCGACCATGTCGTCGTCGTCTCCAACAGCGCCGCCTGGCACATCATCGCCGCCCGCTACGACCGCCCCGCCGCCGCCTGGCCCAATCCCTCCGGCACCGCCTTCACCCGCAGCCTGAACGCCGACGCCTCCACCCTGGCGGACGTCCGCGCCGTGCTGCGCGCCCTGATCCTGGACCTGAAGACTGCCGGGATCCTGTCCTGAGCCCCTGATTCGAAGGAGACCTGCCCATGACCACCGCCGAATGGGCCCTGCTGGTTGCCATCGTCGCCCACGGTGCCGCCATCATGGCGGCGCTGCTGAAGCTCGTCGCCTGGGGCACCACCAAGGTCGCCGTCATCGAAGGGCGGATCGGCACGCTGGAGCGCGCCGTCGACAACGACATCACCGGCCGCCGGGTCGTGGCGCAGATCGTCAACGACGTCGCCGTGATCAAGAGCGAAATCGCGGAGGTGCGGCAGGCGTTGCGACACGCCGAGCATCAATCCGATAAACAATCATAAAGCCGTGGCGGCAACTCAAGGAAAACGCGAAGATCGGCGCAGCCGGGTTCCGAGCGGGATTCTGCCGCCAAGGCATCCTTGTCGCCTACCCGCAAATCGCGCGGCGGGCAGGTGGCGACCTCCGCTTCCATCGTCACCGCCGCGATAAATTGCCGTCGGCGTTGGTTGCGGTGAAGTGGGCCAACAGGGCATTTTGGCTCCCAACATGCGCAGTTAACAATTTATGAATCATCGCCCATTTACGTTTCTCGGGAACGAGACGATGATCCCGCGGGGAGACGCACCGTGAGTACCAGTTCGAAGATCGAATGGACCGAGCAGACGTGGAACCCGACGACGGGCTGTACGAAGATATCCCCCGGCTGTAAGCATTGCTACGCCGAGGTGATGGCGCGCCGTCTTCACGCCATGGGTGCTGCCGGCTACGAGAACGGATTCAAGCTCGCCCTCCACCCCGAGCGCCTCGCCCAGCCTCTCGCCCGTCGTAAGCCGACGGTCTATTTCGTCAATTCGATGAGCGACCTATTCCACCGTGACATCCCGGACACCTTCCTGGATGACGTGTTCGCGGTAATCGGCCGGACCCCTCAACACACCTATCAAATCCTGACCAAGCGAGCGGAGCGGTTGACAGAGTATTTCGCGTCCCGTCGTTGCCCGCCGAACGTCTGGCTGGGCGTGTCGGTGGAGGACCGGGAGTATGGCGTGCCACGGATCGACTACCTGCGCCGGGTCGAAGCACAGGTCCGCTTCCTGTCCATCGAACCGCTGCTGGAAGACCTGGGGGCATTCGACCTCTCCGGCATTCACTGGGTGATTGTTGGAGGTGAGTCGGGCCACAAGGCACGCCCTATGGAGGAAGTCTGGGTCGAGAACATCAAGCGCCAAGCCGATAGCGCCAGCGTCGCCTTTTTCTTTAAGCAATGGGGCGGCTGGGGCGCCGACGGCGTCAAGCGCCACAAGAAAGCGAATGGGCGGGTATTCAAGGGGCGGACGTGGAACGCCTATCCGGAGATCAATACTGCGTATTGATTTGGTCAGAACAGCGACCTCTGGCCATTGTCCGTGGCAACGCTCCAGAACTTGTGTGCCAGTTCGTTTTCCGCAGCGAGCAGAAGCCAGTACAGGCGCTGTCCGGTGTTCCCGGTGATCAGTTCCATGCGGGTCGATGGCTTTTTTCCGAGACCAGCCACCAAGTCCCGCCAGTATTCAACCACCTGCTGTCGGATTGCTTGCTGCGGCCGGGCAAGGTCCACTTTCTCGCGCCATCCGGGCGCGAAGCTATCGAAGGCCGAACCATCCTGTCCAAGGTTGATTCCGAGATTCCGCTGAAGGTCCATTGCGCTCACATGGATCAGCATGTCGATTCGTTTCAATGTCGCGAGAGATTGGATAATCCTGAAATCCAGCGCCCCCAGGCTGAAGGGGTCGATGAAGGCGAAATGGAGGCCGTATCGATTGATGACCCCGGCTAATTCGGCGGCGGCATCGGCCGCCGACCCACTGAGTTCGCGGACCGGGGCCTTCAGCCGGTTGAGCCGTTCGACCGTAGCCTTACGTCGGTCGTCGTCGATATCGGCGACGTAAATGTCGGAGAACGGCGCCCCGCCATTCTGGCTGATCTTCCAGGCGGCGACGGCGCTGCCGTCGATCCATTCCCCGGTTTCCTTCACTTGTGCCCGCCCAGGCCCGCAGAAGAGGTCGATGAACGTCGCCGACCTCGCGGCACCCGTGAGGAATTTGTTGCGGGCCGCGCGGGAGATATCGAGATAGCGGCGCAGCCGATCGTGCTTCTCCTTCGCCCAGGTGCCAACCTCCTCAGCAGGCAGCCCATCATCTCCATTGATCAGCGCCCCCATGACGTCATCTTCCTCATTACCCTTACCTCGTTACGAATTGCCTCTCCAGCCCGGTGAGGGTCATGTTCTCGGCGATGGCGTCGTGCGGGATAAGCAGGTATTTCCATGGCTTGCCACCATAGGTGCCGGCGTGGCCGCTTGCATGGCGACACCACTTTACAGCTGCATCCCGTTTGGCCAGAACCTCCTCATCGGTCATTTGGTTGGCGGCTTTGGGCTCAAGCATGTAGATCGTGTCGGCGGCCTCGGCGACGAAGTCCGGCTGGTACTCGGCGTGGTCGGCGCCCCGCTTGTAGAAGATCTGGAACTGCCCCTTGGCCGGCTTGAACCATTTCAGCGATTCCCGCTCCAGGATCACCGACATCTTGCGCTCGGAGTCGGACTGGAACTTCTGGACCGGATAGAGGCATTTCTGGAAGCCGCTGAAAAGGTACTTTGCCATGTTGCTCTTGTCGGTCGGGGATGTGCGGAAATCCAATGGCGGTTCCGTCGCCGAGGCGGTGAAGGCGCTGGTCTTCAGCTCGGTGAAGCCTTTGCTCACCACCACCTCGTAATCGACCGCCTCCTCCCAATAGTGCGCCTGCATTTGGGCATGGACGAAGCGGGCGATTTCCCGTTGATGGAACCGCAGCACCCGTCGGGCGTCATCGGACGAAAGGTAGCCGAGGAGATGCGAGGTCATCTGGCCGGCAAGGTCGTAGAGCAGGTCGGCATGGTCGTCATAGGCGATGTCGTCGAAGTCGATCAGGCCGCCGACGATGTAATCTTCGAGCCGGCTTTCCTCGATCCCGCCGTGGCCAAGGCCGATGATTTCCAGGTGGTTGGTCCGCAGGTGCTGGACCCACAACTCCTCCGACGGCGCCTGGTAGTTGATCTTCGACAGATCGAGGGTGAACGGCTTGAAGCCCGACCGCACCTCGCCCTTGGGCACCACCAGAATGCGCGGGATATCGATGGTCTGCTGCACCACCAGTTCGGTGGTCTTCGCCACGACGGCCGCCAGGTCCGGCTTGCTTACCCCCTCCATCTCCAACTGCTGGGGCCGGTATTGCGCCGCCACTTCGCGCAGGACCGTCTCACGGACCTCCGGGTTCTGGAGGTACGTCACGCTGGGCAGCTTGCCGGGCTGGTTCTCCAGCCTGCGGATCACCTCGTAGGTGATCCGGGCAACCTTCTGCTCCTCGGGCGTGGCGAAAGCCGGCGCCTCGCCGCCAGAAGCCACGCTGGTGCTCGCCGTCATCTGTTCGGGTTGGAAGCCGAGCTTGGCGGCCAGCCGCGATTGCGACACCACGGTCGCCGTCTTTTGCTGGAATTGCTCTGGCGCGATGATCACCTGCTGGAGGCGGATGGTCGAGTTCGGCCGGTTCGCTTCCTCGACGATTTCCTGGAACTTGTCGTGGGCGACGATGTTCAGTCGGTCGACCGAGATCACGCCGGTCCGCTTGCCATAGGGCAGGCGCAAGCCACGGCCAATGGACTGCTCGATCAGCGTGCGGGCGTTGGCGGCCCGCAATGGCACGATGGTGTAAAGGTTGGTAACATCCCAGCCTTCTTTCAGCATGTTGACGTGGATAACGATCTCGGTGGGTTCCTCGGTGTGTTCCACCTTCAGCAACCGTTCGATCATCTCGTCTTCCTCGGCGCCGGTCTTGCTCGAATCGACCTGGATCACCTTGTGGGCGTACCGGCCCCCGAAGAATCTGTCCGACTGGATGAACTGCATGAGCTGCCCGGCGTGGGTTGTGTCCCGCGCGATGACCAGGACGAACGGCTTGACGATGGCATTGCCGGTCTGGCGGGCATAAGTCTCCAACTCGACCTTGACGCCTTCGTGCAGGCGCACGCCGTCTTCCAGCTTCAGGCGCTCGATCTCTTCGATCGACATGCCGGCCGGGTTGAAGTCCTTGCGGGTGACCACCGCCGGCTCCTTGACAAAGCCGTCGGCCATGGCACGACCCAGCGGGTAATCGAGAATGACGTTCTTGAACGGCACCGCGCCCCGGCTGGTCTCCACAAATGGCGTGGCGGTCAGTTCCAGTCCCAACACCGGCTTCAGCTCGTTGATGGCGCGGACCCCGGCCGAAGCCCGGTAGCGGTGGGATTCGTCCATCAGCAGCACAAGGTCGGGCAGGCCGGCGAGATAGTCGAAATAGCTCTCGCCGATGTACTCCGAAAGCCGTTTGATGCGCGGGGATTTGCCGCCCCGGACCTCTGAATTGATCTTCGAGATATTGAAGATGTTGATTTTACAACGGAGTAGCTCGTTGAGCAGCGCACCACGCGACTCGTAATTATCACCTGTAATGACTTCCGGAGTTTCAACGGAGAACTCGGCGATTCCCTTGAACACGTACTTGGGCGTGTTTGGGGTGAAATCGGCGATCAGTTTGTTGTAGATGGTCAGGTTGGGCGCCAGAACGAAGAAGTTGTTGATGCCATGCGCCAGATGCAGATAGGTGATGAAAGCGCCCATGAGCCGCGTCTTACCGACGCCGGTGGCCAGCGCGAAGCATAGGCTGGGGAAGTCGCGTTCGAAATCGGTGACGGTCGGGAACTCGGCTTTGATGGCCTCCAGCGCCGCCACTGCGTCGGCCACCTTCCTGGGCGGAATGACCTCTGTGATCCGGTCGAGAATTTCGAGCGACTGCCGCTGGGGCGGGCGTAGGCTGAGACGGCCGGCGATGGCGTTGACATGACGGTTCATCGCTTGGTCCCCTTTTTCGCCGGAGCCGGGCGCGGGTTGCGCGCCGTTGCCGCCTGCTCCGCGATGCGCTTCAGTTCGTCCAACTCATCGGCTTCCTCGGATGCCCGCCGTTCGGCCTCCTTTCGCTGGGTATCGAACAGGGCGTAGCGGTCGTGGGCGATCTTTTCCGCCTGCTTGGCCGAGACGCTCCCGGCGTTGTGGAGAAGCGGAAGCTCGTTCGCCTTGAGGAAGCCGTCGAGGATCGTCTCCCATTCGGCCAGATGGATTTGCTGACGCCGCGTGGAACGCAGCTCGGCGGTGTCGAGGAACATGCCGACGATCAAATTCAGTTCCCTGACCTCCGTTTCGCCCAGGTAATTCTTGGCGGTGGTTACGTCGGCCTTGCGGACACGCCCCCCCTTCCAGCTGGTCAAACCCATGTTGGGGGCGTTTTCATCGGCACGCGCGGCGATCAGTTCCGCCGCCGTATGGTGGGTCACGGCGTGGAGCATCTTGTTCTGGATGGTGGCGTAGAAGGTTGGTACCGTATCGGCCTTGGCGGTGTAATCGACGCTCAAGGCCAGGATGTCGCGGACCTTCTGATAGAATCGGGCCTCCGAGGCACGGATGTCCCGAATCCGTTCCAGCAGTTCATCGAAGTAGTCGAATTTCGGGTCTTTCAGGCGTTCGTCGTTCATGACGAAGCCCTTGACCAGATATTCCTTCAGCACCGTCGTCGCCCAGCGTCGGAACTGGACGCCCCGCTCGGAACGCACCCGGTAGCCAACGGCCAGGACCACATCCAGGCTGTACAGCCTGACCGGCTTGTCCGAATGGGCAACGTGCATGTTTTGCACATTGCTTTCCTCCCCAAGCTCACCGTCGGCAAACAGGTTGCCGATGTGCTTGGTGATCACCGACCGTTCGCGATCGAACAGAATCGCCATCTGTTCCTGGGTCAGCCAGACCGTTCCACCGCTGGACCGAAGCTGAATTTCGGTCCGGCCGTCCTCTGTGGTGTAGAGGATCACTTCACCCGTGCTCATTCGTCGTCTTCCCTGGTCCCACTGAAGAGGTCGGGTACAGGCGTTGTTGTCCGCCGTCCTGACTTGGCTGCGGGAAGCGGTGTAACCGGTTTCGGCGTCGCCTTTGGCAGGTTCTCGACCTTCAAGCTGTAGTCGTCATGCCCCCATTCGCAGCGGTTCTTGATGTGGTTGGGGATCTTCTTGACCGTCAGATTCGGCCAGCCATCCACCGCCCCCCGGAAGGCGGCGCACAGCACCAGCAGGCTGCGGTCCGGCCCGACCTCATCACTCAACTGCTGGAGCTGGTCCGGCCCCAGCGTCTGGGTGGTGACATAGATGAAGTCGCGCTCGGTCGAATGCCCATGCTGCCAATAAACGGCGTCGCTGGGCGCGTAGACGAAGCCTTCCAGCTTGCAGACAGCTTCCGCCAGCATGGCGGCGTTGTATTCCTTGGCTATGACCTCGCGGCCCCATTTGTCCTTTTCCAGCAACGACGGCGCCAACCGGAAATAACGGAAACCGCCGCCGCCCTGCCAGCCGACGGCCTCGGTAACGCCCCCCTTGTCTTCGCCGTCGATGACCTTCTTCAGGCGGGGGATGATGTGGGTGTGGCAGTGCTCGCCCAACTCCACCATGATCCAGCGGCGACCCATCTTGTGCGCGACGGCGCCAGTGGTGCCGGAGCCGGCGAAGGAGTCGAGAACTAGATCACCGGGGTTGGTGGCAATGTGAATAACGTTCATCAGCAACTTCTCTGGCTTCGGAGTGCCAAAGATGTCATCGTCAAAAAGTCCCAGAATCTCTTTCTTGGCGGCCTGATTGTCTCCAGCGAATGCGGCATCCCACCATGTCATTGGCGCCAAGCCAACTTCTTCCCCTTTGTACTGCTTGATGCGTGGCCTGCCGGTTCCACCATTCGGGAAATACACGCGACCATCCGCCAGATGTTTTTTGAAAACGGGTTCCGTCGCCCCCCAGCATCTGCCTGCGGGTGGCTTCACGATTTCGCCAGATGGCGTTTCAATGTCATACATTTGGTTGGCACGGTATCCCTGGGCACTAAAAGGGATTGAGCGCCAAGGCCCCTTAGTATCATTGTCTGGATTTGAATAGCTCCCTTCGTCACCGAGTCTATTTCGCACATCTTTCCAGCGCTGTGGTCCGGACGGCGCGTAAATAAGAATATGGTCGTGGGCGGAACCGATCGCGGCTCTATTTTCCCGTGATGTGCGCTTTTGCCATACAATATTTGCAATAAACGATGATCTTCCAAAGACTTCGTCCAGCAATATCTTCAGATAATGTGCTTCATTGTCATCAATGGTTATCCACAAAGACCCATCATCCGAGAGCATACGCCGGATAATTTCCAAGCGGTCGCGCATCAGCGACAACCACAGGGAGTGCTCGACTCCGTCCTCATAATGCTCGAACGCGCTCCCGGTGTTGTAGGGCGGATCGATGAAGACGCACTTTACCTTGCCGGCAAATTCCTGCTCCAGCGCCTTCAGGGCGAGCAGGTTGTCGCCGAAGATCAGGCGGTTGTCGAAGATGTCTTCATCCGTCACGCGGGCATCTGCGTGATGTGATTTTTCCGGGTCTTCCAGCAGGATGCGCGGCTCCAGCCGGGGCCGATCCTCCTTGCCGATCCATGTCAGTTCGAGTTTCGTTTTTCTACTCATGGGTTGTGCGTACCGGATGAAGGTGAAGACGTCGAGGCGGGTGTTGACGATGCGGCCAGACGGGCGGCGGCGTCCTGCTCGGCCAGTCGGTCGAGCACGGCATTGGCCAGCGGCTGGGCATCGGTCAGGTTACGGAAGATCGAGAGGTAGCCTTTGCTGGTCAGCCAGGGGTGGGAAACGGCGTAGATCAACTCGGACAGTTCGTTGACCTTCCGGGACAGGGTTGTCCGGTCGGCCTCCGACAAAGCCAGGTCCGAGCGCCTGATGAGGTCCGGCAGCCGGTGGGCGACGAAGGCCATGACGAAATACCGGCCGTGGCGGAAGAACATGCGCCGGTGATAGGCGGTCTCGGATCGCTCGGAGTCGGCGAGAATCTGGTCGATGAAGCCGAAGATGCGCACCGCGCGGCACGTCTTCAGGCCCGAAAGCGACGGTGTGAAGATTTGGCCGTAGTGGGCGCCATCCTGCTCCCAGAGCCGCCCGATCTCCTTCTTCGCCGTCACCACCAGATCGACGGCGTTCGGATGTGCCCGCCGTGGCGCGGCGTGGGCATCGCGGCTGTGGACAACCGGGAAGGACAGACAGGCCAGCGCCACGGCGGCCTCCTCCAGGGTGAAAGCATCCTCCCGCCGCGCCCTCGCTTCCGCCGACGGCCGGTAATGGTAGGTGATGCCCGCCAGGGCCAATTCCTGGCGCAGCCTTTCCTGGTTGGGATCCAGCGCCGCGAAGTCCACGCCGCGCACCACGTTCTGGTGATTGCGTGCCCGGGTGATTTCCAGCCCGAAATCGCCCGCGCCCGGGCCAATCTCGATGATGGTGATCAACAGTTTGGCGTCGGGAGAAATGGTTCCGGCGATGGCGGCGTTGGCGATGGAGCCGGCCGTCTGGGCGCCGTTGACAATGGACAGATTCTTGAATCCGAACACACAACGGGCATTGGTTCCAGCTGCTGGGGTGATCCTGTCGGCGACCGCCGTGAGGCCGTTGTTGAGGTAGAAAAAGTCACCCGGCCGCCCCCTGACGGTTCTTTCGATGGCCAGATTAACGCCGACCGATCCGAGGTAGTGCCGAATGTTGCGCTCGAACAGCGCCTTGCCGTGGTCCTCGACCAACTGGGCCAGCTCCGCCGCCGAAATCTGACCATACACTGCGTTGCGCGGCGCGGTGATGCAGGACCAGTTCTCCAGCGTGACCTGAGCATTAACGGTGACCGGCATTTGCTCGGCGATCAGCCAGTTGTGGACCTTTGAAAGGCCGGCCGCCTCCCACGCCATGCGCGGGGCAAACCGATTCATGTCCGCCTGTAGGGCATTCAGGTCGGCTGTTGCGTGGGGGCCGAGAGTGTCACCCAGAAAGGCGGGCACCACTTCGATCCGCACCCCGGCCGTATCGAGGGCTTCCTCGATCTCATCCAGGCGCCCCTGGATCGCCTGGTTGAAGTCGCCGAAGCGTCGCTCCAGGAGCGCCCTGATGCCGTTGATGGTCTTGAGCATTTCCTCCTGCGAGGGGGCCGCGCCGCCACGCTTGAATTTCGCCTGAACGAAAACAAGACGGCTTCCAGTGCGGTCGAAGAACAGGGCGTCGATGCCGCCATCGTTCTTGCCATCGGTGATCGCGCCCACTGCCATGGTGTCGTCGATGCCGCACAGCCCAACCAACACGTAGGCCGCCAGGGCTCGTGAGAGACGATCGGTGTCGTGTTGTTCCTCCGACCAACCGCCGCGCTCGGGCGTTTCGATCTTGGGCACCAACGGGAAGAACCTACGCCGGAGCGCAGCTTCGATCTGGGCAGTCTGTTCTTGAGGTGTCGGCATGGGAGGGTCACGCCAACGTCCAGCGGATCGTGAACAATGCTTGCAAGGAGGCGCTCTGCATCAGTTTCGCCTCAATCTGGGCGATCAGTTCCTCACGCTGCTTGTCCACCTGGTCCTGCGCATCGAAGAGCGAGCGACGCTTCTGGTTGCGCAAGCTTTCCAGTGCCTTGACCTGCTTCTGGCCGGCGAGCTTTTCCTCCAGCGTCAACGCCGTGGTCGCGGCGCGGCGGGCTTCCTTGATCTGGCGATCGATTTCCCTGATCTCCCGTTCCAGACCCAACTTCAGGTCGTCAGCCCAGCTGTCCAACTTCTCGGCCTCCGCCGCAAAGAATGTGGCATTGCGCTCCGAGATACCACGTTGGATGCCATTCTGTCGCCTATGGATAAGCTCATCCAAGGCTCTCCGCACGTCAGCCGGGATATCCAGGGCCGCGCCGACCTTCCCCGGAATGGTCAGCAGCCGCCGCAGAGTGTCGTCACTGAGGGGGCTGCCGGAATCCGCCACGCCCGTGAGCAGGAGATGGTCCTCGATCTGATCGAGGGCCTCGACGGTGAACAGCGACAGGCTGAGCCAGCCGGACTGTCCACGAAGATGTTCCAGGATGCTGACTTTGCCCTCGTGGCTATCGTAATCGAAGCAGACCTCGGCGACGGGCAGGTCGCGGCCTTTGGCCCGGACCAAAATGGCTTCGGCCAGCGGATGGTTGAGGCGGTAGAGGTGGGCTTCGCCGGTGCGACGGGGCAGTTCATAAAGGCCGAGCGGGATGTCGCCAACCCAAGCCGGAAACGGGCTCGATTTCAGACGAAAGGATGAGTCGTCGGGAAACTCTGCGTTATCGTCCAATTCGTAACGGGTCAGACGCATCAGCAGCCGCTCGAAACGGTCGAGATAGGCTTTCGATGCCTCATCACGTACCTTAAGTTTCTCCCGCACCTCGTCGTCAAAGTTCTCCAGCAACTGCTGACGGGTACGGGTCATCGCTTGGTCGATTTCCAAACTAAGCTCGAGCTGAAGCTGATCGAAAGCGGTTTTTATTTCATCCGGCTGTCGGCATTTCTGGTAGATGGTGGCGATGCGCTTTTCGAAGTCCACGCCGGATTCGATGGCGCCCAACACCTCGTCGCTGGCGCCGAACACGCCTTCGAAAAGCTGGAATTTCTCGGAAAGCAAACGGAAGACGCGTTGATCGGCCTCGTTCTTGCGATTGAGGAAGTTTACTACCACCACGTCATGCTTCTGGCCATAGCGATGGCAGCGGCCGATGCGCTGTTCTATGCGCTGGGGGTTCCAGGGCAGGTCGTAATTCACTACCAGCGAGCAGAACTGAAGATTGATGCCCTCGGCGCCGGCCTCCGTGGCGATCATGATCCGCCCCTGCTCGCGGAAATAGTCTACCAGAGCGGAGCGCATGTCGGCGGTGCGCGAGCCCGTCACCCGGTCGGAGCCTTCATGTCTGGCTTTCCAGGCGGTGTAGATTTCCTTTGAGCGTTCGTCGGTGTTGGTGCCGTTGAAGAGTACGATCCGGTCGGCGAACGGGCTGTCGGCCAGGGTACGGAGCAGGTAGTCCTGGGTGCGCCTGGATTCGGTGAAGATGATCGCCTTTTCTGCGGCGTCAAGCTCCCTGGCCTTGGCGAAGGCGACAGTGAGGGCCTTCAGTAGAGCCTTGCCCTTCTCGTTGTGTTCGATCGAGGTGGCAATTCGGGTGAACTCATCTAAATCGGCGATCTCCGCTTCAATTGCTCTGCGATCTACCTCGGACAACGACTCGGCCGCTTCATCCTCGGACCATTCCTCGGCGGTCGTGTCGAGAGCCTCGTAGTCTTGGTCGAGTTCCTCCTCAAGCGATTGGGATGGTTCAGGCTTGCGCAGCTTTTCCTTGAGTCGCGTCGACAGGGTGGTGAGGGCTCCGGCAATTGCGAAGGTGGAGGAGGCCAGCAGCTTGCGCAGAACCAGCGTCATCAGGGAACGCTGGCTCGCTGGCAGAGCCTGAAGATTGTCTCGGCGAAGGTACTCCGACACCAATTGATAGAGGCGATCCTCGCTATCGCTCGGGGTGAACTCCTCGATCAACGGCAGCCGCTTGGTGTACGGCACGTAAGCAGTGACCTGCCGACGAAGGGTGCGATGGCAGATCGGCTTCAGCCGCTCCTTAAGCACTTGGAACGCACGGTCCTGGCCTAGATTGGCAAACTGCTCACGGAAGCTCTTGAGGTCGCCGAAGGTATGCTCATCGATAAAGCTGACGAGGCCGTACAGTTCCAACAGGGAGTTCTGGAGCGGTGTCGCAGTTAGCAGCAGCTTCTGAGTATGACCCAGTGCGCCCTTGAGCGTATTGGCGATGACATTGGATGTCTTGTAGACATTCCGAAGACGATGGGCTTCGTCGATGACGACCAAATCCCAAGGCGCAGCCTGAACATCTGCTGCCTTGTTACGGGCGAACTGGTATGAGCAAATAACGATAGTGTCTTTGATTTCAAATGGGTGGACGTTCCCTGCCTTCATGGCTTCTTTGTAGGAGCCTGCTTCCAGAATTGCGCAAGGCAAAAAGAATTTTTCTTTCAGCTCCTGGTGCCATTGCTTGCGCAGATTGGACGGTGCAATGACGAGGATCCGTCGCTTGCGTTCGGCCCATTTCTGCGAAATCACCAAGCCGGCCTCAATGGTCTTGCCGAGACCAACTTCGTCGGCCAGGACGGCTCCTTTCGAGAGGGGAGATCGAAAGGCAAAGAGCGCTGCATCCACCTGATGCGGATTGAGGTCGACTTGCGCCCTAGCGACCGCGCCGGCGAGCTTCTCATCGCTGTCGGACGGGAAACGCCGGGTCAGTTCATGGGCGAGATACTTGCTGTGATAGGCGGTCAGATTCATTCGGCGCAGCACCCCGTCATTGCCCGTACTCCGGAAGGCTTACTCCTGCTGTGACAGGCAATCCGAGAAAAAGACCGGCCTTGAGCAGCGCTTTGTCAAGGCTATAGAAGGTCATGGCATGATGGTTCCGGGCAATGGCCAGATGGAGGGCGTCCTCAGCCCGCAGCCCAGTTTTGAAGTTTCTAAGGAATTCCTTCGCCAGATCGAAGTCGTCGGCGTTCGGCAGGACCACGGCAAAGGATTCGTCCACCATGGTCTCGAATCGGGCATTGATCTGCGCGGCGGCTTGGGCATCCAATCCCCCCATTCGGACTTCCCGGGCGATGAGCGAAGAGAACTCGACCCTTGTCCAATGGCTGACGGTGAGTTGATCGGCCGGCAACCCACGGACAAACTCCGTGATCTTGTCGCTGATCGGCTCTGGGAGGAGGAGCGGCACGAGAAAGCTGGTGTCGAAATAGAGCATTCCCCGTGTCCGCCTCACAGCCCTTCATCTCGCGCCTCACGCAGCAACTCGGCGCTGGGCCGGCGCAGTCGCGGCATGGTGGCGCGAAAGGCAGCGAGGTCGTCCAGGCGGAGCGGGTGCTTCAGACGGGTGGCGGGACGGATATGGGCAACAGCACGGCCACGGCGGGTTATGACCACTTCCTCGCCGGCCTCGACCTTGTCCAATAGCTCACTCAAATGCGCCTTCGCCTGAGCCAAATTGACCGTGACCATGGCAGCCTCGCGTATGGTCATGAAACTGGTCACAGCATAGCCGAGAGCCGCCGGTATGGCGACAAATTCGTTGGGAGGTGCGCGCGGCAGGACCGGCGGTTTCAGAACCGTCGCCGATATCAGACACGAATCTGGAGAATGTTTGGCTCAGGCTTCCTTCCCTCCGCCACTATTTTTGAAGTAGACGCGCTGCTCAGCGCCTCGCTTCCAAAATAAACCCGATATATCAGAACAGTTCAGGCTCCCGGCAGAAGTTGTGCGCTTTCGGTGGCGCCCCCTCTCTTGCCATTTCGTCTCTCTGGGGCCGGCTTTCTCCATGGGAACTGAACCGCCGGCTGCCGCTATAGGTAAAACTCTGACCTTGATCAGGAACTTAGGGCATCTTCTCAAGGTTCCGGGTTTGATGATGAACGTGGCTGTCGGCCGCATCCGGAATCGAAGCAGCACTTTCATTCCCGATCCGCGGCCGGCCGACCGGTCGCATGACCCGTGTGGATGATGCGCCCGCGGGCTGGATGCGGCAGGATCGGGGCCCTTGATCAAGAGCCTCAGCCGATGTCCTCAAAACCCGGGAGAACGTGTCGTGGCTCGGCAGGCCGCCGGGAAGCTTCAGGAACTCCTCGAACAACGCCCGATGGTCCCGCGCAAGCATCCCTGCCGACGCACATCCGCCCTGGTCCGTGGAATGCCCGGAAAAGCTCAGAAACCGTCCAGCGGGATGATCTCGACCTCGGTGCCGGCGGGGGCCGCGGGCGCGAGCGGCGGGCGCACGATCAGGCAGTCCGCCGCCGCCAGGGCGGAGAGCATGGAACTGTCCTGCTTCGGAAAGGCGCCCGCCAGCAGGCTGCCGTCCGCCGCCCGCTCCAGCCCGGCGCGCAGATAGTCCTGGCGGCGGTCATTGGCGGCCAGGGGCGCTGCGAGTCGGGCGAGAGGGGCAGGCCCGTCGTCCGGCGGCAGACCCTGGAGGAGGCGCAGCAGCGGCCGCAGGAAGACCAGGGCGCAGACCAGGGTCGAGACCGGATTACCCGGCAGGCCCAGCACGGGGACGTCGCCCACCCGGCCGGACAGCAGGGGCTTGCCCGGCCGCATGGCGACCTTCCAGAAGTCGAGCCGCGTCCCCGGTGCGGCCAGCGCCTGCCGCATCAGGTCGTGCTCCCCGACGGAGGCACCGCCCGTCGTCACCAGCAGGTCGCAGCCCGCCGCCGCGGCCAGATGGCCGGCAAGGGCGGCAGGATCGTCCGGGGCGATGCCCAGGGTGACGGGCAGCCCGCCCTCCCGTTCGACCAGGGCAGCCAGGGCCAGCCCGTTGGAACTGACGATGCAGCCCGGCCCCACCGGATCGCCGGGCATCACCACCTCGTCGCCCGTGGCGAGGATCGCCACCCTTGGACGCCGCCGCACCGTCAGCCAGGGGACGTTCATCGCGGCGGCCAGAGCCACGTCGCGCACCGTCAAACGTCGGCCGGCGACCAGTCCGACCTCTCCCGTGCGGAAGTCCAGCCCCGCGGGCCGCACCCAGCGGCCCCGGCCGCCGCCCTCGCGCACGGTGACGGCACCGCCGGCCTCGTCGCAGTCCTCCTGCAACACGACCGTGTCCGCTCCCGCCGGCATCACCGCGCCGGTGAAGATCCGGACCGCCTCGCCCGGTCCGACCGTGCCGGGGAAGGGATGGCCTGCCGGCGCTTCCCCGATCCGGCGCAGGCTCGCGGGCAGGGGATCAAGGTCCGCCGCCCGCACGGCCCAGCCGTCCATGGCCGAGACATCGGCCGGCGGCTGGGTCAGGCGGGCCGCCACGTCGGCCGCCAGCACCCGCCCCAGGGCCTGCCCGATCCCCACCACCTCGGCAGGCAGCGGGGCGACGCCGTCTAGGATGCGCCCGCGGGCCTCGGCGACGGGGATCATGCCTCGTCCCCGGCCCGGTAGGTGCCGCTCTTGCCGCCCGATTTGTGGAGCAGGCGGATGCCGCCGATGGTCATGCCGCGGTCCACGGCCTTGCACATGTCGTAGAGCGTCAGCGCCGCGACGCTGACGGCGGTCAGCGCCTCCATCTCCACGCCGGTCCGGCCTTTCAGCGTCACCGTCGCCTCGATGCGGACGGCGGGACGGTCCGGCAGCAGGGCGAAGTCCACCGCCACCCTGGACAGGGCCAGCGGGTGACAGAGCGGGATCAGGTCGGCCGTGCGCTTGGCCGCCATGATGCCGGCGATGCGCGCCACCCCCAGAACGTCGCCCTTGGCGATGCCGCCGGACTCGATCAGGGCGAAGGTCTCGGGCCGCATGCTGACCAGGGCCTCGGCCGTCGCCACGCGCTCCGTCTCCGCCTTGGCGGAGACGTCCACCATGGCGGCGTTGCCGTGTTCGTCGAAATGGGTCAGCCGGGGGGCGCCCCCGGGATCGCCGGTGCCCACGGGGTCAGGCCGCGGTGGCCGGGGCGGGGGTGAGCAGGGCGCGCGTGGCGGCCGTCACGTCCGCCTGCCGCATCAGGGACTCGCCGACCAGGAAGCGGCGGGCGCCGACCGCGGCCAGCCGGGCGATGTCGGCGGGACCGTAGATGCCGCTCTCCGCCACCAGTGCCCGGCCGGGCGGCACCATGGCGGCGAGCCCCTCGGTCGTCGCCAGATCCACGGCCAGGGTCTTCAGGTTGCGGTTGTTCACGCCCAGCAGGCCGCCCGGCAGGGCCAGTGCCCGTTCCATCTCCGCCTCGTCATGGACCTCGACCAGCACGTCCATGCCGTAATGGATGGCGGCGGCGTACAGTTCCGCCGCCTGCCCGTCGTCCAGCGCGGCCATGATCAGCAGGATGCAGTCGGCGCCCAGTGCCCGGCTCTCCACGATCTGGTAGGGCTCCAGCATGAAGTCCTTGCGCAGTGCGGGAAGCGGCACCGCCGCCCGCGCCGCCTCAAGATAGCGGTCGTCGCCCTGGAAATAGGGGATGTCGGTCAGGACCGACAGACAGGTAGCCCCACCGACGAGATAGGCCCGTGCAAGGGCGGGCGGGTCGAAGTCCGGCCGGATCAGACCCTTGCTGGGGCTGGCCTTCTTGATCTCCGCGATCAGGCCGTGGCGGCCCGCCGCGACCGCGGCGTCCAGGGCTCGGGCGAAGCCGCGCGGTGCCGGGGCGGCACGGGCCGCCGCCTCCACCGCCGCGAGCGGCCGGTCGCGCCGGCACCGGGCCACATGCTCCCGCTTGTCGGCGCAGATGCGCGCCAGCACGTCCGCGCTCATGCCGCGGTGCTCCCGTTCGTGATGGCGACGAGCCGGTCCAGGGTCGCCATGGCGCGGCCTTCGTCGATGCAGCCGGCCGCATGCCGCACCCCGGAGCGGAGGTCGGGGACCGCACCGGCGACGACCAGGGCGCCGGCGGCGTTCAGCAGGACGATGTCGCGGTAGGGGCCATGGGCCCCGCCCAGCACGGAGCGCAGGGCGGCGGCGTTCGTTTCCGGATCGCCGCCGTGCAGGTCGTGCAGGCTGGCCCGGGGCAGGCCGGCCTCTTCGGGCGTGACCTCGAAGGTGCGGATGCGGCCGTCGCGCAGTTCCGCCACGTAGGTCGGGCCGGTCGTCGTGATCTCGTCCAGCCCGTCGCTGCCATGCACGACCCAGGCACTCTCCGATCCCAGGCGGAGCAGGACCTGCGCGATCGGCTCGACCCAGGTCCGGGCATAGACGCCCAGAAGCTGGCGCCGGGCGTGGGCCGGGTTGGACAGGGGCCCCATCAGGTTGAAGATGGTGCGGGTGCCCAGTTCGACCCGCGTCGGGCCGACATTGCGCATGGCGGTGTGGTGGCGCGGTGCCATCATGAAGGCGATGCCCGCTTCCCACAGGGCCTTGTGGACCAGATCGAACTCCGCCTCCACGTTCACGCCCAGGGCGGCCAGCACGTCCGCGGCGCCGGAGCGGGAGGAGATGGCACGGTTGCCGTGCTTGGCGACGGGCACGCCGCAGCCGGCCACCACCAGGGCGACGGCGGTGGAGATGTTGTAGGTGCCGGCGGCGTCGCCCCCGGTGCCGCAGGTGTCGATCAGTCCTTCCGGCCCCTCCACCGGGACGAGGCGGGAGCGGATGATCCGGGCGGCGCCCGTGATCTCGTCCACCGTCTCGCCGCGGACCCGCAGGGCCATCAGGAAACCACCCATCTGGGCCGGCGTGGCGTTGCCGGCCATGATGATGTCGAAGGCCGTCTCCGCCTCGGTCTCGCTGAGGGCGGCGCCCGTGGCCACCTTCGCCAGCAGGCTCTTGAAGTCGGGCATGTCGCCCGGGGTGCGTTCGGCGTTCATCGCTCCCCCGCTCAGGCCGCTTCGCCGGGGACGCGGCTCGGCACGTTGCGGCCGCCGCGGGCGATGTCCAGGAAGTTGTCGAGAATCCTGTGCCCGTGCTCCGAGGCGATGCTCTCGGGATGGAACTGGACCCCGTGGATCGGCAGGTCGCGGTGGGACAGCGCCATGATCATCCCGTCCTCCAGCTCCGCCGTGACCTCAAGGCAGTCCGGCAGGCTCTCGCGCTCGACGATCAGGGAATGGTAGCGCGTGGCCTGGAACGGGCTGGGCAGCCCCCGCATCAGTCCGGCGCCCGCATGGCGCACGCTGCCCATCTTGCCGTGCATCGGTTCCGGCGCCCGCACCACCTTGCCGCCGAAGGCCTGACCGATCGCCTGATGCCCCAGGCAGACCCCCAGGAGCGGCAGGCGCGCCTGCGCCGCCAGATGGATCATGGGCAGGCAGATGCCGGCCTTGTCAGGGTCGCAGGGGCCGGGCGAGAGAACCACCGCCTCCGGCCGCATCGCCAGGGCCTCTTCGGCCGTCAGCGCGTCGTTGCGACGCACCTCGACCTCGGCCCCCAGCTCGCCGAGATAATGGACCAGGTTCCAGGTGAAACTGTCATAGTTGTCGATGAGCAGCAGCATGGTCGGATTCTGCGGAAGAGCCGGGAGCGGGACGCGGGCACGTACCGTACAGCCTGCACCGGGGGATTTCCAGCGCGCGGCCTGTCACGCCGGAGGGGCCGGTCGATGAGAATCGGGGACGCAGCCGCCCGGTCGGGCGTTCCGGCCAGGACGATCCGCTATTACGAGAGCGTGGGCCTGATCGACGCCGCGGGGCGCGGGGAGAACGGCTACCGCGATTACGACGACACCGATGTCCGCACCCTGCTGTTCATCAGCCGCGCGCGGGCTCTCGGGTTTTCCATGAAGGAAGTGGCCGGGCTGCTGGAACTCTGGCGTGACCGGGCGCGCGCCTCCGCCGACGTGCGGGCGCTCGCCCAGCAGCACATGGCGGAGATCGACGCCCGCATCGCGGACCTGCAAAGCCTGCGCCGGACGCTCGGCGATCTGGTAGAACGGTGCCAGGGGGACGGGCGGCCCGACTGTCCGATCCTCGACACCCTGTCCGGTTCCCGCTGCCACGGCTGATCGACCATGCCCGAACCAAGGCGTTCCCCTTCACGCCCGCGTCGGAAGGGGCGCGCGAAACCCGTTCCCCTCTGGCAGAGGCTGCGGCGGTCCCGTTGGGCGCCCGGTCTTGCGGCCATGGCGCTCGTCCTTGTCCTCGGTCTCGTGGTCGGGGTCACCCTGTCACCGCCGCCGCTGCCCGACGGGGTGACGGAGGAACTGGACGAGTCGGGCATGGCCGAGGCGGTCCCCACGGAGGAGGCCGAACCGCTGCCGTCCGTCCGGCCGGCCCTGCCGTCCGCACCGCTGGCGCCGCCACCGGCCGCACCGCCTGTCGCGCAACCATCACCGCCCCGCCAGGCAGCGACGCCGGCCCCGGTCCGGCAGGCCGCCGCATTGCCGCCGGCAGCGGCCGTAACGCCGGCCCACCCGCCGGTGGCCCAGGGTCGCCCTTCTGCCGCCGCCCGCACCGCCGCGGCCCGACGCTGCCCCCCCCGGCGCCCGGGGGCGTGCCGGCATGGCAGCGCAATGCCGTGCCGACGCCGCCCGCCGAGGGGCGCCCCCGCATCGTCATCGTGATCGACGACATGGGGCTGGACCACCGTCGCAGCGGCCGGGTCGTCGCCCTTCCCGGGCCGTTGACCCTGGCCTGGCTGCCCTATGCCCGCGACCTGCCGATCCAGACGCGGCAGGCGCACCAGCGAGGGCATGAACTGATCGTCCACATGCCGATGGAGCCGGCGGGCAGTGGCGATCCAGGGCCGAACGCGCTGCTGGTGCGGCAGAGTCCCGAGGAGATCCGCAGCCGCCTGCGGACCAATCTGGACGCCTTCAGCGGCTATGTCGGCATCAACAACCACATGGGCAGCCGCTTCACGGCGGATGCCGCCGCGTCGGCCGTCGTGGTCGAGGAACTGGCGCGGCGGGGCCTGCTGGTGCTGGACAGCCGGACAACCGCAGACAGCCGGCTGCGCGACGAGGCGGTGCGCCGACATGTCCCCAGTGCCAGCCGGGACGTCTTCCTGGATCATGTGCAGACCCCGGCCGCCGTCTCTGCCGCGCTGGAGAAGGTCGAAGCCACGGCCCGCCGGCAGGGGCTGGCCATCGCCATCGGCCACCCGCACGATGTAACGACCGAGGCGCTGGCGCGTTGGCTGCCGACGCTGGCCGGCAAGGGATTCCAGCTTGTTCCGTTGAGCGCCGTGGTGCGGACCGGACCATCGGAGTCCTGAAACGGCGACGGAGCGGGCACCGTCCGCCCCCTCAACCGACCACTTCCGCAGATGAGAAGGAGACAACCATGGCTGCCATCTACCGGGTCGAGGGCATGACCTGCCAGGGCTGCGCCAATTCGGTATCGCGCGCGATCGAGACACAGACCGGCGCCACCCGGGCGCTGGTCGATCTGACCGCCGGCACGGTGTCCGTGGAGGGGCAGGTGTCCGAGGCGGAGGTGCGGTCCGCCATCGAGGCTGCCGGCTTCGACTTCAAGGGAACCGTCTGAAGGGGAGCCGCCTGAAGCGGAGCCGCCGGGCGGACGGGGCGGGTGCGCATCACCCGCCCGCTGCCCCGGTCACAGATCGGCGGCCGCCGCCTGACGGCGTTCTGCGGCGAAGCGCATCGCCTCTTCCGCCGCCTTGAACAGCGCTTTCGACTTGTTCACCGTCTCCTGGTACTCGGCTTCGGGGTCGCTGTCCGCGACGACCCCGCCGCCGGCCTGCACGTACATCATCCCGTCCTTGATCACGGCAGTGCGCAGGGCGATGCAGGTATCCATCGTGCCGTTGGCGGCGAAATAGCCGATGCAGCCGCCATAGATACCGCGGCGGGTCTTCTCCAGCTCGTCGATGATCTCCATGGCGCGGATCTTGGGCGCGCCGGACACGGTGCCGGCGGGAAAGCCCGCGATCAGGGCGTCGATGGCCGTGAAGGTGGGGGCCACCTGACCTTCGACGTTGGAGACGATGTGCATGACGTGGCTGTAGTACTCGATGGTGAAGCGTTCCGTCACCTTCACCGTGCCGACCTGCGCCACGCGGCCGACATCGTTGCGGCCGAGATCCAGCAGCATCAGATGCTCGGCCAGTTCCTTCGGGTCCGACAGCAGATCGGCCGCCAGCTCCTTGTCCTCGGCCGCATCCTTGCCGCGCCGGCGGGTGCCGGCGATGGGCCGGATGGTCACCGTGTTGTCGCGCAGCCGGACCAGGATCTCCGGACTGGATCCGACGACGGAGACATGGCCGAAATCCAGGAAGAACAGGAAGGGGGAGGGGTTCAGCCGGCGCAGCGCGCGGTAGAGCGCGAACGGCGGCAGGCTGAACGGCACGGAGAACCGCTGGCTCGGCACGACCTGGAAGATGTCGCCGGCCCGGATGTACTCCTTCGCTCGCTCCACCAGCGCATGGTACTCGGCGCGGCTGGTGTTGGAGGCAGGCTCCGGCAGGGGCTGGAGGTCGAGGTCCGTCCCGAGCGCCGCGGGCACCGGCCCCTCCAGGTCGGCGACCGCCTCGGCCAGCCGCTCCGTCGCCCGGCGGTAGGCCACATCCGCGTCGATGCCCGGCTCCTTGCGCACGGGCGTCACCACGGTGATGACATTCTCGATGCCGTCGAAGATCGCCATCACGGTCGGGCGGATGAGGATCGCGTCGTCCAGCCCCAGCTCGTCCGGATTGGCGTCCGGCAGACGCTCCATCAGCCGGACCATGTCGTAGCCGAGATAGCCGAACAGGCCCGCCGACATGGGCGGCAGGCTGGCCGGCAGCGCGATCCGGCTTTCCTCCAGAAGGGCTGCCAGCGCCTTCAGGGGCGGCTCGGGACAGGGCTCGAACGCTTCAGGGGCCTCCGCGAAGCGGCGGTTCACCTCGGCACGGTCACCCTTGCTGCGCCACATCAGGTCCGGCTTCAGACCGATCAGGGAATAGCGCCCCCGGACCGACCCGCCGGTCACCGATTCCAGCAGAAAGGCGTTCGGCCTGCCCTGCGACAGCTTCATCATCGCTGACACAGGGGTGTCCAGGTCGCTGACCAGACGGGTCCAGACGACCTGGGAGGTGCCCTGCCGGTAGGTTTCGGCGAAGGCGTCCGCTTCCGGAAAGACGCGCACGGTCGGTTACTCCGGACGGTAGAGGCTGTCGATCAGGCCGCGGTTCACGCTGACCGGGAACTGGCGCTGCAGGCCGCCGACATACTGGGTGACCAGATCGTCCGCCAGCGTGGCCTCCGTGGTGTCGCGGATGACCTTGACGCCGGCCGCATCGGGCACGGCCGGGATGATCTCGACCAGCCGGGCAGCCACCGGCCCCTCGCGGCCGTCGGCAACGGCGACGCCCCCCGGCTGCGCACCGAACAGCTCTTCGACCAGGGAAGCGGGAAGGGCCGCCGCCTCGGGACGGCGGGTGAAGGGCTCGCTGCGTGCATGGGTCGCGCCTGGCACCGTGGCCGCGAGCCGGGCCGGGTCGGCGCCTTCGCGGAGCTTCGCGGCCAGTTCGTCCGCCTTCGTGCGGGCGGCGGCGGCGCGCTGCTCCGCCGTCCAGTCGGCCAGGACCCGCTCCCGGATCGTCTCCAGAGGTTTGAGCGCCGCGGGCTGCACACCGTCCACGCGGACGGCGAAATAGCCCTGAGCATCCGTCTCTGTCATATGGCCGGTCTCACCCGACGGCAGCGCGAACGCCGTCTCCAGCACCTGCGGCAGGGCGGGAACATCCTGGACCGGGGTGCCGGCGGGTGTCGTGCCGCGGCTGTCCACGGCCTCGATGCGGACGATCTCCGCCCCGGCGCGCTGCGCCGCCTCTTCCAGCGTGGCGCCGCCGGCGAGATCGTCGTCCATCTGGTTCGCCACCTCGTAGAGCCGGTCCAGCGCGCGCTCCTTGCGCAGATCGGCGACCACCTGGTCGCGCACCTCGGCAAGCGGACGCTCATGACCCGGGGTGATGCCGCGGACGGTCAGGACATGCCAGCCCAGGGTGGATTCGACCGGGGCCGAGATGGCGCCCTGGGACAGACCGAAGACCGGCTCCACCAGTTCCGGCAGGAGCTGGTCGCGGGTCACCTCGCCCAGATCGATGGCCTCGGCGGCGGCCGCTTTCGCGGCCTGCTCCAGAGAGGCACCGCCGGCCACGGCATCGGCGACCGACTTGGCCGCCGCCTCGTCCGGCAGCACGGCCTGCACGACGGCACGCCGTTCCGGGGCGACGAATTCGCTGGCGCGGGCGCTGTAGGCCTGCTCGATGTCGGCGTCGCTGACCGTGATGTCGCCGGCAATGGCCTCAGCAGTCAGCTTGGCGACGGTCAGGCTGCGGTACTCCGGGGCCGTGTAGCGCACGGCGCGGTCCTGGTGGTACTGCGCCAGGACGGAAGCATCCGGCGCCGCCGGTTCCGGCATGGCGGTGGCCGGAACGGTGATGAGATCGGCCACCCGCTTCTCGTTGCGGAAGCGGAAGAGCGTCTCCGCCAGGGTCGTCGGGAGAATGGCGCCGATGCTGACGGAGCCCAGGAGCTGTCCGCGGGCCATGTCGGCCCGGACCTGCTCGACGAGGCCCTGTTCGGTCATGCCGTTCTGGCGCAGCAACGCCCGCATCAGGTCGGGGTCGAACTGGCCGAGCTGGTTGTGGAAGACGGGGACGCGGCGGATCTCGTCGGCCACCATCGCGTCGCTGGGCATGAGCCCCTTGTCCTGACCGGCGAGGCTGACCAGGGTGCGCTGCACCATCTGTTGCAGCGTCCGTTCCAGCAGGCCGAAGGCGCGGGCCTGTTCTGCCGTCAGGTCCGCTCCCATGACCCGGCGCAGCCGGGTCACCTCATCGCGGAATTCCTGATCCAGCTCCTGCGGGGTGATCTGGACATCGCCCACCTCCGCGACATGGCGGCCGAGGCCGCGCGTGAAGTCGCCAATGCCCCAGACCGCGAAGCTCGCGATCAGGAGGATGAACAGGATCTTGGCGATCCAGGAGCCGGCGGTGCTGCGGATTGCTTGGAGCATCGGGAGCTTTTGCGATCTCGAGAGGGGCCGTCATCGGGCCGAGGAAATGCGGCAACCCTGGGGTCGCCGAAGGCCGCGCATCATAGAAGCCGGTCACCGGCCCGGCAAGCCCGCCAGCCGCCGCATTCCCGCGGGTGGAAAAGCGTATCCGCGGCTGTTAAACGGGATGGCGCGACATGCCGATCCGGCAGCCAACCCGCAGAGCGCCGTCTCAAGTGCGCCAGCCAGGAGAAACGACCATGCCCGACCGCCGCCCGTTGATCGCCGGAAACTGGAAGATGAACGGCCTGCGCGCCGACGGAACCGCCCTGGCCCGGGATCTGGCCGGGCGGCTCGCGGCGGCCGGGTCGGCAGGTTTCGATCTGCTGGTCTGTCCGCCTGCGACACTTCTTCACGCCGTCGGCGAGGCCCTGGCCGGGAGCGGGATCGCCCTGGGCGGCCAGGACTGCCATGCGGCGGAGAAGGGCGCCCACACGGGCGACGTCAGCGCCTGGATGCTGGCGGACATCGGGTGCAGCCACGTCATCGTCGGCCATTCCGAGCGCCGCCACGACCACGGGGAGGACGACGCCGCCGTGCGCGCCAAGGCCGCAGCGGCGCACAAGGCGGGCCTGACCGCCATCATCTGCGTCGGTGAGACGGAGGCCGAGCGCGATGCGGGCGAGGCCGAGGCTGTCGTCGCCCGCCAGCTCGAAGGGTCGATCCCGCAGGGTGCTGACGCGGTCGACACGGTCATCGCCTACGAGCCCGTCTGGGCGATCGGCACCGGGCGGACCCCGACGGTCGCCGACATAGCGGCCATGCACGGCATGATCCGCCGTCGGCTCCACGGGCTGGTTGCCAGCCCCGATTCCGTGCGCATCTTGTATGGCGGTTCGATGAAGCCCGGAAACGCCGCCGAAATCATGGCCGTGGCCGATGTGGACGGTGGTCTGGTCGGTGGCGCCAGCCTGAAGGCGGACGATTTCTGGCAGATCGCCCTGTCCGTCCGATAGCACATTCGGGCTGGCGCGGGACGCGGACAGACTGTAAACACTGCGGCCGAGAGCACCGGCTTCCTGCCGCTTCCGGGCGTGCAGCGTTCCGGTGCTCCGTTCGTTGCGAAGGACAGTTCCCATGGAAAAGGTGGTTCTTGTCGTCCATCTGCTGATCGCCGTGTCGCTGGTCGGCGTCGTCCTCATCCAGAAGTCGGAAGGCGGCGGACTGGGCATCGGTGGCGGCACCATGGGCGGTCTCATGACGACGCGGGGCAGCGCCAATCTGCTGACCCGGACGACGGCGATCCTCGCCGCCTGCTTCTTCACCACCAGCCTCGTGCTGGCCGCGATGACCGGCGCCACCGGCCCGGCCGAGTCGATCTTCGACCGCACGGCGCCCGGCGTGCAGCAGGAGGCTCCCGCAGTGCCCGCCCCGGCGCCCGAGCAGCCTCCGGCCCAGCCGGCGCAGCCGACGGTCCCTGTCGGCCAGTAAGCCCGGACAACCGGCTGAGACGAAGAGGCGGCGGAAATGCCGCCTCTTTCCATTGGGGGGCATGGCGGCTGATCAGGCGCCGTGGCCCGGGATTTCCGATCGAGCTAGACTAGGCTTCCATGACGCGCTTTATCTTCATCACCGGCGGCGTTGTGTCTTCCCTCGGCAAGGGCCTCGCCTCGGCCGCCCTGGGGGCGTTGCTCCAGGCCCGCGGCTTCAAGGTCCGCCTGCGGAAGCTGGACCCCTACCTGAACGTCGATCCGGGCACGATGAGCCCGTACCAGCACGGCGAGGTCTACGTCACCGACGACGGTGCCGAGACCGACCTCGACCTCGGGCACTATGAGCGCTTCACGGGCGTGCCGACGCGCCAGAGCGACAACATCACGACCGGGCGCATCTACTCGAACGTCATCGCCAAGGAGCGCCGCGGCGACTATCTGGGCGCCACGGTGCAGGTGATCCCGCACATCACCGACGCCATCAAGGAGTTCGTCCAGGCGGACCTGACGGACGAGGATTTCTGTCTGGTCGAGGTCGGCGGCACCGTCGGCGACATCGAGAGCCTGCCCTTCCTGGAGGCCATCCGCCAGCTCGGCAACGAGCTGGGGCCGGACCGGGCGCTGTTCACCCATGTCACCCTGCTGCCCTACATCCCCGCGGCCGGCGAGCTGAAGACGAAGCCGACGCAGCATTCCGTGAAGGAACTGCTGAGCGTCGGCATCCAGCCGCAGATCCTGCTCTGCCGCGCCGACCGGCCGATCCCCGACAACGAGCGGCGGAAGATCGCGCTCTTCTGCAACATCAAGCAGGAAGCGGTGATCGCGGCGCTGGACGTGGACACCATCTACCAGGTGCCGATCAGCTATCACGAGCAGGGCTTCGACACGCAGGTGCTGAAGTTCTTCGGGATGCCGGTCGGGGGCGAGCCGGATCTCAGCCGCTGGCAGGAGATCGTCTCCCGCGTCCGCCATCCGGAGGGTGAGGTCACGATCGCCGTCGTCGGCAAGTACACCAGCCTGCTGGACGCCTACAAGTCGCTGGGCGAGGCGCTGACCCACGGCGGCATCGCCAACAACGTGAAGGTCAAGCTCGACTGGATCGACGCCGAGATCTTCGAGACCGACGGCGCCATCCACCGGCTGGAAGGGGTCCACGGCATCCTGGTGCCGGGCGGCTTCGGCGAGCGCGGGACGGAAGGCAAGATCAAGGCGGCCCAGTTCGCGCGGGAGCGCGGCATTCCCTATTTCGGCATCTGCTTCGGCATGCAGATGGCGGTGATCGAGGCGACGCGGCACCTCGCCGGCCTGGAGAATGCCGGCTCCTCGGAGTTCGGCCATCCCGATCCGGCCGTCGTCGGTCTGATGACCGAGTGGAGCCGCGGCAACCAGCTTGAGAAGCGGGCGGCCGGCGGCGACCTGGGCGGCACCATGCGGCTGGGCAGCTACGACTGCCACCTGCTGCCGGGGACCAAGGTCCGCGACATCTACGGCGCCGACTTCATCCAGGAGCGGCATCGCCACCGCTACGAGGTCAACATCAACTTCCGGGACAAGCTGGAGGCGGTGGGCCTGACGTTCTCCGGCCTGTCTCCCGACGGCGTGCTGCCGGAGATCGTCGAGCTGCCGACGCATCCCTGGTACATCGGCGTGCAGTTCCATCCGGAGCTGAAGTCCAAGCCGTTCGAGCCGCACCCGCTGTTCACCAGTTTCATCCGCGCGGCCATCGAGCAGAGCCGGCTGGTCTGACGCGGTACCGTCCGGCCGTCGGAACGGCCGGACGGACGCTTGAGGCAACCGCTATCAAGGGAAGGCCTGGAGACATGGTTGCGCCCCGCACCGTCGCCGTCCGCGATCTCACGGTCGCCAACGACCGGCCGTTCACGCTGATCGCCGGGCCGTGCCAGCTCGAATCCCGCCAGCACGCGCTGGAAATGAGCGGTGCTCTGGTGGAGATCACCCGCCGGCTGGGCATCGGGCTGATCTACAAGACCAGCTTCGACAAGGCGAACCGCACCTCCGTCAGCACCGCCCGCGGGCTGGGGATGGAGAAGAGCCTGCCCATCCTGGCCGAGGTGCGGGAAACGTTCGGCATCCCCGTGCTGACCGACGTTCACGCGCCCGAGCAGTGCGCCGCGGTGGCCGAGGTGGTGGACGTGCTCCAGATCCCCGCCTTCCTCTGCCGCCAGACCGACCTGCTGCTGGCAGCCGGCGAAACCGGCCGGCCGGTCAACGTGAAGAAGGGCCAGTTCCTGGCGCCGTGGGACATGAAGAACGTGGCGGCGAAGATCGCCAGCACGGGCAACGACAACATCCTCCTGTGCGAGCGCGGCGCCAGCTTCGGCTACAACACCCTGGTCAGCGACATGCGCTCGCTGCCGATCATGGCGGCCACCGGCTACCCCGTCGTCTTCGACGCCACCCACAGCGTGCAGCAGCCGGGCGGGCAGGGGACGAGCAGCGGCGGCCAGCGCGAATTCGTACCCGTGCTGGCACGGGCCGCGGTCGCCATCGGCGTGGCTGCCGTCTTCATGGAAACGCACCAGGACCCTGATCACGCCCCGAGCGACGGTCCCAACATGGTGCCGGTTTCGGAACTGGAATCCATCCTTGAGGTCATGGTGGCGCTCGACCGCATTGCCAAGGCGGCCCCTGTCCGGTTCTGATATTCCCTCTTCCTGCTCAACCCAAGGACCCGAAAGTACCGTCCGTGCAGATCCCCTCCATCGGTTCCGCCGTTCCGCGCCGTGGCACGCCGTTTTCCCGTTGGCTCGGCCGCACGGCGATGCGCCTGGGCGGCTGGCAGTTCGAGGGCGAGGTGCCCGATGCACCGAAGTTCATCATCATCGGTGCCCCGCACACGTCCAACTGGGACTTCCTCGTCGTGATGAGCGCGGCGCTCGCGCTCGCCATCGACGTCAAGATCATGGCCAAACACACGCTGATGCGGGGGCCGCTGGCCCCGATCATGCGCTGGTGCGGCGTGTTCGGCATCGACCGTCGTCGTGCCGGCGGCGTCGTCGGCCAGATGGCGGAGAAGTTCCGGCAGGCCGACAAGCTGACCATGGCCATCGCCCCGGACGGGTCGCGGACCGCGAGCGAGCACTGGAAGAACGGCTTCTGGCGTATCGCCCGGGCGGCCGACATTCCGGTTCTCCCCTGCGCGCTCGACTACGGGCGGCGCCGTGTCCGTTTCGGGCCGCTGATGCGGATGTCCAGCGACATCGCTGCCGATCTCGCGGCGCTGACGGACTTCTACCTGGGGACCCGCGGCGCCCGGCGGACCATCGACCGTCCGATCTCCTTCAAGGACATCGGAGCGGAACCGGCCTGACCGGCCCGGCTCGGCATCCACGGGGGCGGGCGGCCCCGGCGGATGCCGTCCGAATGCAGGGCAGTGCGGCCGTATTAGCCGACCAGTCCCCTTGCGGGGGGGCGCGGCACCCGCTATCCCGTTGATCCGTTCCGCGCCGATTCCGGTGCGCGTCACGAGGAGAAGGGGCCCATGTCCGCCATCATCGACATCCATGCCCGCGAGATCCTGGACAGCCGTGGCAATCCCACCGTCGAGGTGGAGGTGAGGCTGGAGTCCGGGGCTTTCGGCCGGGCTGCCGTGCCGTCCGGCGCGTCCACGGGCGCCCATGAGGCGGTGGAACTGCGCGACGGCGACAAGGCGCGCTACGGCGGCAAGGGCGTCCTGCGCGCCGTCGAGTCCGTGAACGGCGAGATCTTCGACACCCTGTCGGGGCTGGAGGCGACCGAGCAGGTCGCCATCGATTCCATCATGATCGAGCTGGACGGCACGCCCAACAAGAACCGCCTCGGTGCCAACGCGATCCTGGGCGTCAGCCTTGCGGTGGCCAAGGCCGCGGCGGATGAGCTGGACCAGCCGCTCTACCGCTATGTCGGCGGCACCAACGCCCGCACCCTGCCGGTGCCGATGATGAACATCATCAACGGCGGCGCCCATGCCGACAACCCGATCGACATCCAGGAATTCATGGTGATGCCGGTCGGGGCGGAGACCTGCGCCGACAGCATCCGCATGGGCGCCGAGATCTTCCACGCCCTGAAGAAGAAGCTGAAGGATGCCGGCCACAACACCGCCGTCGGCGACGAGGGCGGCTTCGCGCCGAACCTGAAGTCCACCGACGAGGCTCTGGGCTTCATCATGAAGGCCGTCGAGGCCGCCGGCTACCGCCCGGGCGAGGATGTGCTGCTGGCGCTCGATGCCGCCTCCACCGAGTTCTACCGGAACGGCCGCTACGAGCTGGCCGGCGAAGGCAAGAGCCTGGACGCCGCCGGCATGGTCGCCTACTGGCAGGATCTGGTCGGCCGCTATCCGATCGTCTCCGTCGAGGACGGCATGGCGGAGGACGACTGGGACGGCTGGAAGGCCCTGACGGACGCCATCGGCGGGTCGGTTCAGCTTGTCGGCGACGACCTGTTCGTCACCAACCCGACCCGGCTGTCCGAGGGCATCTCCCGCGGCATCGCCAACTCCATCCTGGTCAAGGTGAACCAGATCGGGTCCCTGACGGAGACTCTGGAGGCGGTCCGCATCGCCCAGAGCAACGGCTACACGGCCGTGATGTCGCACCGCTCGGGCGAGACGGAGGATTCCACGATCGCCGATCTGGCGGTGGCGACCAACTGCGGCCAGATCAAGACCGGCTCGCTGTCCCGCTCCGACCGGATCGCCAAGTACAACCAGCTGATTCGTATCGAGGAGGGCCTGGGCCGGGCCCGCATCTTCCCCGGCCGGGCGGCGCTGAAGCGCGGCTGAGGCAGAACCGACCCGTTGTGAGGGGTGGCCGGCGCCGGCCACCCCTTTTCCGTGTCTTTCCGGGACGCGGTTCCGCCGCATCCGGCCGGCTGCGTGGACCGGCGACGGTCTTCATGACCCCGGACAGCGGTCCATCTGCGGAAGCATTGACGGGCGCGGGCGGCAGTGTTTCCATGCCCGCATGATTGCAATGCACGCCCTCGGCTCCGCCTTCAACCGTGCCTTCCGGCAGATCATCGGGCCGGTTCTCGGCGCGTCGGTGGTCGCCTACTTCGCCTATCACACGGTCCAGGGGGATCGGGGGCTGGTGGCGCTCACCCACCTGCAAGGCGAGGTGGAGGAGGCGTCGCGCGTGCTGGCCGAGGTGCGCCATGAGCGCGAACAGCTCGAACACCGCGCCCGGCTGCTGCGGCCGGACAATCTCGACCCCGACATGCTGGAGGAACGGGCGCGCCTGCTGTTGAACAAGACGCATCCGGACGATCTCGTGATCCTCCTTCCGGGCCGGCCTGCTCCGCAATCGCCGCAGGACACGCAGCCCGGGTCCCGTTAACCCGCTGATCTGGCATTGATTAACGGGATTTGGGTTAACTGCCTTTTTCTCTGCAAAAACAGTATATTGCAGCGCACACACCTTGCAAAGCCCGTTGGGCGGCGCTAGCTCTACCTCCAACCCGCCGGGTGTATCACCACACCTGCGCCCCCGTGCACGAGGGAGGAGCCTGTGGCCATGTCCAAGCGCCGCGCCAAGGGTGCGGCTCCCGAAGCTGCGACGCTGCCCGGTCCCGAAGAGCTGCTGAAGTACTACCGCGAGATGCTGCTGATCCGCCGCTTCGAGGAGAAGGCCGGCCAGATGTACGGCATGGGCCTGATCGGCGGCTTCTGCCATCTCTACATCGGCCAGGAGGCGGTCGTCGTCGGCATCCAGAACGCGCTGCGGCCCGGCGACAGCATCATCACCAGCTACCGCGACCATGGCCACATGCTGGCCTGCCAGATGGACCCCAAGGGCGTGATGGCCGAGCTGACCGGCCGTCGCGGGGGCTATTCCAAGGGCAAGGGCGGCTCCATGCACATGTTCAGCCGCGAGAAGAAGTTCTTCGGCGGCCACGGCATCGTCGGCGCCCAGGTTCCCATCGGCACGGGACTCGCCTTCGCCCACAAGTACGCCAAGGATGACGGCATCGCCGTCTGCTACATGGGCGACGGGGCGGTGAACCAGGGTCAGGTCTACGAATCCTTCAACATGGCCGCCCTCTGGCACCTGCCGGTCCTCTACGTCATCGAGAACAACAAGTACGCCATGGGCACGGCGCAGACGCGCTCGTCCGCCGGCGAACTCTACATGCGCGGCAGCGCCTACGGCATCCCCGGCCGGCAGGTGAACGGCATGGACGTGCTGGAGGTGAGGGGAGCCGCCGACGAGGCGGTGGCCCATGTGCGCGGCGGCCAGGGGCCGATGATCCTGGAGATGAAGACCTACCGCTATCGCGGCCACTCCATGTCCGATCCGGCCAAGTACCGGACGAAGGAGGAGGTGAACAAGATGCGGTCGGAATCCGATCCCATCGACCACCTCAAGACGAAGCTGCTTGAAAAGTCCTACGCCGACGAGGACGCCCTGAAGGTCATCGACCGCGAGGTCAAGCAGGTGGTCACCGAGGCCGCCGAGTTCGCCACCCAGAGCCCCGAGCCCGATCCGTCCGAGCTGTGGACGGACGTGCTCGTGGACGCCTGACCCCGTCGCCGATCCGGAGGGAACGAAATGCCCGTGCAGGTCCTGATGCCGGCCCTGTCGCCGACCATGACGGAAGGCAAGCTGGCCAAGTGGGTGAAGAAGGAGGGCGACGAGGTCAAGGCGGGCGACGTGCTGGCCGAGATCGAGACCGACAAGGCCACCATGGAGGTGGAGGCGGTGGACGAAGGAACCCTGGCCAGCATCCTGGTGCAGGAGGGGACCGAGGGCGTGGCCGTCAACACCCCCATCGCCGTCATCACCCAGGAAGGCGAGAGTGCCGAGCAGGCCCAGGCCCGGACCGAGGAGAGCACGCCGAAATCCGCCGCCGCCCAGCACGTGAAGGGCGAAACGGGGACGGCGCCGTCGCTGCCCGCCGCCCCGCCGCCGTCCTCTCCGGCGGCGCCGCCCGCCTCCGACGAGGACCGCTTCTTCAAGGACGCGCCGGTCATCACCGTGCGCGAGGCCCTGCGCGACGCCATGGCCGAGGAGATGCGGCGCGATCCCACGGTGTTCCTGATGGGCGAGGAGGTGGCGGAGTATCAGGGCGCCTACAAGGTCAGCCAGGGCCTCTTGCAGGAGTTCGGCGCCGAGCGGGTGATCGACACGCCCATCACCGAACACGGCTTCGCCGGCCTGGGGGTGGGGGCGGCGTTCGGCGGCCTTCGCCCGGTCATCGAGTTCATGACCTTCAATTTCTCGATGCAGGCGATCGACCAGATCATCAACTCGGCGGCCAAGACGCTCTACATGTCCGGCGGCCAGATGGGCTGCCCCATCGTCTTCCGCGGCCCCAACGGTGCCGCTGCCCGGGTCGCCGCCCAGCACAGCCAGGATTTTGCGAGCTGGTACGGCCATATCCCCGGCCTGAAGGTGGTGGCTCCCTACACGGCGGCCGACGCCAAGGGGCTGCTGAAGGCCGCGATCCGCGATCCCAATCCGGTGATCGTGCTGGAGAACGAGATCCTGTACGGCCACTCCTTCCCGTGCCCGACGGACCCGGACTTCATCGTCCCCATCGGCCGGGCCAAGGTGGTCCGGCAGGGCACCGATGTCACCGTCACGGCCTATTCCCTGATGGTGGCGCACGCCCTTGCCGCCGCGGAGCGGCTGGCGGAGGAGGGCATCAGCGTCGAGGTGATCGACCTCCGCACCATCCGGCCGCTGGATGTCGAGACCGTCGTCGCCAGCGTGAAGAAGACCAACCGCCTCGTCTCCGTGGAGGAGGGCTGGGCCTTCGCCGGCATCGGCTCGGAACTGGCCGCCCTGATGATGGAGCACGCCTTCGACCATCTGGACGCGCCCGTGGTCCGGGTCCATGCCAAGGACGTGCCGCTGCCCTATGCCGCGAACCTGGAGAAGCTGGCGCTGCCGCAGCCGGACGATGTCGTCCAGGCCGTCAAGGCCGTGACCTACAGGCGCTGAGCCGGGAAACCGCTGGAGAATCTACCGATGCCGATCGAAATCCTCATGCCGGCGCTGTCGCCCACCATGACCGAGGGCAAGCTGGCGCGCTGGCTGAAGAAGGAAGGGGACGAGGTCAAGGCGGGCGACGTGCTGGCCGAGATCGAGACCGACAAGGCCACCATGGAGGTGGAGGCGGTGGATGAAGGCCGCCTTGCCCGGATCCTGATCGGCGACGGGACGGAGGGCGTGGCCGTCAACACCCCGATCGGCCTGATCGCGGAGGAAGGCGAGGACATGTCCGCCGCCGCTGACGGCGGAAAGGCTCCGCCGCCGGCCGCGCCGGCCCCGCGCGAAGGCGCGACCGGACCTGCCGACGCGGCCGTGGCGCCGAAACCCGGCCAGACGGCGACCGGCCCGGTCGGCGGCGCCAGCCCCAGCCTGCCCGAAAGCCGGGAACCGGCCGCGCCGGCCCGCCATGGCGGCGGGGAACAGGATGGCCACGACCGCGTCTTCGCCAGCCCGCTGGCGCGCCGCATGGCGCAGCAGGCGGGTCTCGACCTCGCCTCGCTCTCCGGCAGCGGTCCCCAGGGCCGCATCGTGAAGGCGGACATCGAGGCGGCCCTGGCCCGCGGCCCGCAGCAGAAGGAAGCCGCCCGATCCGCGACGAAGCCGTCGCCGGCTCCCGCCGCCCCGTCGGCAGCGCCGCAGCCTGCCGCTGCCGGCGCCGCACCGCGCGGGATCGACGCCAGGGACTATGCCGACAGGCTGGGCATGCCCTACACGGTCCTGCCCAACAGCGGCATGCGCAAGACCATCGCCAGACGCCTGACGGAGGCGTGGCAGACCATCCCGCACTTCGCGCTGACGGTGGATCTGGAGATCGACCGGCTGCTCGCCCTGCGGGCGGAGCTGAACGAGCGCTCCGGGGAGAAGGTCTCGGTCAACGACTTCGTGGTGAAGGCGGCGGCCCTGGCCCTGCGCAAGGTGCCGGCCGCCAACGTCTCCTGGCACGAGGACGGCATCCTCCAGTACGAGAACGTGGACGTCTCCGTCGCTGTCGCCACGGAGGGCGGGCTGATCACCCCGATCGTGCGCAACGCCGACCGCAAGGGCCTCTCCACCATCTCCGCCGAGGTCAAGGCGCTGGCCCAGAAGGCGCGCGACGGCAAGCTGAAGCCGGAGGAGTTCCAGGGCGGCACCTTCAGCGTCTCGAACCTGGGCATGTTCGGCATCCGTACCTTCACCAGCATCATCAACCCGCCGCAGAGCTGCATCCTGTCGGTCGGTGCCGGGGAGAAGCGGGCGGTGGTGAAGGGCGACGCGCTCGCCATCGCCACCGTGATGAGCTGCACGCTCTCGGTCGATCACCGGTCGGTGGACGGCGCCGTCGGCGCCGAATTCCTGAAGGTCTTCCGGCAACTGATCGAAGACCCCATCACCATGATGCTGTAAGGCGGCCCCGCAGGGTCGCCGGCCGGGACGCCGTGGCGCGTCCCGGCTTCTCCGCAAGGCATCCCGGACCGCTCCCGAGGCGGCCCACGCGACGGAACAAGAGGCAAGCATGGCCGACACGCAGTTCGATCTGATCGTCCTCGGCGCCGGTCCCGGCGGCTATGTGGCGGCGATCCGCGCGGCCCAGCTCGGCATGAAGACGGCCGTGGTGGAGCGCGAGCATCTCGGCGGCATCTGCCTGAACTGGGGCTGCATCCCGACCAAGGCGCTGCTGCGCACGGCCGAGGTGGCGCACCTGATCCAGCACGCCAAGGACTACGGCATCACCGTCGAGGGTCCGGTCCGTTTCGATCTCGCGCCCATCATCAAGCGCTCCCGCCAGGTGGCGGCGCAGCTCTCGGCCGGCGTGAAGGGCCTGCTGAAGAAGAACAAGGTCACCGTCATCGACGGCAGCGGCCGGCTGCTGGGCAAGGGCCGCCTCGCCGTCGAGAAGGACGGCAAGCCGGCCGGCGAATACGCGGCGAAGCACATCATCATCGCCACCGGCGCCCGCGCCCGCGTCCTGCCGGGCCTGGAACCGGACGGCAGGCTGGTCTGGACCTACAAGGAGGCGATGGTCCCCGAGCGCATGCCGAAGAGCATCCTGGTCGTCGGTTCCGGCGCCATCGGGGTGGAGTTCGCCTGCTTCTACCGACAGATGGGCGTCGAGGTGACGCTGGTGGAGGTGCTGGACCGCATCCTGCCGGTCGAGGATGAGGAGATCAGCGCCATCGCCGCGAAGCAGTTCACGAAGCAGGGCATCCGCATCCACACCGGGACCAAGGTCACTAAGCTGGAGAAGGCGGCGGACAGCGTGACCGCCACGCTGGACCTCGGCGGCGGCCGGACCGAGACGGTGACCGTGGACCGCGTGATCGCCGCCGTCGGCATCGTCGGCAATGTCGAGGACATCGGGCTGGAGGCGACCAGGGTGAAGGTGGAGCGCAACCACATCGTCACGGACGCGTGGATGCGCACCGACGAGCCCGGAGTCTACGCCATCGGCGATGTCTGCGGCGCGCCCTGGCTGGCGCACAAGGCCAGCCACGAGGGCGTGCTCTGCGTCGAGAAGATCGCCGGCGTGCAGGGCGTGCATCCCATGGACGTGCGCAACATCCCGGGCTGCACCTACTCGCTGCCGCAGGTGGCGTCGGTCGGGCTGACGGAGCGCAAGGCGCGGGAGGCCGGCCATGAGGTCCGTGTCGGCCGCTTCCCCTTCATCGGCAACGGCAAGGCCATCGCCCTGGGCGAGCCGGAGGGGCTGGTCAAGACCGTCTTCGACGCCAGGACGGGCGAGCTGCTGGGCGCCCACATGGTCGGCACCGAAGTGACGGAACTGATCCAGGGCTACACCATTGCCAAGACCATGGAGACGACGGAGGCGGAGCTGATGCACACCATCTTCCCGCACCCCACGCTCTCCGAAATGATGCATGAGAGCGTGCTGGCAGCCTACGGGCGCGCCATCCACTACTGACCGCCGGTCCCCCGCACCGCAGCGGCGCGCGGGGGCCATCCGGCCGAAGCCCGAAGGCCGAAGCCTGAAGTCCGAACACCCCGCCATCGCCGCGGCCAGGGGTCCGGCGCCCGGCCGGACGCGGACAGATCCAAGGCGGCGCAACGCCGCGCTTGGCCTTGCCTGCGCCCGGACCTATGTTGGCGCTGTCACAGCAAGGTCATCTCCACCATGCCCATCGCTCCCGACCGGGTCCGCCATCCCGAAAAGGCGAACCGGCCCGACAACCCCATCCAGCGCAAGCCGGAGTGGCTGCGGGTCAAGGCACCGACCAGCCCCGAATACGGGGAGACGCGGTCCCTGATGCGGGGCCTGCGGCTGAACACCGTATGCGAGGAGGCGGCCTGCCCCAACATCGGGGAGTGCTGGAAGAAGAAACACGCGACCTTCATGATCCTGGGCGCGGTCTGCACCCGCGCCTGTGCCTTCTGCAACGTCGCCACGGGCCGGCCGGACCAGCTCGACCCGCACGAGCCGGAGAAGGTGGCCGAGGCCGTCGCGCACCTGAAGCTGGAGCACATCGTCGTCACCTCCGTGGACCGCGACGATCTGGAGGACGGCGGCGCCGGGCATTTCGCCCGGACGATCCGCGCCATCCGCGCCGCCGCGCCCGGAACGACGATCGAGGTCCTGACCCCCGATTTCATGAAGAAGAAGGGGGCGGTCGAGACCGTGGTCGAGGCCCGGCCCGACGTCTTCAACCACAATCTGGAGACCGCGCCCCGGCTCTATCCGACGATCCGGCCGGGGGCGCGCTACTTTACCTCATTGCAGCTTCTGGCCCGGGTGAAGGAGATCGATCCGTCCATGTTCACCAAGTCGGGAATCATGGTCGGGCTGGGCGAAACGAAGGAAGAAGTGTTCCAGGTCATGGACGACCTCCGGGCCGCGGATGTTGACTTCATGACCATCGGCCAGTACCTCGCCCCGACACCCAAGCATGCCAAGGTCGATCGGTTCGTGACTCCGGACGAATTCGCCGGCTACGTGACGGTCGGCCGTGGCAAAGGGTTCCTGATGGTGGCCAGTTCGCCGTTGACCCGCAGCTCCTATCACGCAGGGGCGGATTTCGAGCGGCTGCGGGCCGCGCGGGAAGCGAAGCTCGCCGGACGGCCGGTCGCCGCCCCGGAAGCGACGTCCGCCGAGTAAGCCGGGAGTTTCTTGAGAGCATGCCCAGACATACCGAACAGAAGGTGTTCCCCTACAGCCCGGACCAGCTCTTCGCGCTGGTGTCGGACGTCGAGCGCTATCCGGAGTTCCTGCCGTGGGCCGTCGCGGCCCGCATCCGGCGGCGCGACGGCAACGTGTTCTGGGCCGACCTCGTGATCGGCTTCAAGATGGTGCGCGAGCGCTACACGTCGCGGGTCGTGCTGTCGCCGGACAAGCGCCGGATCGACGTGGAATACGCCGAAGGGCCGTTCGAGCACCTGGAGAACCACTGGGTCTTCCACCCGCATCCGGACGGCTGCGTGGTCGATTTCTATGTGGATTTCGAGTTCCGCAACAAGGTGCTGCAGAAGATCATCGGCGCCCTGTTCCACGAGGCCGTCCGCCGCATGGTGGCCGCGTTCGAGACGCGCGCCCACCAGCTCTACGGTGCGCCGACCGTCCGCCCCGCCGCCCGCCCGGTGCTCTGACCACAGGGCTCCGGTCCGGGCAGCCCCGGTTCAGAGCAGATCGAGCGCCAGTTCCAGGGAGCGCCGCACGGAGGCCAGACGGACCGCCGTGCGGTCGCCGGGGAAGACATGGCGCTCGACCCGGACCGGGCCGTCGCGCCGGGCCGCCCCCAGCCAGACCAGCCCCACCGGCTTCGACGCCGTTCCGCCCGTCGGTCCCGCGATGCCGGTGACCGAGAGCGCCACGTCGGCCCGGCTGTGTGCGAGCACGCCACAGGCCATGGCGGTGGCGACGGGCTCGCTGACCGCACCGTGCGCGGCGATCAGCGCTGCCGGCACGCCCAGCATCTCCGTCTTCGCCGCGTTCGTGTAGGTGACGAAGCCCCGGTCGACCAGGGCGGAGGAGCCGCTGACCGAGGTCAGGCAGCCGGCGATCAGGCCGCCGGTACAGCTCTCCGCCGTCGCCAGCCAGAGCCCGCGGGCCACGAAGGCGTCGCGGACCCGTTCGGCCAGGGCAGTCAGGTCGTCCGGGAACACCGTCTCACTTCCCCGCCGTCGGCAGGCCCGGCATGGGCAGCCGCACGGTCGCCGTCGCCAGGGCGGCGATGCCTTCGCGCCGGCCGGTGAAGCCCAGCCCCTCCGTCGTTGTCGCCTTGACGCTCACGCGGTCGGCGGCGATCCCCAGCAGCTCCGCCATGCGGGCCTGCATGGCCGGGCGGTGCGGGCCGACCTTCGGGCGCTCGCAGATCAGCGTCACGTCCACATGGGCGATGACGCCCCCCCGCTCCCGCACCATCTCCGCCGCGTGGCGGAGGAAGACGGCGCTGTCGGCGCCCTTCCAGCGCGGGTCTGTGGGCGGGAAGTGCTGCCCGATGTCGCCCGCGGCCAGCGCCCCCAGCAGCGCATCCGTCAGGGCATGCAGCCCGACATCGGCGTCGGAATGGCCTTCCAGCGCCTGGTCGTGGGGCACGCTCACGCCGCACAGCGTGACATGGTCGCCCGGATGGAACTTGTGGACATCGTAGCCGCTGCCGGTGCGGATGTCGGAGAGCCCGGCGTAGATCAGCCGCTCCGCGCGGGCGAGGTCGTCGGCGTGGGTCACTTTCAGATTGTCCGGATTGCTGGGGACGAGGGCAACGGCGAGGCCGGCCCGTTCGGCGACGGCCGCGTCGTCGGTGAGGTCGAGGCCGACCGCCTCGCGGTGGGCGCCGAGGATGTCGTGGTAGCGGAAGCCCTGTGGAGTCCGCGCCCGCCACAGGCCGGTGCGGTCCACCGTCGTGCAGACGCGCCCGTCGCGCTCCCGCTTCAGCGTATCGGCCAGCCGCGTCGCGGCGACGGCGGCCGGCTGCTCCGCCAGCGCGGCGATCACCCGGTCGATCGTACCGGCATCCACCAGCGGGCGGGCGCCGTCATGGACCAGGACCAGGTCCGGCTTCTCCTCCGCCAGCGCCTCCAGCCCGTTCAGCACGCTCTGCTGCCGGCTGGCGCCGCCGCGGATCGGTTCCGGCAGGCCGAGTCCGGCCACGGCCGCGTCATAGAGGTCGCGGTGCTCGGGATTGATGACGACCCGCACGCCGGTCACGCCGGGATGGCGCAGGAACGCCTCCACCGAATGGCGCAGAACGGTCTTGCCGGCCAGCGGCAGGTACTGTTTCGGAATATCGGAGCCGAACCGCTCACCGCGGCCGGCGGCGACGATCAGGGCGATGCAGGCGGGCATTGACGGAAACGCTCCCCAGGCTGTGGTGCGCGGAGCCTAGCGGGAACAGGGCCGCACGCCAATCCCGCCCGCGTCGATCCGCTGCCCCGGTCCGGTCATGTCGCACCCCGGGAGGGTTGCTTTTCCGCAGGTCATTCATTCGCCGGCCGAACCCTTGCCATGCTTGCAAATTCTCTCCGGCGTGCTAGCGTCCGACGCCTAATTTTCATGCAATCGCCATGGATGCCTAACAGATGGGCAAGCGCCTTGCGCCGCTCCGGATCGGCCCGGTCACGATCGACGACCCGGTGATCCTCGCCCCCATGTCCGGCGTGTCCGACATGCCCTTCCGCCGTCTGGTGAAACGGACCGGCGCCGGCCTCGTCGTGTCGGAGATGATCGCCAGCCAGGCGATGATCCGGGCGTCCCGCGAGAGCATGCTGAAGACGGAATGGTCGCCGGAGGAGGCGCCGATCTCCATGCAGCTCGCCGGCTGCGATCCCGAGGCGATGGCGGAGGCGGCGAGGCTGAACGAGGACCGCGGCGCCCACATCATCGACATCAATTTCGGCTGTCCGGTGAAGAAGGTGGTCAACGGCTACGCCGGCTCCGCCCTGATGAAGGACGAGCCGCTCGCCGGCCGCATCATGGAGCAGACGGTCAAGGCCGTGTCCGTGCCCGTCACCATGAAGATGCGCAAGGGCTGGGACGCCGGGAACCTGAACGCGCCGCGGCTCGCCCGCATCGCGGAGGAGTGCGGCATCCGGATGGTGACCGTGCATGGCCGCACCCGCTGCCAGATGTACAACGGCACGGCTGACTGGAAATTCATCCGCACGGTGAAGGAGGCGGTCTCCATCCCCGTCATCGCCAACGGCGACATCAACACGCTGGCGGATGTCGTCCGCTGCCTGGAGGAGAGCGGGGCGGACGGGGTGATGATCGGCCGCGGCACCTATGGCCGGCCCTGGTTCCTGGCGCAGGTCATGCACTATCTGCGAACGGGCGAGGCGCGGCCCGACCCGTCGCTGGCCGAACAGCTCACCATCGTGCTGGAGCACTACGAGGCGATCCTGGAGCACTACGGTGCCGAGGCCGGGCTCAGGATCGCCCGCAAGCATGTCGCCTGGTACTCCAAGGGACTGCCGGGGTCGGCCGATTACCGCAACGCCATCATGACCATGGACCAGCCGGCGCGGGTCAAGCAGGCCATCGTGGACTTCTACCGCGCCCTGATGGACCGCGGCATCACCGAGCGGGTCGCCGCCTGATGCCGAAGCCCGCCACCCTGGCGCGCCGGCGCCCGCAGGAAGAGATCGACCCCGCCGTCGTCCTCAACGCCCTGCCGGACCCGGTGCTGGTGGTGGACAGGGCGGGGGCGGTCCAGTTCGTGAATCTGGAGGCGGAAGAGTTCTTCGATGTCTCCTCCGCCCGGGTCGTGGGCACGCCCCTGACCGACCTGATCCCGGCCGACAGCCCGATCCTGGGCCTGATCGAACAGGCGCGGGAGACGCACGGCAGCGTTTCGGAATATGGTGTCACGCTGGAGACGCCGCGGATCGGCGCCCACTTCATGACAGTGCAGGCGGCTCCCGCCAGCGATCCGCCCGATCTGGTGGTGCTGACGCTGCACCAGCGCTCCATCGCCCGGAAGATCGACAACCAGTTGAGCCATCGGGGTGCCGCCCGGTCCGTCATCGCCATGGCGGCGATGCTGGCGCACGAGGTGAAGAACCCGCTCTCCGGCATCCGCGGGGCTGCGCAGTTGCTGGAAGAGAGCGTCGTGGAGGAGGACCGGCTGCTGACCCGGCTGATCTGCGACGAGACCGACCGCATCGTCGCCCTGGTGGACCGGATGGAGGTCTTCGCTGACCGCCGCCCCGTGCAGAAGGCCGCCATCAACATCCATTCGGTGCTGGAGCATGTCCGGCGCATCGCCCAGAACGGCTTCGCCCGGCACATCCGCTTCGTCGAGCGCTACGACCCCTCGCTGCCGCCGGTCCTGGGCAACCGCGACCAGCTCATCCAGGTGCTGCTGAACCTGGTGAAGAACGCGGCAGAGGCCTGCCCCGAGCAGGGCGGTGAGATCGTGCTGAGCACGGCCTATCAGCATGGCGTCCGGCTGGCCGTCGCCGGGTCGGACAGCCGGGTCCACCTGCCGCTGCTGGTCAGCGTGCAGGACAACGGCGACGGCATCCCCGAGGACATCCAGGCGAACCTGTTCGATCCCTTCGTCACGACCAAGCTCAACGGAACCGGCCTGGGTCTTGCATTAGTAGCGAAAATCGTCGGGGACCACGGCGGGGTCATCGAGTTCGAGAGCGTGCCGCGGCGCACGGTCTTCAAGGTGTCCCTGCCGATGGCGGCGGATTCTGGAGCCTTGGTGGAGGGTGCCTAAAATGGGTGCAACGATCCTCGTTGCAGATGATGATCGCGCCATTCGGACCGTTCTGACCCAGGCCCTGGCGCGGCTCGGCCATGAGGTGCGCTCCGCCGGCAACGCCGCGACGCTGTGGCGGTGGGTGTCCGAAGGGCAGGGCGATCTGGTCATCACCGACGTGGTGATGCCGGATGAGAACGGCCTGGACCTGATCCCCCGCATCAAGCGGACGCGGCCCGATCTGCGCATCATCGTCATGAGCGCGCAGAACACCCTGCTGACCGCCGTGAAGGCGGCCGAGCGGGGCGCCTTCGACTACCTGCCCAAGCCCTTCGACCTGAAGGAGCTGGTGGCGATGGTGCAGAAGGCGCTGTCCTCGCCGCGCCCGCCGGTCGAGCCGGTGCCCCTGCCGCCGGTCGAGGCGGAGGAGGAGACGCTGCCGCTGATCGGCCGCTCCCCCGCCATGCAGGAAATCTACCGCGTGCTGGCGCGGCTGATGGGCACCGACCTCACGGTGATGGTCACCGGCGAGTCCGGCACCGGCAAGGAGCTGGTGGCCCGCGCCCTGCACGACTACGGCAAGCGCCGCGAGGGTCCCTTCGTCGCCATCAACATGGCGGCGATTCCGCGCGAACTGATCGAGTCCGAACTGTTCGGGCACGAGAAGGGGGCCTTCACCGGCGCCACCATGCGCTCCACCGGCCGTTTCGAGCAGGCGCAGGGCGGCACCCTGTTCCTGGACGAGATCGGGGACATGCCGCTGGAGGCGCAGACGCGCCTGCTGCGCGTGCTCCAGGAGGGCGAGTACACGACCGTCGGCGGACGCACGCCGATCAAGACCGATGTCCGCATCGTGGCCGCCACGCACCGCGATCTGCGCACCCTGATCCGGCAGGGTCTGTTCCGCGAGGACCTGTTCTATCGCCTGAACGTGGTCCCCATCCGCATTCCGCCCCTGCGCGAACGGACGGAGGATATTCAGGCCCTGGTCCGCCACTTCTTCCATCTCGCCACGCACCAGGGGCTGCCGCTGAAGAGCATGGACAACGCCGCGATGGAGCGCATGAAGCGCCACCGCTGGCCGGGTAACGTGCGCGAACTGGAGAACATGGTGCGCCGGCTGGCGGCGCTCTATGCCCAGGAGGTCATCGGCCTCGATGTCATCGAGCAGGAGCTGGCCGAGGCGGCCCCCGCCAGCCAGCCGGCAGAGGAGCCGGTGAACGAGGGGCTGGGGGCAGCCGTCGAGCGCCACCTCAAGGAGTATTTCGCCGCCCACAAGGACGGCGTCCCTGCTGCCGGTCTCTACGACCGCGTTCTGCGCGAGGTCGAACGACCGCTTCTCTCCCTCTCGTTGCTGGCAACGAAGGGCAACCAGATCAAGGCCGCCCATCTGCTCGGGCTGAACCGCAACACCCTGCGCAAGAAGATCCGGGAACTGGACATCCAGGTCGTCCGTGGCCTGAAATAGCGTGGCTTTCCGGCTGCCGCCCGGCCGAGTGGGACGCTGGCGCGGAGTGTAGCTTTCTGGTAACACGGTGCCCGGAACATGCCGTCCCGGCCGGGATCTCCGGCTCCCTTACGCCTCAGCCAGGGTTACAGCTTGCTCCTCGACTGCTCCGTTGGTCGCTGCCCGCCCGGTGCGTGGCGGCTGGATACCGTGCCCGAAGGCATCAGGCCGGAAAGCGCAGGGTCAAGGCCATGACCGCGGTTGCCGATGCGGCCGCGCGGCCGCCCTGGTGGCGCCGTCTCGTCCGTTGGGCATCGGGGCGGGGGCTGGGCAACAAGCTCGCCATCGCACTCGCCATCGCCGCGGTGCTCGCCGGCTCGGCCACCTATGCCGCGCTGACCGAGACGCCGCCCTTCGGCAAGGACCCGAACACGGTCAGCCTGCTGCTGACCCTCGATCTGGCGCTGCTGCTGCTGCTGTCATCGATCATGGCCCGGCGCATCGTGACGCTGTGGCTGGAGCGTCGGCGGGGTCTGGCAGGCGCGCGCCTGCATGCGCGGCTGGTGGCGGTGTTCTCGCTCCTGGCCGTGCTGCCGGCCATCATCATGGCCGCCTTCTCCGCCCTGTTCTTCTATGTCGGCGTCCAGTCCTGGTTCAGCGACCGGGTACGCACGGCGGTGAATGAATCCCTGGCCGTGGCAGAGGCCTATCTGGCCGAACACCAGCAGGCGATCCGCGCCGATGCGCTGACCACCTCCTACGAGCTTCAGCGCGCCGGCGGAGCCTTCTTCCTCTGGCAGCCGGCCATGATGCAGCAGATCCTGCGCAATCAGGCCTATGCCCGCTCGATCACCCAGGCGGTGATCTTCGACTCCCAGGGCCGGATCTACGCCCGCGCCGGTCTGGCCTTCGATTTCGACGTTTCCGACGTGCCCCGTTCAGCCATGGACGAGGCCCGGCGCGGCGATGTCGTCGTCGTCGGCGGGCGTGTGGACAGGGTCAGCGCGCTGGTTCACATCGACCCCGATTTCGATGTCTTCCTGTTCGTCGGCCGCCCGGTGGAAGCCCGGGTTCTGGCCCATGTCGAAGCGACCCAGAGCGCGGTCCAGGAATATACCCGCCTGGAGGTCGAACGATTCGGCCTGCAGACGCGGCTTGCCCTGATCTTCGTCGTCGTCGCCATGCTGCTGCTGCTGGCGGCGATCTGGGCCGGTCTGAACTTCGCCACCTATCTGGTGCAGCCCATGAGCGCCCTGATCGCGGCGGCCGAACGGGTGCGCGCCGGCGATCTGACAGCCCGGGTCCCCGAAATGGAGACCGAGGCGGAGGACGAGCTTACCTCGCTCTCCCGCGCCTTCAACCGGATGACCAGCCAGATCGAGGGCCAGCGCGGTGCTCTGGTGGAAGCGAACAGGCTGCTCGACCTGCGCCGGCGCTTCACGGAAGCTGTGCTGGCCGGTGTGTCGGCGGGGGTGCTGGGGCTGGATCAGGAGGAGCGGATCAACCTCCCGAACCTCTCCGCCGCCGAGCTTCTGGGCGTGGAGGACCCGCAGTCCCTGGTCGGGGAGCGGCTGGACGACGTGGTGCCGGAGATGGCCGAACTGCTGGCCACGATCCGGCGGCGACCCGGCAAGCTGGTCGAAGGGCAGGTGCAGATCCGGCGCGGCACCCAGATCCGGACTCTGCTGGTCCGCATCGGTGCCGAGGTGGTGGCAGGCACCATCCGCGGCTACGTCGTTACCTTCGACGACGTTTCGGAACTGCTGTCGGCGCAGCGCAAGGCGGCCTGGGCCGATGTCGCCCGCCGGATCGCCCACGAGATCAAGAACCCGCTGACGCCGATCCAGCTTTCGGCCGAACGGCTGCGGCGCAAGTATCTCAAGGAGATCCAGAGCGATCCCGAGACCTTCCGGACCATGACGGACACCATTGTCCGTCATGTGGACGACATCGGGCGCATGGTGGACGAGTTCTCCGCCTTCGCCCGCATGCCGTCTCCGGTGATGAAGCCGACCAATCTGCAGGAGCTGTGCCGTCAGGCGATGCTGCTGCACGCCACGGCGCATCCCGCCATCCACTTCGAGGCGGACCTGCCGTCCGAGCCGCTGGTTGTCATCTGCGACGGCCGGCAGATCGGGCAGGCCCTGACCAACCTGCTGAAGAACGCGGGCGAGGCGGTGGAAGGGCGCGAGGAGACGGCGGGCGGAAAGACGCTGCCCGCCGGGCGCGTCATGGTGCAGCTCCGGGCCGACGAGGAGCGTGTCACGCTTCTGGTCGAGGATAACGGGAAGGGCCTGCCGACCGACCAGCGCGACAGGCTGACCGAACCCTATGTCACCACGCGGGCCAAGGGCACCGGCCTGGGGCTCGCCATCGTCAAGAAGATCATGGAGGACCACGGCGGCGCGCTGACGCTTGAGGACCGGCCGGGCGGTGGCGCCCGGGTCGGTCTCGTGCTTCCGCGCGTCCAGCCGGCCGCCGTCGCCGATCCCGGCGCCGCCGACCGGGCGGAGGGAACCGCGGTGGCAGCCGGGGCGAAGGGCTGAAACGATGGCGCACGACATTCTGATCGTCGATGACGAATCCGACATCCGGATGCTGATTGCCGGCATCCTGAACGACGAGGGGATGAAGACGCGGGAAGCGGCGGACGCCGACCAGGCGCTGGCCGCCGTGGCCGCCCGCCGTCCCAGTCTGGTGATCCTGGACATCTGGCTGCAGGGCAGCCGTCTGGACGGTCTCCAGATCCTGGACGAACTGAAGCGCGACCACCCGGACGTGCCCATCGTCATGATCAGCGGGCACGGCACCATCGAGACGGCCGTGGCCGCCATCAAGAAGGGCGCCTACGACTTCATCGAGAAGCCGTTCAAGGCCGATCGCCTGCTTCTCCTGGTCGAACGCGCCATCGAGGCCGCCCGGCTCCGCCGCGAGAACCGGGAGCTGAAGCTGCGGGCAGGGGCTGAAACCGACCTGGTCGGCAAGAGCCTGCCCGTCAACCAGCTCCGCCACGGGGTCGAGAAGGTGGCGCCGACGGGGTCGCGCGTGCTGATCTCCGGTCCGCCGGGCAGCGGCAAGGAGGTGGTCGCGCGCATGATCCATGCCCGCTCCCGCCGCGCCGACGGCCCCTTCGTGGCGCTGAACTGCGCCACCATGCGGCCCGACCGGCTGGAGATCGAGCTGTTCGGGACCGAGCATGCGCTGGACGGCGGCGGCCGCAAGGTCGGCACCTTCGAACAGGCGCACGGTGGCACCCTGTTCCTGGACGAGGTGGCGGACATGCCGCTGGAGACCCAGGGCAAGATCGTGCGTGTCCTCCAGGAGCAGACCTTCGAGCGGGTCGGCGGCTCGGCCCGGGTGGAGGTGGATGTCCGCGTCATCGCCAGCACCAACCGCGACCTGACGCTGGAGATCGAACTGGGCCGCTTCCGGCAGGATCTCTATTACCGGCTGGCCGTGGTGCCGCTGAAGGTGCCGCCCCTGCGTGAGCGGCGGGAGGATATTCCGCTGCTGGCCCGACACTTCATGCAGCGGACCGCCGAATCCGCCGGCCTGCCGCAGCGGAGCTTCGGCGAGGATGCCATGGCGGCGCTCCAGGCCTATGACTGGCCGGGCAATGTCCGCCAGCTCCGCAACGTGGTGGAATGGCTGCTGATCATGGTGGCGGGCGATCCGCACGAGCCGGTCCGGGCCGACATGCTGCCCCCGGAGATCGGTGCCATCACCCCGACCGTGCTGAAGTGGGAGAAGGGGGGGGAGATCATGGGCCTGCCCCTGCGCGAGGCGCGCGAGGTGTTCGAGCGCGAATATCTGCTGGCCCAGGTCACCCGCTTCGGCGGGAACATCTCCCGGACGGCGGCCTTCGTCGGCATGGAGCGGTCGGCCCTGCACCGGAAGCTGAAGTCCCTGGGTGTACATGGAACGGAAAAGAACGGGACGCGCCTGACCGTCGAATGACGGTACGCCCCCAGGACGCCACGGAGGCCGGCCCGCGCCGGTCAGCATCACCAGGACAGCGGTAGCGCCATGAAAGTCATCGTCTGCGGGGCCGGACAGGTCGGGTCCAACATCGCCCGCTATCTCGCCTCCGAAGGCAACAACGTGACGGTGATCGACCAGTCGTCGGAGCTGATCCAGAAGATCAGCGACACGCTGGAGGTCCAGGCGATGGTCGGCTTCGCCTCGCATCCCCATGTGCTGGAGGCCGCGGGCGCCGCCGATGCCGACATGATCGTCGCCGTCACCCTGGCGGACGAGGTCAACATGGTGGCCTGCCAGGTGGCGCACTCGCTCTTCAACGTGCCCACCAAGATCGCCCGCGTCCGCCACCAGAGCTATCTGGCGCCCATCTGGGCCGACCTGTTCTCCCGCGACCACCTGCCGATCGACGTCATCATCTCGCCGGAGATCGAAGTGGCGCGGGCCGTCGCCCGCCGGCTCCAGGTGCCGGGTGCGTTCGACATGATCCCGATGGCCGACGGCAAGGTGAAGGTCATCGGCGTGATCTGCGGCGACAACTGCCCGATCATCCATACGCCGCTGCGCCAGCTCACCGGCCTGTTCCCGGACCTGAACATCGAGATCGTCGCCATCGTCCGCAACGACAGGCCGATCATCCCGTCGGGCGACGACCAGATGCTGCCCGGCGACGAGGTCTACTTCGTCGCCGATACCAAACATGTCAGCCGGGCCATGGCCGCCTTCGGCCACGAGGAGCCGGAGGCCCGCCGGGTCATCATCATCGGTGGCGGCAACATCGGCCTGTGCCTGGCCGAGGAGATCGAGGCGAAGCACCAGGGCGTCTCCGCCCGCATCGTCGAGATCGACCGCAAGCGCGCCCAGATGGTGGCCCAGCGCCTGTCGCGCACCATGGTGCTGCATGGCGACGGGCTGGACCCCGACATCCTGGAGGAGGCGAATGTCCGCGCCAGCGAGACGGTGGTCGCCGTCACCAACAACGACGAGGGCAACATCCTCGCCTCGCTGCTGGCCAAGCGCTACGGCTGCGAACGCGCCATCACGCTGATCAACAAATCGACCTACCAGCCTCTGGTGCAGCCGCTGGGCATCGACGCGGTGGTCAGCCCGCGCTCGATCACCGTATCCTCGATCCTCCAGCATGTCCGCCGCGGCCGCATCAAGGCCGTCCACAGCCTGCGCGAGGGCTTCGCCGAGGTGATCGAGGCGGAGGCACTGGAAACCTCATCGCTGATCAACACGCCCCTGCGGGAGATCAGGCTGCCGGACGGGGTGATCGTCGGTGCCATCGTCCGCGGCGGCGACGTCATCATCCCGCGCCCCTCCACCGTCATCAAGCCGAACGACCGGGTCATCATCCTGGCCGAGGTCGGACAGGTGAAGAAGGTCGAGAAGATGTTCGCCGTGAGGCTTGAGTTCTTCTGACGATTCGTCCCGCTTCAGAAACCGGTTCAAGAACGATCGGACATCCGGATCATGCCCCGCTTCGCCTATGTCAACGGACGCTACCTCCCGCATGACGACGCCGCCGTCCATATCGAGGACCGCGGCTTCCAGTTTGCGGACGGCGTCTATGAGGTCGTCACGATCGTCGGCGGGCGGTTCGCCGACCTGGAGGGCCACCTCGCTCGCCTGGACCGTTCGCTGCGCGAACTGCGGATGCCCTGGCCGGTGAAGCCGACCTCGCTGCGCCTGATCATGCGGGAACTGGCGGCGCGCAACGGTGTCCGCGACGGGATGGTCTATGTGCAGGTGACCCGGGGTGTCGCACCGCGCGACTTCCGCTTCCCGGCGGACACCGCCCCGACCCTGGTTCTGACCTGCCGCCGGTCGCGTTTCCAGACGGCGCGGCAGCTCGCGGAAGGGGTGTCGGTCATCACGATCCCGGACATCCGCTGGCTGCGCCGCGACATCAAGACGGTCGGCCTGCTGGCGCAGTCGCTGGGCAAGCAGAAGGCGGCGGAGGCGGGCGCCTACGAGGCCTGGCAGGTCGATCCCGACGGCACGGTGACGGAGGGCTGCTCCTCCAACGCCTGGATCGTCACGGCCGAGGGCACCCTGGTGACCCGTCCGGCCTCGAACCTCATCCTCAACGGCATCACCCGGCTGTCGCTGCTCCGGATCGCGCGGGATCTGGGCATTCCGGTGGAGGAACGCCCCTTTACCGTGGCGGAGGCTCATGCCGCCCGCGAGGCGCTGATGTCCAGCGCTGGCAGCTTTGCCCTGCCGGTCACCCGGATCGACGGCAAGCCGGTCGGGGAGGGCAGGCCGGGGCCGCTGACCCTGCGGCTGCGCGCGGCCTATCTGGCCGATGTCGGCGCTCCCGATCCCGTCGGCCGGGTCTGACGCCATGAATGACGCCATCGCCGACGCCACCGTGTCCGCGCCCCTGCCGCCGCAGCGGCTGCCGCGCGCCGTGCTGTTCGACTGGGACAACACGCTGGTCACCAACTGGCGCTGCGTCCATGCCGCGATCAATGCGGCGCTGGAGCGTTTCGGCCACCGGCCCTGGACCCTGGAGGAGAGCTACGGCCGTGTCCGCCACAGTCTGCGCGACAGTTTCCCCGCGATCTTCGGGGATGACTGGATGGCGGCGCGCGACGTGTTCTATGCCCATTTCCAGGAGCACCACCTGGACTATCTGGAACCGCTGCCCGGCGCGGCGGAGTTGCTGGAGCAGCTCTCCGGGACGGGCATCTATCTGGGGGTGGTGAGCAACAAGACCGGCAGCTTCCTGCGCGCCGAGGCCGACAGCCTGGGCTGGACGCGCCATTTCGGCAAACTGGTGGGCGCCACCGACGCCGCCGCGGACAAGCCGTCCGTGGCGCCGGTGGAGATGGCGCTGGAACCGGGCGGAATCGTCGCGGGTCCCGATGTCTGGTTCGTCGGCGATGCCGATATCGATATGGAGTGCGCGCACAGGTCCGGTTGCCTGCCGATCCTCGTCGGATGTACCCCGGACGTTGCGGCCGGCCTGGGGCGCTTCCCCCCGGCTGTGAGGCTTGATGGCTGCTCAGCGATTTCCGCCTTGGTGCAACAGATGCGTGATACCATATCGCTAGACGGTGCCCCACGGATGTCCTGATCCGGCCGGCTGCCGCAGAACCAGAAACCCGGGCGCTCTACAAGAGGCCCCAAGAACGAGCAAAGCGAGGCTGCTCCAATGTCGGAAAAATCGCAGAACGTGCAGGACGTTTTCCTGAATCACGTCCGCAAGAACAAGACTCCGGTGACGGTATTTCTCGTCAATGGCGTCAAACTTCAGGGCATCATTACCTGGTTCGACAATTTCTCCGTCCTGCTGCGCCGTGATGCGCACTCGCAGCTTGTCTACAAGCATGCGATTTCGACGGTGATGCCGGCACACCCGATCCAGCTGTTCGAGCCCGCCAAGGAGACGGAACACGACTGAGATCCAGCCTGCCGAAGGGCGCGGGCCTGCCACCCGCGCCTTCGTCATCCATCCGGTCCTGCCCGAGGACCGGATGGCAAGCCGTAGCCCGGAGGCGCAGCTGGAGGAGGCCGTCGGCCTTGCCCGCGCCATCGAGCTTGAGGTGGTCGGGGCCCGCTCCATCCGTGTGATGAGGCCGCGGCCCGCCGCCCTTCTCGGCCAGGGGGCCGTGGAGGAACTGGCCGCCGCCATCGAGGCGGAGACCGCCACGCTCGTCGTCGTCGATCACGCCCTCACGCCCGTACAGCAGCGCAACCTGGAGAAAGCCTGGAAGGCAAAGGTCATCGACCGCACCGGCCTGATCCTGGAGATCTTCGGCGCGCGCGCCCGCACCCGCGAGGGCCAGTTGCAGGTCGAACTGGCGGCGCTGACCTACCAGCGCTCCCGCCTCGTGCGGTCCTGGACGCACCTGGAGCGCCAGCGCGGCGGCTTCGGCTTCCTGGGCGGCCCCGGCGAGAGCCAGCTTGAGATCGACCGCCGCCTGATCGGGGAGCGCATCGCCCGGCTGAAGGCGGAACTGGAGGAGGTCCGGCGCACCCGCGGCCTGCACCGCCGCGCGCGGGAGAAGGTGCCCTATCCGGTCGTCGCCCTGGTCGGTTACACGAACGCGGGCAAGTCCACCCTGTTCAACCGCATGGCCGGCGCGGATGTGTTCGCCAAGGACCTGCTGTTCGCCACGCTGGACCCGACCATGCGGGCGATCACGCTGCCGTCCAACCGGAAGATCATCCTGTCCGATACGGTGGGGTTCATCTCCGACCTGCCGCACGGGCTGGTCGAGGCCTTCCGCGCCACGCTGGAGGAGGTGCAGGCCGCCGACATCGTCCTGCATGTCCGCGATGTCTCGCACCCCGACACCGAGGCGCAGAAGGCCGACGTGGAGACGGTGCTCCGCGAACTGGGTATCGAGGTCGACTCGGACGCCCGTGTCGTCGAGGTCCTGAACAAGATCGATCTGGTTCCTGAGGGGGAGCGTGATGCGCTGCTCCGGCAGGCACGCCGGACCGGCGACACGGTGGCCATCTCCGCCCTGACGGGCGAGGGGCTGGGCGGGCTGTTCGACCTGATCGACCGGCGGATGGTGGCGGACCGCGATGTCGTCTCCGTGGCCGTCGATCTGGCGGACGGTGCGGCTCTCGCCTGGCTCTATCAGCGCGGGGAGGTGCTGGAGCGCCAGGACGACGACGCCCGGGCCCTGGTCCGCGTGGGCCTGGAGACGGCCGATGTCGGCCGTTTCCGCGAGCGGTTCGGCTATCTGCCGGTTCCGGCGGCTCCCGTCGGAACGGCTGCCCCGGACGCGGGTCCCTGGGAAGCCCGCCGCGCCTGACCGGCCGGCGGGCGGCCTCCCGGTCAGCGGAACACGACCGTCTTCGAGCCGTTCAGCAGGACCCGGCGTTCCAGGTGGTATTTCACCGCCCGGGCCAGGACCATGCACTCGATGTCCCGGCCGACGGCCACCAGATCGTCGGGTCCCAGCGTGTGGTCCACCCGCTCCACCGCCTGTTCGATGATCGGACCTTCGTCCAGGTCCGTCGTCACATAGTGCGCCGTGGCGCCGATCAGCTTCACCCCGCGGGCGAAGGCCTGATGGTAGGGCTTGGCGCCCTTGAAGCTGGGCAGGAAGGAATGGTGGATGTTGATGCAGCGCCCGGGCAGGCGCTCGCACAGCGTCGGGGACAGAACCTGCATGTAGCGGGCCAGCACCACGAGGTCGATGCGCTCGCCCTCGATGATCTCCAGCAACCGTTCCTCCTGCCGTTCCTTGTTCCCGCCGTTCACCGGCAGATGGTGGAAGGGCACGTCGTGCCAGGCGGCGAGCTGGTAGAAGTCGCGGTGGTTGGAGACGATGGCCGGAATGTCCATGGCCAGCGCGCCGATCCGGTAGCGGTACAGCAGATCGTTGAGGCAGTGGCCGAAGCGGGAAACCAGGATCATCACCCGCGGCCGCCGGCCGGCGTCGTGGAGGTGCAGGTCCATCCGGAACCGCTCCGCCACCTCGGCCAGGGCGCGGCGCAGCGTGTCCACCCTGCCGTCCTCCACCTCGAAGGAGATTCGCAGGAAGAAGCGGCCGCTGATCCGGTCGCCGAACTGGGCGCTGTCCAGGATGTTGGCGTCGTGCCCGGCGAGCAGTCCCGACAATGTGGCGACGATACCGACGGCATCGGGACAGGACAGGGTCAGAACATAGCTCTGCATGCGGCTCTCCGGTTACCGGAAAGGACCTATCACGCAGATCCTCCCCTTTGGAATGAAAATTCCCAACGTCCGATCGTCCGGGCGAGCAGGGCAGTCTGGCCGCTGTCTTGCGATGGCGTCTCCCTGCAAGCCCTGCACAGGTCGCAGGGCTGCGCGCAAGTTCCCTTTGTGCCGGGGGGAGCGGACCAGTATGAAGGGCCGTCGGCCCGCGGGGCCGCTCCGGAGGGGTGCCCATGGTCCCGGATATCGCCCGAGTTGCCGACATCGTGCGCGAGGTTGCCGCGAGCGAGATCATGCCGCGCTTCCGCCACCTGGAAGACCGCGACGTGCGGGAGAAGGGGCCAGGTGATCTGGTCACCATCGCCGACGTGGCGGCGGAGCGGCAGCTCTCGGTACGGCTGACAGAGCTGCTGCCCGGGTCCGTGGCGATCGGCGAGGAAGCGGCCACGGCGGACGAGCGGGTGCTGGAGCGCATCCAGGGCGACGATCCCGTCTGGATCATCGACCCGGTGGACGGAACCGCGAACTTCGTCGCTGGCCGGCCGGTCTTCGCCGTCATGGTCGCCCTGGCCCGCCGGGGCGAGACCCTGGCCGGCTGGATTCACGATCCCTGCGGCGGCAGCATGGCCGTGGCCACCCGGGGCGGCGGCGCCTGGCTGGACGGGGTGCGTCTGTGCGTGGCGCCACCCGTTCCGCTGGAGACCATGACCGGCGCCGTCGGCACCCGCTACTTCGAGCGCCGCGTCCGCGAGCATCTGGAAAGCCGGATGCCGCGGCTGGCCGGGACCTTCACCCTGCAATGCGCCGGGCATGAGTATCTCCGGCTGCTGCGCGGGGAGTCCCACTTCTCGCTCTACCGCCGCATCATGCCCTGGGACCATGCCGCCGGCGCCCTGATGCATGCGGAGGCCGGCGGCTATGCCGCGAAGCTGGACGGCATCGGCTACACGCCCATGGAACTGGCCGGGGGCCTGCTCCTGGCCCCTGACCGCCCGAGCTGGAACGCCCTGCGCACCCTGCTGTTCGGCGATTGAGCCGGGCCGCGGGGCACGCCCCGCCCGTCAGCCCTTGGGCGAACGGTGGACGCCGAGGGCGCCCGGTCCCTGGGTCGTCGGCATCAGCTCGATCCGGTTGATGTTGAAGTGCGGCGGCAGGGTCCCGGCCCAGACCACCGCCTCGGCCACGTCGTCCGCCGTCAGCGGCGTGGTGTCGGCATAGACCCGGGCCGCCTTCTCGGCATCGCCCTTGAAGCGGACGAGGCTGAAATCCGTCTCCACCATGCCGGGCTCGATGGAGGTCACGCGGACCCCGGTCCCGATCAGGTCCGCCCTCAGGGCCAGACTGAACTGCGTGACGAAAGCCTTTGACGCGCAATAGACATGGCCACCGGGGTAGGGGTAGCTGCCGGCTGTGGAGCTGATGTTGATGATGTGGCCGCGGCCGCGCGCCACCATGCCCGGCAGGACCAGCCCGGTCATCACGGCCAGCGCCTTGTCGTTGGTGTCGATCATCACCTCCCAGTCGTCCAGGTTGGACCGGAAGGCGGGGTCGGCGCCGAGCGCGAGGCCGGCATTGTTGATCAGCAGGTCGATCGCGGCGAAGTCGGTGGGCAGGGCCGCCAGGGCAGCCTCCACCGCCGGACGGTCGCGGACATCGACCTGGACCGTATGGACCGGCACCGTCAGACCGGACGCCAGAGCCCGGAGTTTCGCCGCATCCCGCCCGACCAGGACCAGCCGGCAGCCGAGCCCGGCGAAGCGGTGGGCGAAGGCGGTTCCGAAACCGCCTGTGGCCCCGGTGATCAGGACGGTTTCGGGGCGGTAGCTCTGGCTCATGGTGCTGTCCTTGCTGTCACGTCAACAGGTTGCGGCGTCGAATTGGTATGGCGGGTGAGGGGGCGAGGGGTCAGTCGCGGGGCTCCAGGCGCTTCGCCTGCTGCCACAGCGCCTCCATCTCCTCCAGGGTCGCGTCCCCGGGCGTGCGGCCCTGCGCGGCCAGCCGGTCTTCGATGTGGCGGAAGCGGCGCTCGAACTTCGCGTTGGTTCCGCGCAGGGCGGATTCGGGATCGACCTCCAGCCGGCGGGCCAGATTCACCAGCGCGAACAGCAGGTCGCCCGTCTCGTCACGGATACGGTCGGGGTGCGGCGTGGCGGCGCGCAGCTCATGACGCAGCTCGCCGATCTCTTCCTCGATCTTGTCGAGAATCTCCTCCGCCCGGGTCCAGTCGAAGCCGACCCGTGCCGCCCGCTTCTGGAGCTTCACGGCACGGGTGAGGGCGGGCAGTCCGCCGATCACTCCGTCCAGGGCCGAGGGACGCCGGCCCTCGGCGGCGGCTTTCTCCGCCCGTTCACGCGCCTTCAGGTCCTCCCAGCGCTGCGTCTGGTCGGCGGCCGTGTCCACCACGGTTTCCCCGAAGACATGCGGATGCCGGCGGACCATCTTGGCGGTGATGTGCGCCGCCACGGCGTCGAAGTCCCAGTCGCCGCGCTCCTCGGCCATCCGGGCGTAGAAGACGACCTGGAACAGCAGGTCTCCAAGCTCGTCCTTGAGGGCCGCCATGTCGCCTTTCTCGATGGCGTCGGCGACCTCGTAGGCTTCTTCGATCGTGTGCGGCGCGATGCTGCGGAAATCCTGCTCCAGGTCCCAGGGGCAGCCACCCTCCGGGTCGCGCAGTTTCGCCATCAGATCGACAAGTCGCTTCATGCTGTCGGACATCGCGGCACCCCGTTGGCGGACGTGCCGCGACCTTAACCGACGCGGTGACGCGGGAAAACCCGACGGCAGGGGAAGGCCGCCCTGACATGGCCGCGGGGCGCGCGGGGGCTGCCTGTCCTGGCCACGATATAAGTCCGATAATAATGATTATGGAAAATCAAACCAGAGCCAACCCTGCATCACGGCCGGCCCTGGGCGGGCATTTCTGGCAGGGGTTCCGGTAGGACCGGCGGCGACAGGGCTTCGATGATGCGGCAGTCCCTGATCCGGTCGCCGCGGCACTGGCCGGCGAGACGGACCAGCTCGTCGCGTAGCCGGGTCAGGTCGGCGATTTTCGCCTCCACCTCGGCGATCTGCCGGCGGGTCAGCGCGTCCACGCCGGCGCAGGACTGGTCCGGCCGGTCCGACACGTCCAGCAGCGCCCGGATCGTGTCCAGATGGAAGCCGAGGGCGCGTGCCCGCCGGATGAAGGACAGCCGCCGCACATGCCCGTCGTCATAGTCACGGTAGTTGCTCTGCGTCCGCGGCGGCGGCGGCAAGAGCCCGATCCGCTCGTAGTAGCGGATCGTCTCGACATTCGTCTCCGTGAGGCTGCCCAGACGGCCGATGTTCATGCGGCTCCCCGCCGATGAGAAGGGCTTGACCCTGTAGCGACTACGGCCCCCAGGCTAGCCCGGAACGCCACCGAGGAGAAGACCGATGGGCGCTTCCTGCTGCGCCGGCCCCTGCGCCTCCGAAAAGCCTCCCGCCGATTCCGCCTACCGCCGGGTGCTGTGGGTCGCCCTGCTGGTCAACGGGGCCATGTTCGGGGTGGAGATCGTGGCGGGTGCCGCGGCGGATTCCGTCTCACTGAAGGCGGATGCACTGGATTTCCTCTCCGATGCCGCCAACTACGCGATCAGCCTGTTCGTCCTGGGGGCTGCCCTCACGGTCCGGGCCCGGGCTGCCCTGGTGAAGGGGCTGTCGCTCGGCGCGGTCGGCCTGGTCGTGGCCGGCAACACCTTCTACAACGCGCTGGCCCAGGCGGTGCCCGGAGCGGAGGTGATGGGCGCCGTCGGCCTGCTGGCCCTCGCTGCCAATGTCGGCGTGGCCGCCCTGCTCTATGCCTGGCGGGACGGCGATTCCAACCGGCGCTCGGTCTGGATCTGTTCGCGTAACGACGCCATCGGCAATGTCGCGGTCGTGCTGGCGGCGGCCGGTGTCTTCGGCACCGGCACGGGCTGGCCGGACATCGTGGTCGCCGCCGTGATGGCCGGGCTGGCCGTGTCCGGCGCCGTCCAGATCACCCGGCAGGCGCTGGGGGAGCTGCGCGACACCAACCGTCCTGCCGCGGGCGCCCTGCCCCTCTGACCGGCCGGACAGAGCGCAGTCCCGCCGCCGTGTGTTCCGGTGTAGGCTCCCCTCCCCGGGCCGGCGGCGCGGGGCGGCCCGACCGCCCCTGCGCTGGAGCGCCGCCCGGAGAAAGACACGGGAGACGACGCCATGGCCGACGTGCCGGAGACAGGCTTGCCGCAGAAGACCCCCAAGGGAAGCCCCTTCCGCTGGGAGGACCCGCTGCGCCTGGACGACCAGCTTTCCGAAGAAGAGCGGATGGTCCGCGACAGCGCCCGCGCCTACTGCCAGGACAGGCTGATGGGCCGCGTGCTGGAGGCCTTCCGGCATGAGCACTTCCACCGCGAGATCATGGCGGAGATGGGCGAGCTGGGCCTGCTGGGCGTCACCATCGACGGCTATGGCTGCGCCGGGCTGAACCATGTCTGCTACGGTCTGGTGGCGCGCGAGGTGGAGCGCGTCGATTCGGGCTACCGCTCGGCCATGAGCGTGCAGTCCAGCCTCGTGATGCACCCGATCCATGCCTATGGCAGCGAGGAGCAGCGGCAGCGCTGGCTGCCGGGCCTTGCCAGCGGCACGCTCGTCGGCTGCTTCGGGCTGACGGAACCGGATGCCGGCTCCGACCCCGGTTCCATGAAGACCCGGGCGCGCAAGGTGGCCGGCGGCTGGACCCTGTCCGGGTCGAAGACCTGGATCACCAACTCCCCCATCGCCGACATCTTCGTCGTCTGGGCCAAGGACGAGGCGGGCGATATCCGCGGCTGGGTCCTGGAAAAGGGCATGGCCGGCCTGTCTGCCCCGAAGATCGAGGGGAAGTTCAGCCTGCGCGCCTCCGTCACCGGCATGATCATGATGGACGAGGTGTTCGTGCCGGAGGAGAACCTGCTGCCGGGGGCCAAGGGCCTGTCGGGCCCGTTCGGCTGCCTGAACAAGGCGCGGTACGGCATCGCCTGGGGGGCCATGGGCGCAGCCGAGTTCTGCTGGCACGCGGCACGGCAGTACACGCTGGACCGCCAGATGTTCGGCCGGCCGCTGGCCGCGACGCAACTGATCCAGAAGAAGCTGGCCGACATGCAGACGGAAATCGCTCTCGGTCTCCAGGGTGCGCTGGCGCTGGGCCGCATGCTGGACGCCGGCACCTGGGCGCCCGAGGCGATCAGCCTGATGAAGCGCAACAACTGCGGCAAGGCGCTGGACATCGCCCGCGTCGCCCGCGACATGCACGGCGGCAACGGCATCGCTGACGAATACCATGTCATCCGCCACGTCCTGAACCTGGAGGCCGTCAATACCTATGAGGGCACGCACGATGTCCACGCCCTGATCCTGGGCCGGGCGCAGACGGGTCTCCAGGCCTTCGGCTGAGGCGGCGGCCGCGACGATCTTCCCGCGCCGGCCGCCGGCCATTTGGAGTACTCGCGGCGGCCGGGATGCGCTAGGGTCCGGCCGCGACCGGCCGGACCCGCCGCGGGGGGCCGGCGGTCGGGGACGGTCGTCCGCGGAGGATAAGCGCCTTGGGCATCAGCATGGACGGAAACGGACCGATCTGGGCACCGGCGGTCGGAGACGCCGTGCCGCGCACCCTGTGTACCGACTGCGGCATCTCCCGGACCACCACGCCCGGACGATGCGGCCATGCCTGCCAGTTCATCCGGCCCGACTATGCCGGGATGGAAACCCAGGTGCATGGCCGCAGCCGCGATCCGTCGCGCCCGGGCGAGCTGCATTTCGGCCCGTTCCGGCGCATGGTCCGCGCCGCCATGGCCACGCCCCGGCCGGGCGCGCAGTGGACCGGGATCACCACGCGCATCGCCGAGCGCCTGCTGGAGACGGGGGCGGTGGATGCCGTGCTGACCATGGCGCCGGACCCCGACGACAAATGGCGGCCGGTGCCGGTGCTGGTGACGAAGCCGGAGGGCATGGCCCGCTGCCGCGGCATGCGGATGGGCTATGCCCCCCTGCTGGCGCTGCTGGAGCCGGCGCGCGAGCGCGGTTACCGCCGGCTGGCGGTGGTCGGCATCCCCTGTCAGGTGCATGCGCTGCGCCGGCTGGAGGCGGAACTGGGGTTCGAGCGCCTCTATGTCATCGGCATCCCCTGCTCCGACAACACGACCACCGAGCGTTTTCACCAGTTTCTGAACCTGCTGTCCGACCGGCCGGAGACGATCACCTATCTGGAGTTCCGTGCCGATTTCTATGTCGAGCTGCGTTTCGATGACGGCCGGGTGAAGGAGATCCCCTTCCTGCTGCTGCCGATCTCCAAGCTGCCGACGGACTTCTTCCCCCTCACCTGCCGGACCTGCGTTGATTACACGAACGTGCTGGCCGACATCACGGTCGGCTACATGGGCGGCCAGGGCGAACAGTGGCTGCTGGTGCGCAACGAGCGCGGCGAAGAGCTGCTGTCGCTGCTGGGCGACGAGGTGCGCCTGTCCGAGCCCGGCAGCGCCGGCAAGCGACAGGGGCCGGTCAAGGGCTTCATCGAGAACACGAAGCGGGCCGCCGGCGGTCTGCCGCTGCGGCAGATGCCCGACTGGCTGCGCCCCCTGGTCGGCTGGCTGATGCCCAAGGTCGGACCGAAGGGGCTGGAGTTCGCCCGGGCGCGGGTCGAGATGAAGGCGTCGGAAACGGTGCTTCACCTGCGCCGGGAGCAGCCGCGGCGGATGAAGCACATGGTGCCTCCACATGTATGGGAACTGGTGCGTCCCTATGGGCTGGAGGCGGAACCCGGCGAGCGGCATGATACGGCTGAACCGGAAACTGCGGATCCGGAAACACGCGCATGACGGGAAGCCGACCCGCGTCTACCGGGTAGGGATTCAGGCACGCCCAATACCGGATGGGGTTTCCGGACGGTAGCGGGCGGACTATGATTACTGGCCCCGCAGCGGTCTCAAGACTCCCATAATGAAGTGTGCCCCGACGACGCTCTATGCCGCCACAGCCAGCGGCACCTCTCCCCCTGTGCTCCGGCGGAGTGGTGGCCCCGACCCCCGCATCAGAAGCCCCCTGGTGGTTCCTGAATTCCTGCCGTTCCGGTTCGGGTCCATCTTCTCCAAGATGGTCTTCGATTCCACCCGTGCCCCGGAAATCTATGAAGGCCTGAGCCTCCGGGCATGGCGGGTCTTGGCGCTCCTGGCGAGCTATCCCGACATCACCAATGCCGAGATGAGTGCCCTGTTCGGCATGGACACGGCGACGGTCACCCGGGCGGTGGCGGAGCTGAAGTCCAAGGGCCTGATCACCACCAACCGCGATCCGTCCGACCGGCGCCGTGTCCAGAACCGTCTGACCGATGCGGGCGCCGCCCTGCATGACCGCATCGCCCCGGCCCGCATCGCCCGCGGCAGGCGCTACGAGGCCTGTTTCACGCCCGAGGAACTCACGCAGTTGCACCGGCTGCTGGACAAGCTCTCCCGCCATGTGGATGCCATTTTCATCGAGGAATGGCGGGAGGAGCGCCGGCGCGCTGCGGTCTGATCCGGACCGATCGGCCGGCGGCGGTGTTCCTCCGGAACCGTGCGACATCCAGGGAGACCAGCATGATCGTTTCCACGACCGGCAGCGTGCCCGGCCAGGACGGCTACCAGATCCTCGGCGTCGTCGGCGGGGAGGCGGTGCTGGGCACCAACTTCCTGCGCGACATGTTCGCCGGCATCCGCGACATCTTCGGCGGACGGTCGGGCGGCTACCAGAAGGCCATGCGCGAGGCGAAGGAGCATGCCATCGACGACATGGTGGATCAGGCCAAGCGGATGGGGGCCGACGCCATCATCGGGGTGACCCTGATCCCCTATGCCATCGCCTCGGACAAGGACAAGATGCTGGCCATCAGCGCCAGCGGCACGGCCGTCCGGTTCCGCTGACCCCGCCTCTCGGGAGCCCCCGCCATGCAGTCCCTGGCTATCCAGCCCCTGTTCGATCCGGGCCCGCGGCCGACCCTGGCAATCGTCGGCCGTCCGGAACGCTTCCCGGTCCGCCGCATCTACTGCGTCGGCCGCAACTATGCCGCCCATGCCCGCGAGATGGGGGGCGACCCGGACCGGGAACCTCCCTTCTTCTTCCAGAAGCCGGCGGATGCGGTGGTGGCGGACGGGGCGGACGTGCCCTATCCGCCCCGCACCGATGACCTTCAGCATGAGGTCGAACTGGTCGTGGCACTCGGCCGCGGCGGCCGCAACATCCCCGTGGCAGAGGCCGGCGCTCTGGTCTTCGCCCAGGCTGTCGGCATCGACCTGACCCGCCGCGACCTTCAGGCCGCCGCCCGGAAGGCCGGCAAGCCCTGGGACACGGCCAAGGCGTTCGACCATTCGGCTCCTGTGGGAATCCTGCATCCGGTCGGACCGGCCGGCCCGCTGACGCGGGGCCGTATCTGGCTCGCGGTCAATGGCGACCGGCGGCAGCAGGCGGACCTTGCCGACATGACCTGGTCGGTCGCGGAGGTGATCGCCGAACTCTCCACCCTGTTCGACCTGGCCCCAGGCGACCTGATCTTCACCGGCACGCCGTCCGGCGTCGGTTCGCTGCTTCCCGGCGACCGGATCGACGCGGGGATCGACGGCCTGGAGCCCCTGGTTACACGGATAGTTCCGCCGGTCGCGTGACGGGCGGCGCGGCAGAGGACGACTTCCCGGGATGGAGTCGACAGCGCCTCCGTTCCGGGCGGGCACCCTGCCCCATCCCCGGAACCACACACCGCGGGCCGGCTGTATCCTCCGCCATGCCGGGGAGTTGGCGCAGAGGAAACAGCCCCCTGTCCCAGCCGCGTAAAACGGCCGGACCCGGTATGGCCGGATGCTGGAGCTTATGGGAAGTGAAGGATCAGTGCCTTCGTAGCCTGTCCAGTTCCTCTTTGAGGCGAAGCTTCTCAAGCTTCATCTGTCGGACGGCGACACTGTCGTAATAGGCGTGCCCGGTTTCCGCCATGATCTGGGCTTCCAACGCTGCATGCTGCCTTTGCAGGCTCTCGATACTCGGGTCGGGTTCCATGTCGGTCCTCCCGTTTCGGTCAGCGATGAAGACAAGCGTACACCGTTTCGACGGAGGTCGCTTCAAGAAACGTGCTTACCTCTCGGATAGGGTGTCGGCCTCCCTGTCGCGGCCTGTCAGGCCTTCACGGTGTGGCGAGGCCGGTCCACCGGCCATCCGTCCTGCCGGCCCGCGGAGGGACTGACATCCATCGTTCCCAGGGTCAGATGGCCGCGGTCGTCCAGCGTGCCGACCTCTCCGGTGCGCAGCCACCCTTCATGGAAGGCCGCTTCCGTCTCGACCGGCGCGTCCAGGTAGCCGGCCATCACGAGATCGCCGGTAACGAGCACTTCCCCCGCCGCCCCCGGCTCCTGCCGGAGCACGCCGTCAGGCCCCAGAAGGGCGATGCGGCTGTCCTCACAGGCAGGGCCGACGGTCGCCCGCAGCCCTGCCTCTTCCATCTCCGCCGCGCCCAGTGTGCTGATCGTGAGCGGAGCCTCCGGCAGACCGAACAGGACAGCAAGTCTCGGCCCGAAACGCTCCAGGGCAAGGGCCGTCAGATCGGGGAGCAGTCCTTCCGTTCCGCAGGCCAGATGGCGCAGCGCCGGAAAGTCCGACGGGGCGAAATCCCGTTCTCCCAGCAGGAGCGGCAGATAGGCCGGCGGCAGATAGGCCAGCGTCACCTCTTGCCGCAGCGCATCCAGAATTCCCGCCGGGCCGGCATGGCGCAGCAGACGGTGGGTGCCGCCCGCCCCGAGCACGGGCAGGATGAAATGGGCGGCATCTTCCGACAGAGGCGCCGCCAGGAGGGAAATGTCTGCCGCTACGGGGGCGAAGAGACGCTCCAGGGTGCGCTGCACGGAAAGGAAGCTGCGGGCGGGCAACAGCACGCCACGGGAGCGTCCCCCCTGAGTGCCGACAAAGCGGATGCAGACGATGTCCTCCGCTCCCTCCGGTACCGTACCGGGCCGGTCGCCCAGGGTCCGGTTCAGGTGGCGGTCAAGCTCCCCGCCTTCGTCGATCAGGAGGGCGGAGACACTGCCGGTCCCGACGCACTCGGCACAGTCCGCCTCGACCAACAGCAGATCCAGATCGGCCTGACGTACCAGGGTGCGGTTCACCTCCCGGCCGTCATGCGGGTTGATCGGCACCCAGACGGCACCGGCCCGGAGGATGGCCAGGAAGGCCGTGACATGACGGATGCTGTTCAGGGCACAGACACCGACCCTCGGGCCGATCCGTCCCGTCGGGGCTCTGTCCCCGGGGCCGAGCCATCGCTGCAAGAGGCTGGCCAGAGCATCGACGTGGACGAGGAGGTCCATATGGCTCAGGACCCGCCCGTCCTCGACCAGCGCCGGTGCCGCCGGGTTGATGGACGCCCCGGCCTCAAGCAGATCCGTCAGTCGCCCGGATGCCGGCATTTCAGGCAGCCCGGACCCGCGGCTCCGCCGCTTTGAAAGTGGGAACCATCGACCCTGTCCGCGCACATCTGGTTTCCGGTCCGTTGTCCGCGGGTCTGGCTGCGCGCGGTTGCTGCCGGTAGAGCGCCCGCAGTCCGGGCTGCCCCTTTACCAGGACAATCCTGCCCGGCCGGCCCGACCGTAGTCGGGCAGCCTGTAAGACGGTCCGTGCGGCTCCCGCCCGCCCGGTTCCGGTTGCTCCGGAACCCCTGTGACCCGAGGCTCTGTCCGGCCGCGTTGGTGCGGAAGCTAAAGACGGCCGTTCAGATTTGCAAGCCCCACGCGCATCAGGGCGGTTGTACACGCGGATGTTGTTGTAACGTCTGAAGACAATCAGGCGCCTCCTTCAGTCGGAGGACTCCCGCATCAGATCGGCGAAGCGGGCCAGACGCAACCCACGGGCGGCAAGGAGTCTCGGGAAAGCACCTCCGGAAAGGAACCTGTATTCCGCTTCCCGCGGGGCATGAACGGGATCGACCGCCCGCAACAGATCATCCACCAGTCCGGGGTGGCAGTTGACCAGGACACGTCCCCGGACCCCGGACAGCAGACGGTCGAAACGGGAGGCGGGGTCGTCCGCGGGATCGAAGGCGTGGACACCCCGGAATCCGTCGTTGCACGGTACTCCGGTCCGGGCCGCATCGGTCGGGAAGCCAGCCGCGAGGGCGGACAGCACCAGGGTCCGCGCCGGTGCCACGCCACGGCGGAGGATGGCGCCGGGCGGTTCGTAGCAGTTGCGGACGTAGTGGCGGGCGGGATCGAGGCGGCGGCGGAACAGGTCCAGGACCAGCCCGCGGATGCCGGGAAGCTGGTGGACGTGCTGGTGGCCGTCCAGGAAGTCCGGCAGCCGTCCGGTCGCCGCGACGAAGGCGTCGAACTGCCGTTCCAGTTCCGCCGCGATCTCCCCCAGCGGCAGCCGGCGCAGCAGCGCCGCCCGGATCAGGGCTCCCAGCCCCGGCAGGCGGCCCTCCGGGGCGAGCACCGGCATGGTTCCCAGAGGCGGCAGGGCCGTGAGACAGAGGTGCAGACCGACATCGACCCTGCCATAGGCCGGTTCCAGGGCCGCCGCATCCTCCGGCCAGGAGGGGCCGACCGTCATGCAGCTCAGCGCCGAAATGCGACCGTCCAGGGCAAGCCGGAGGATGGCACATGACACGCCGGGGCTGAGGCCGTAATCATCGGCGCACAAAAGGATGGGGTACCCCTTTCCGCTGGCGTCCGTCACCGTACCCTCATTAATTGAAGCCAGCCGCAACAACCGGATACGTCCGAGCGGAACCAGCGCCATGCCGACCGCCCCCGATACCGTGAGCCCTTCGTCCCCCACCGGAAAGCGGCCGCTGCTGTCCGCCATCCTGCCGATGTACAACGAGGCGGGCAACCTCGCCCGTCTGTTCGAACGGCTGGAAGGCGTGCTGGGCCGCCTGCGGATGGACTATGAGATCATCTGCATCGACGACGGCAGCCGCGACGGCACCTTCGAGGCGCTGCTGTTCCACCGGCTGCGCAATCCGCGGATCAAGCCGGTCCGGCTGAGCCGCAACTTCGGCAAGGAGGCGGCGATGGCCGCCGGGCTGGAGCGGGCCGCGGGCGCCGCCGTGGTGCTCCTGGACTCCGACCTCCAGCATCCGCCGGAGCTGATCGAGGCCATGGTGGCGCACTGGCGCGACGGGGCGGAGATGGTCTATGCCCGCCGCACCAGCCGCGACACCGACGGCTGGCTGCGGCGCACCCTGACCCGCGCCTATTACCGGCTTTACCGGGCGCTGTCGGAGGTGGATCTGCCGCCCGGAGCCGGTGACTTCCGCCTGCTGGACCGCCGGGTCGTGGACGCGATCATCGCCATGCCGGAGCGCCGCCGCTTCCTGAAGGGCATGATGGCCTGGGTCGGGTTCCGCCAGGTCGCCATCCCCTACGAGCCGGAGGCGCGGCACGCCGGCAGTTCGACCTGGAACTTCTGGCGTCTGTTCACGCTGGCCTTCGACGGTCTCGCCTCCTTCACCACCCTGCCACTGCGCATCTGGTCGGTGATCGGCCTCTTCGTCGCCCTGGTTGCGATGGCATATGGCGGCGTGATCGCCGTCCGCACCCTGGTCTACGGCGTTGACGTGCCAGGATACGCCTCGCTGATGGTGGCAACCCTGTTCCTCGGCGGGGTGCAGCTCATCTGTCTGGGCGTGCTGGGAGACTATCTCGGCCGGGTCTTCGAGGAGGTGAAGCGCCGCCCCGTCTATCTGGTCGCGGAGGCGGCAGGCTTCGGCGAAGCCGAGCAGACTGCCGCCAAGGCTTCTCCGCCCGTCCTGGCCGATCCCGCTGTCCCGGAACCGGCCCGGGAGCGGTCATCCGATACGGCGTCGCTCACCCTCGCCTCGCAACGCTCCTGATACGGCCGGAGCGACCGCCCCGCGACCATCTCCGGCCGTCAGCAGCAGTCCGACCAGGGCGACGGGCATCCAGGCCAGCCGTCCCTGGTAGCGCTGGTTCGGGTTCGACAGAGCGCCGCAGATGAAGGCGTTTCCGGCAAGAGCGGCGAGCACGCCCAGGGCAAGGATGGACTGACGCCGGCAGCCGGCCCGCCAGCGCCCGGCCACCAGCAGCACGAGCCCGCCGAGGCCCCCCCACCAGAGCACCGACAGCAGCGGATTCCAGAACGGGAATGTGATTTCCCCCTGCTGCTGCCGGGCCGCCTCGAACGCCGCCAGTTCGGCGGGGTAGTGCTCGGCCACCGGCCCGCGCATCAGGAACTGCATGGGCACCAGCCCGTCTCCCAGCCTCATCATGGCGAACTGCCGGCCCGTGAAGCGGGCCGACTGCCAGAGCAGCGCGCCGGGATAGCGCGAGCGCACTCCGTCCACGATCGCTTCGGCCTCGGGCCGCAGCCCGTCCCAGCCGCCGAGCGCACGGAACGGGCTGTGGCCCCAGAGGAACTCGTTGGCCGAATGCGGTAGCGCGCCGCGGTGCGCACAGAGGGCGTGGGGCGGCGGCTCCCGCCCGGGGCAGACCGCGTCCAGATAACGGGCGGCCAGACCGTTCTCCACGAACAGGGCGAGCGTCTGAACCGTGCTGGGCTGCACGAGGAAAAGGCGCCCGGTCGCTGTCCAGTTCGCCCCCACCGCCAGCATCAGCCCGGCCGCCAGTGTCACGGCCGGCAGGCCGGTTCTGACAGGGGGCAGCCAGCCCGGCCGCAGCCGCCCCAGGGCCGCCGCGGCAAATCCCAGGAGCAGCAGCCCTCCGGCGATACCGACATGGCTGGTGTGGCTGGCGATGCCCACGGCCACGACCGCCGCCACCAGGGTGGCCCAGGACAGGGGCAGCCGGTCGCGGAACAGCAGCAGGGTCAGCAGGCCGAGGATGACCGCCCCGGTCAGCCCGTCCGCCATCACCTGTCCGGTGTACCAGGGCAGGCCACCGGCTGCGGCCGCGGCCAGCAGCACGGCATACGCCGCCCCGCTCCGTCCGACGCCGGCGACCGCGCGCGCGAAGGCCAGGAGAACGAAAGCGACCAGCAGGCACTGCACGACGATGATCGGCCACAGGCTGCCCGTCAGCCGGCCGATCCAGGCGAACAGGCCGTAGCCCGCCGTCCGGTAGACGGGCAGCTCACCCGTGAAGGGAAGCGGCACATATTCGAAGCTGTCGAAGAAGAACAGTGGATAGCCGTTCCACAGCGCCGGCCCCAGCAGGGGCAGCGCCCCCAGTCCGACGAGGAGAACCGTCCGCAGGCTGTCCTTCCAGCCATCCACCCGTCGCCCCATCATGCCCGCCGCCGCAAGGTTGCAGATCGGGGAAGTGATGGGGCGTCCGTGGCCGGTAAGGCAAGCGATCTCCTGACGTGCCGCTATCTCCGGCGCGCAGGCCGCGATGGGCGCGATACCGAGCCAGGGCCGAGCCAGTGCCGGGCCGGGGCGTGGCGACCCGGGCAGCCCGACCCGTCCTCGCCCCCCCCCTCTTTGGAGCGATTCTCAAACCGGACAGATCACGTGTCAGCGACATGCCGCAGGGCGGTACTTGCTCCGGCCCGTCCATACGGTACGATGGTTGCCGGTTACGGAATGTCGCCGACCGCGCCCGGGGGCGAAGAGGCTGGTCCTGTCCCCCGGGCGTGCGCCAGGCCCGGAGGCAGTCGATTCGTGGAGTCCGATCAGGGTCAGTCCTATCACGCTCAGGACGGTCACGTTCAGGCCGGGCAGGCTGCGGCAGCCAGGTTCGACGCCGCGGGGTGGGATGCCGTCGGCCGGGAGGGTGACGGTACGGCGGCCATCGGGCCGGAGCCGGCCGGGGCGATGGTCCCGCGGCCGGGACCCGTGTTCGCCGCCCTGGACGTGGGCACCAACAACTGCCGTCTGCTGATCGCCCGGCCCGCCCGGGGCGGCTTCCGGGTGGTGGACGCCTTCTCCCGCATCGTGCGGCTGGGCGAGGGGCTGTCCCGCACCGACCGGCTGTCCGACGAGGCCATGGGCCGGACGCTCTCCGCGCTCAAGGTCTGCCGCTCCAAGATCCGCCGCCGCGGCGTCACCGCCCTGCGCGCGGTGGGCACCGAGGCCTGCCGGCGTGCCGACAACGGCGCCGAATTCCTGGAGCGCGTCGAGTCCGAGACCGGCATCCATGTCGAGATCATCAGCGCCGGGGAGGAAGCGCGTCTGGCGCTGGCCGGCTGCGCGCCGCTGCTCGACCCTGCCCTGGCGCGCGCCGCCGTCTTCGACATCGGCGGCGGCTCCACCGAGCTGATGTGGCTGGAACTGCGCCGCGGCCGGCCGCACCTGATCGACCAGATATCCGTGCCGCTGGGCGTCGTCGGGCTGACGGAGCGGTTCGGCGGCGACCGCGTCTCCCCCGATTCCTACCGCGGCATGGTGGAGGAGATGCGGGAGGCGCTGCGCCCCTTCGCCCGGCGCAACGCCCTGGCCCGCGAGGTGGCGCGGGGCCGGGTGCAGATGCTGGGCACCTCCGGTACGGTGACGACGCTGGCCGGCATCCGCATGGGGCTGCCGCGCTACGACCGCTCACGGGTGGACGGGACCTGGCTGTCGCGGGTGGACGCGACAGCCATCGCCGGCGACCTGCGCGCGCTGGACTTCCAGGGACGCGCCAGCCATGCCTGCATCGGCCGCGACCGTGCCGATCTGGTGATCGCCGGTTGCGCCATCCTGGACGGCATCTGGGAGACGCTCCCGGTGCCGCGGCTGCGCATCGCCGATCGCGGCGTGCGCGAGGGAATCCTGGCCGAACTGGCGGCCGCGGCACGGCAGCGCTGACCCCCTGCCCGCCGGCAGGTCCTTCCCGCCGGCAGGGCGGCCCGGCGCGCGGCGCGCTTGCCTTTGCCGGCCATCGGGTCGATATGGGGCGGCATGACTGGCAAGACTCCGAAGAATCCCCGCGGCCCCGCCGGCACCCGGCCCACCGGCCGGACGGAAGCCGTGCGGGTGAAGACCGCGCACCGCCGCTCCCTCTCCTCCACCCGTTGGCTGGAGCGGCAGCTCAACGACCCCTATGTGGCCGAGGCGCGCAAGCGCGGCTACCGCAGCCGTGCCGCCTTCAAGCTGTTGCAGCTCGACGAGAAGTTCCACTTCCTCAGGCGCGGCCAGCGCATCGTGGACCTCGGCGCCGCCCCCGGCGGCTGGACCCAGGTGGCTGTCGCCGTGGTGAAGCCGGGGGAGGGCAGCACCGGCAAGGTCGTCGGGCTGGACCTGCTGGAGGTGGAGCCCGTGCCCGGCGCCACCATCATCCAGCTCGACTTCCTGGACGCCAGCGCCCCGGACCGGCTGAAGGAACTGCTGGGCGGGCAGGCGGACATCGTGCTGTCCGACATGGCCGCCAACACGACGGGTCACCCGGCGACGGACCATCTGCGCATCATCGGTCTGGCCGAGGCCGCCTATGACTTCGCGGCCGACGTGCTGGCGCCCGGCGGCGCCTTTGTCTGCAAGCTGTTCCAGGGTGGCGCCACGAAGGGGTTGCTCGACCTGCTGAAGCGCGACTTCGCCACGGTGCGCCATGCCAAGCCGCCGGCCAGCCGCGCCGACAGTTCGGAGACCTATGTCGTCGCCACCGGCTTCCGCGGCAGCAGCAGTGCGGATGATCGCGGCGGAGCGGAGGTGTAGGGCGGGGAGATTGACCTGCAGGCCGGACTTCCCCCTGTCTCGTGCATAGCCGTCCTTCAATATCCTGTGCCTTCCTTTCGGGGCGTCCGCGTGTATAGTGCGGCGAACCTCGAACCCTGGGATATCCCCTCCGCCCCTGCCGGGCGGAGCGGGTATCCCGTATTTTCATCGGACGCGAGCGGCGCCGTCCCCCAGGCGCCCGGGAGAGACGGTTCATGACGAGCATCGGCGGCAGAGTTACCAGCGGCGACCGCTTCCGCGAGGCGCTGACCTTCGACGACGTGCTGCTGGTACCGGCGGAATCGTCGGTGATGCCGGCCGAGGTCTCCACCCGGACCCGGCTCACCCGGTCCATCGAACTGGGCATCCCGCTCCTGTCCGCCGCCATGGACACCGTCACGGAATCGGCCCTGGCCATCGCCATGGCCCAGGCCGGCGGCATCGGCGTCGTCCACCGCAACCTGGACATCGCGCGCCAGGCGGAGGAGGTGCGCAAGGTCAAGCGCTTCGAATCCGGCATGGTGGTCAACCCGATCACCATCCATCCCGAGGCCACCCTGGCGGACGCGCTGGATCTCATGGCGCGTCACCGCATCTCCGGCATTCCGGTGACGGACGCGGCCGGCCGTCTCGTCGGCATCCTGACCAACCGTGACGTCCGTTTCGCCACCAACCCGCAGCAGCCGATCTCCGAGCTGATGACCAAGGACCGTCTGGTCACGGTGAAGGAAGGCGTGGACCGGGCCGAGGCCAAGCGTCTCCTGCACCAGTACCGGATCGAGAAGCTGCTGGTGGTGGACGAGGCCTACCGCTGCGTCGGCCTGATCACGGTGAAGGACATCGAGAAGGCGCAGCTCCACCCCAACGCCTGCAAGGACGAGAAGGGCCGGCTGCGCGTCGCCGCCGCGACCGGCACCGGCCCGGACGGGTTCAAGCGCGCCGAGGCCCTGTTCGATGCCGAGGTGGACGTGCTGGTGGTGGACACCGCGCACGGCCACTCGACCAAGGTCGCCGCCGCCGTGACGGCTGCCCGCAAGCTCAGCAACTACACCCAGATCGTCGCCGGCAACGTCGCCACCGCGGAAGGTGCGCGCAGCCTGATCGACGCCGGCGCCGACGCGATCAAGGTCGGCATCGGCCCGGGCAGCATCTGCACCACCCGCATCGTCGCGGGTGTCGGCGTGCCGCAGCTCACCGCCATCATGGACGTGGTGGAGGAGTGCCACCGGCAGGGCATCCCCGTCATCGCCGACGGCGGCATCAAGTATTCCGGCGACCTTGCCAAGGCCATCGCCGGCGGGGCCGACGTCGCCATGCTGGGCAGCCTGTTCGCCGGCACCGACGAGAGCCCGGGCGAGGTGATCCTGTTCCAGGGCCGCAGCTACAAGTCCTACCGCGGCATGGGCAGCGTGGGCGCCATGGCCCGCGGCAGCGCCGACCGCTACTTCCAGGCCGAGGTCAGCAACACGCTGAAGCTGGTGCCGGAGGGCGTGGAAGGCCGTGTCCCCTACAAGGGTCCGATCGGGGCGGTGATCCACCAGTTGGTCGGCGGCCTGCGCGCGGCCATGGGCTACACGGGCTGCGCCACGATCCAGGAGATGCAGACGAAGACCCGCTTTGTCCGCATCACCAATGCGGGCCTGCGCGAAAGCCACGTCCACGACATCACCATCACGAACGAAGCGCCGAACTACCGGCCGGGCTGATCCCCGTTCCGACGGGGCCGGGACCCGCACGGGCCGGCCGCAGCCTGTCTCCTCCCTGTCCGCGGACGGATCGGCGCGATGCCGGCCCGTCCGCGGTCGCCGTTTCCGGGGCCGCGTTCAGGCCCCGCCTGCTTCCGGACTTCTGCCCATGACCCCCGCCGCGCGCATCCAGGCCGCCATCGACCTGCTGTCCGAGATCGAGGCGACGCCGCGCCCGGCCGACGCCCTGGTCAGCCAGTTCTTCCGCAACCGGCGCTATATCGGGGCCAAGGACCGGCAGGGCGTGGCCGGGCTGGTCTATTCGGTGCTGCGCCACCGCGGCCGGCTGGGCTGGTGGCTGGACCGCTGCAACGTCATGCCGACGCCGCGGGCGCTGCTGCTGGCGGAAGCGGTGCTGGTGCAGGGGCGGCGGGCCGATTCCGTGTCCGGCCTGTTCAACGGCGCCAAGTTCGGGCCGGAGCCGCTGAACGACAGCGAGCGGCGTCTGCTGAAGGCGGTCGATACCCACACCATCGACCATCCGAAGCAGCCCGAGGCCCTGGCGCTGGAGGTGCCGGAGTGGGCGGAAGCGCCGCTGCGCGCCGCTTTCGGCGACCGCTTCCATGCCGAGATGGCGGCCATGCTGGGGGAGGCCCCGCTGGACCTGCGCGCCAACCCGCTGAAAGCGGCCCGTGAGCAGGTGCAGGCGGCGCTGGCCGAAGCCGGCGTCACGGCCGCACCCACGGGTCTGTCGCCCTTGGGCCTGCGGGTGCAGGGGCGGGCGCCGGTCTCGGCCCTGCCGGCCTTCCGCGAGGGGCTGTTCGAGATCCAGGACGAGGGCTCGCAGCTCGTCGCCCTGCTGGCCGATCCGCGGCCGGGCATGCAGGTCGTGGATTTCTGCGCCGGCGCCGGCGGCAAGACGCTCGCCATCGCGGCGATGATGGACAACAAGGGCCGCGTCGTCGCCAGCGACGTGCTGGAGGGCCGCCTGACCCGCGCCAAGGAGCGGTTCCGCCGGGCCGGGCTGCACAACATCGAGACGCGCGCCCTGTCCAGCGAGCGCGACCCCTGGGTCAAGCGGCACAAGGGCAAGTTCGACCGCGTCGTGGTGGATGCGCCGTGCTCGGGCACCGGCACCTGGCGGCGCAACCCGGACAGCCGCTGGCGCCCGCTGGGGCCGGGGCTGGCCGAACTGCTGCCATTGCAGGCCGCCATCCTGGACAGCGCGGCGCGGCTGGTGCGGCCGGGCGGGCGGCTGGTCTACGCGACCTGCTCCCTGCTGCCGGAGGAGAACGAGCGGCAGGTGGAGGCGTTCCTGGCCAACCATCCGGCCTTCCGCCTGCTGCCCGTCGCGGAGGCGTGGCCGGAGAACCTGGGCGCCGCCCCCGTGACCGGGGACACGCTGCGCCTGACCCCCGCCCGCCACGACACCGACGGCTTCTTCGCCGCCGTCATGGTCCGGGAGGAGGCTGCGGAGGCCACGGAGGCGGCAACGTCGGACGCCGCCGGAACGGAGCCACCGCCGGCCGCCGACGTCTGACGCCGAGGCATGGGGGCTGCGGCATCCCTGCCCCCTTCCTTCGTCGGCTGTTGCTGACAGCCGGTCTCAGACGGGGTGACCGTATTCCCCGAACGGGGTATTGTGGGCCATCGTCCCGTATTCCAGTCGGATTTCCTTCATGCCGCTGCTGACCCGGCTCCTTGCGCCGCTCGCCCTCCTCCTCGTCGTGGGCGTCATTCTCCTGCCGCGACCGGCCGGGGCCTTCCGGCTGGTGCCCATCGAGATGGAGTTCGAGCCGGCCGGACGTGGGGCGACACAGATCTTCCAGCTCCAGAACGACAATGCCGATCCCGTTGCGGTGGAGATCACGATCAAGGCCCGCGCCATGGACCGGGACGGACAGGACGTGCTCACAGATGCCGGCGACGACTGGGTGATCTTCCCGGAGCAGATCATCCTTCAGCCGGGCGAATCGCAATCTGTACGGGTTCAGTGGATCGGCCCCGCTACGCCGGACAGGGAGCTGGCCTTCCGGCTGATCGCCGAGCAGCTTCCCATTGACATCGGACGGCCGCCCGCGCGCGGCGGTCAGGTGCGGCTGCTGGTCAACTACATCGCCTCGCTCTATGTGATGCCGGCCGGTGTCAGGGCGGATGTCGGTGTCGTCTCCGCCCAGGAGATTGCGACCCCGGACGGCCGACGCCTGGAACTGGTGCTGCGCAATGGCGGCACCACCCGCAAGCCCCTGAACGAGCCGACCCTGACCCTGAAAGCCGGCGGAACGACCGTTACCCTGACACCGGACCGGCTCGGCGGCCTGAACGGAGAGAACATGCTGGCCGGGGCGACCCGGCGCTTCCTGCTGCCCTGGCCGGAGAAACTCCCGGTCGGCGCTGTCACGGCGAGCCTCAGCCTGCCGTGATGCACCGACGGCCGGGGCGCTCCACCGGACGCCTGCTCCTTGCCGCTGTCTGCATTGCCGTCGCCCTGCTGCCTCCCGCAGCCCTGGCGGCGGACGAGCCGCCGCCGCCGGTCCCCGCGGCCGCTGGCAAGGATGCCCTGTTCGACAAGGTCTTCGGCCAACGTGCCCGGGCGACGAAGCTTCGCCAGATCGACCTGCCGGTCCGTTTCGACGGTCAGGAACTGGGCGTCGTCCCGGCCCGGCTCTCCGGCGATCCCAGGACGGCACAGGTGGACATCCCCCGACTGGCCGAACTGCTGCGTGACGTGGCCCAGGACGCGGCACTGGACGAGCTGCGCCGTCTGGCCGGCCCCGACGGTTTCGCTGTTCCCGCCCCGCCCGCGCCCGGGCGGATCGAGGTCGCCATCAATGCCGCCGATCTGTCCGTTCAGGTCACGGTGCCGCCGGATATCCGCCGTCTGGTCCGGATCGACGTGCAGGGCCGCAGTGACGCGGCCCGCGGCTATCTCGTGCGGCCCCCGGCGGACCTCAGCGCCTATGTCAATGCGCGTGCCGCCATCGGTTACCTGTCGTTGCCGGGCGGTGGCGTCCAGGACGAGGGCCGCGGCCCCCTGACCGTCTCCCTGGAGGGGGCGGTGAACCTGAAGGGCTGGGTCGTCGAGACCGACTCCTACTACCGGGAGGATGGCGAGCGGCGCTGGTCGCGCGGACCGACCCGGCTGGTCCGGGACTTCCCCGACTCCGGCGTCAGGGTACAGGCCGGCGATCTGACCTATCCCGTCAGTGGCCAGCAGGTCGGCCGGCCGCTCAGCGGCCTCTCGGTCGCGCGCAACTTTTCGCTCCAGCCCTACCGTTCGGTGCAGCCGGCGGGTCAGCGCGACTTCATCCTGGAGACCCCCTCCCTCGTGGAGGTCTTCGTCAACGGCCGACCCACCCGCACCCTGCGGCTGTCCCCCGGCCCCTACAATCTGGCGAACTTCCCCGGTGCCTCCGGTACGAACGATATTCAGATCCGTATCACCGACCAGTTCGGCCGGGAGCAGACGATCGAGTTTCCGTTCTTCTTCGACAACCAGCTCCTGGCCGGCGGCATCCACGAATTCGGATACACAATCGGGTATCCCTACACCACGGACGGCGACAACCTCGCCTATGACCGTGATCGCCCGACCTTCTCCGGCTTCCACCGGATCGGCCTGTCGGACCGCCTTACCCTGGGCGCGGGGCTCCAGGCCGACCGCCAGCAGCAGGTCGCAGGCGCCGAGATGCTGCTCGCCACCCCGATCGGCACCCTGGGGGTGGAGCCCTCAGTGAGCTTCGGGGCCGCGACCGGCTATGCCGCGACCCTGGGCTACCGCGACTACCGCACCGGCGACAGCTTCTGGCAGCAGCGGACGACAACCGCGCAGATCTCCTGGCGCGACAGCGCCTATGGCAGTTTCGGCACCCTGGACCCGGACAACGACATCGCCCTGGACGCCGCCTTCCGTTTCAGCCAGCCGCTGGCGCCCGACCTCACGGCAACCCTGGGCGGCCGCTGGCGGGAGAACCGGGAGCCGGAGCGGGTGGACGGCTATGCCATGGATCTGACCCTCCGGCGGCGGCTGGGCCGGACGGCGAGCTGGGACCTGACCTTCTCGCACGACCGCGATACCGACGGCGAGCGGGAGACGGGGGCCTATGTCAGCCTGCGGGTCAGCCTGGACGAGGGCCGCCACACGGCCGGCGCCTCCTTCGATACGGTCCGGCGGGAGAAGCGGCTGGACTGGCGCTACCAGTCGCTGGAGCCGGTTGACCAGCTCAGCCTGTCACTGGACGCCACAGGGGCCAGCGGCAGCGACCGCCTTCAGGGCAGCGCCGGCTACGTCCACCAGCGCTTCAGCGCCGGGGTCCGGCACGACGTGGTGGAACGGACGACGGGCGGAACCGAGAACCGCACCCAGGCCAACTTCGCTACGGCGCTCGCCTATGCGGACGGCCATGTCGCGCTGTCCCGGCCGATCTCCAACAGCTTCGCCCTGGTCGTGCCGCACCCGCGGCTGGCCGGGCGGACGGTGGGGGTTGATCCCGTCAACGGCAGCTACCTTGCGCGGACCGACGGGCTGGGGCCGCCGGTGGTGCCCAACATCTCCGCCTATCTGGTCCGCCCCCTCCTGCTGGACGTACCGGAGGTGCCGCTGGGCTACGACATCGGCGAGGACCGCCCGGCCGTGCGGCCCGGCTACCGTACCGGAACCGTCGTGCCTGTCGGCACGGACGCCACCGTTTCGCTGGACGGCAGCCTGACGGGGCCGGACGGACAGCCGGTAGCCCTGGCCTCCGGCGTACTGCGGCCGGTGGGCGGGCCGGAACGGCAGGAGATCCAGTTCTTCTCCAACCGCCGCGGCCGCTTCCGCGTGGAGTCGGTGCGACCGGGCCGCTGGGAGCTGGTGCTGGTCGGGGTGGAGGCCCGGCCGGTGCCGGTGGAGGTGCCGGCCGACGCGGAAGGCGTGCTTCCGCTCGGCGAGGTGCGGCTCCAGCCCTGACCGGACGGAGAGGTCGCAGCGATTTCCCGTAACGCGGGAGTGCGGCCGCGCTAGACTGAGCGGCTGGTGGTAGCCCCTCGGGAGAACCCCCGCTTGCCCCTTCGGACCCTGGCGGAGTTGGCGCATCAGGTCGGTGCGGTCATCCCCTTCGCAGACACCAAGCTGAAGTTCACCCGCGTCCGGCGCGGCCAGGACGGGCTGGAGGCCCTGCTGCCGAGCCTCGTCGGCGGGCGCGAGACCTATGTCGTGCAGCTCATCGACCTGCCGCGCCTGTTCCCCTTGCCGCTCTACGACCGCATGCTGCTGGAGGAGATCGTGGCGGAAGCCGCGCTCGCTCCCTCCTCCCTGCGACGGGCCGCCCTGACGCTGGATGCCGACGGCGCGCGCGGGGCCGTCGCCCGGCAGGAGGCGCAGGCCCGGCTGGCGATGGACCGCACGCAGGAGATCAGCGCCTACTTCGCCGCTCTGGAGCGGCTGCGCGACCTGCTGGTCCCCAGCCTGCCGCCCTGGGAGGTGGAAACCTACGACCTGCGGGAGCGCGGAACGAACCTGCGGGTGAACACGCTGGTGGAGGCGGCGGCGCAGCGTTTCGGCCAGGACAAGCGGGCAGTGGTCGCCCTGCTGGAGCGGATGGCCAGGGTGCTGTCGCCGCTGATGGACTTCCAGGTGACCCAGGGTCATCTGGCCTCTGCACTCTATGCCGTCCGGTCCTTCGTCTCCGACCTCGCCCGGATGCGGCTGGGCGGGTCCGCAGACGGCCAGGAGGTGCTGAGCTTCGTCCGCATGGCCGGGCGGGAGACGGACCGGCTGGTGACGCCGCTGCTGCGCCAGGGTCAGGGGATGCTCCAGGCGGTGGACGCCTTCCTGCAACGGCCCGACGACATGGAAGCCGCCCTCTCAGAACTGGTGCAGACGGTGGAATGGAGCCTGGATGGCTGGACCTCGCTGATCGACCACTGGCAGACGGTGGACGAGCGTACCCAGCTCGCCGCCGCCACGCTCGACCAGATCGCGCCCAACGTGCCGTTCCTGCCGTTGCAGGTCTTCGCCACCGGCTCACGCGACCGCGGCACGGCGCTGGAGCGCGGCCGCGCCCGCCTGACCGGGCTGACCCGGACAGTCGCCGCCGGAGAGGTGGACACGCTTTCGCTGGACCTGCTGCGCCGACGGCGGGCCGGCTGAGGGGCGGCCGATGTCGGAACCGATCCGCTTCTTCGAGGATCTGGACCCGCCCGCCCGTCAGCGTCTTCTGCGCCGGCTGGAGAAGGCCGGCCCGGACGGTCTGGTGCCGGTGGAGAACCTGCTGATCCGGCAGCATCTGCGGCCCGGGCTGCGCCGGTTGCGCCCGGAGCGGCAGCGCCAGCCGGCCCGGGTTCTCCTGCTGCCGGCGGAGCCGTTCCTCGTGGACGCCCCGGTATCGGGGCGGCTGCCCCTGATCCCCCGCGCCGTGCTGTCCCCCCTGATCCGGCGGCTGGCCGGTGCCGGGCTCCGACTGGACGGGGGGCGGTCGGACGGGGAAAGGCCGTTGGACTGGTCGCAGCCCCTGTCCGCGGCGGACGAACCCGCGGCGCGCCGGGTGCTGGCCGCCCATGTCGCCCGCGAGCGCGATGCCCTGGCGACCGTTGCCGCCACCGGGCTGGGCGGCGACATGGCCGGGGCGCGGCGGGCGGTGGCGGCGCTGGCCACCTGCCTGTGCCATGCCGACCGCATCGCCGGCTGGTGCGCGGACGTGCCGGCCGGGCCGATCCTCTGGATCGACGACCCGCTGGCGGACCTGCTGGCGGCGCAGTTCGCGCAGGCGGAACGGGCGGAGGACGGGCTCGGCACCCTGCTGCTCCTGCTCGTGGCCCGGCGCATGCAGAACCCGGCCCTGCTGCCGGCGGCGTTCGCCGCCCAGGCCCGCGCCTCTGCCGCCCTGGCCGCGGCCAGCAGTGCCGTGGTGGGAGAGATCGCGCCGGTCCTGGCGGCGGACGCCCTGGCCTTCCTGGACCGCCCGACGGTGCCGGAGGCGCTGGCCGGGATCGACTTCTTCCGGGTGCGGCACTGCTGACCTGCGCGGAGCTGTCCTGGCAGCCGCGCTGCCGTGGCCGGCCGGCTGGAGCATCTGCTGGGCCGGACCGCGACCCGGCGCGCTCCAGGCGGAACTGGCGGCGCTGCTGGACTCCGGCACGCCGTCCGTCGCCGCCGGGGAGATCGAGCGGTCGCTTCGGGAACTGGCGGCCCTGGCACGGCTGGACGGGCTGGACAGCCTGTCCGGGGCGCTCGCCCGGATTGAGGCCGACCTGATCGCGCGGCTGGAGCGCACCGCCGCGGCCGGCGGGCGGGCGATGGTCTACCACCTGCACCTGCTGGAACTGGCCGCCGGCAGCGACCGGGCCGACGAGGTGCGCCGGCGTCTGTGGCCGCGGACGCCCCCGTCCCCTTGAGCGGCGCCTCTACTCCTCCGGGAGCCCCGGCGGGCGGCGCCGGTGCCAGTCCGTCACCTGCTGGAAGGCGTGCGCCACGGCGACGGCCGCCTCCTCACCCCAGGGCAGAGCCAGCACCTGGAGCGAGACGGGCAGCCCCTCCCCGCTCTGCCCGCAGGGCAGCGCCACGGCCGGCAGGTCCAGCCAGTTCGCCATGCGGGTGAAGCTGCTGAAGGGCAGTGTCGTCTCGTCGGCCGTGTCCAGGGGCGGCGCCGTTACCGGCACGGTCGGCGTCAGCAGGGCGTCGAAATCCTGCATCCAGGCATGGAAGCGCCCCTGGTCGGCGGCGCGGGCTGCCAGCAGGCGGGCATGGTCCGCCTCGGTCGAGGATGCCGCCGCCTGCAACCGGGCCAGGGTGCCGGGGTCCATCTCCGGCGCGAAACGCTCCACGCGGTCCGACCAGCGCCGCCAGCCCTCCGCCCCGATCAGGCGGCCGGTCGGCTCGACGCAGGCACCGGGAGCGACGGCCGGTCGCACCTCTTGCAGCCGGGCGCCCTGCCGCTCCAGGACGGACAGCGCCTCCAGATAGGCCGCACCCACCGGGTCCGCGACGCTGGCGAGGTCGGCGTCGCCCAGCACCGCCAGCCGGCAGCCCCGCACGGACCGGGCCAGCGCCGCCGCGGCCCCGAAGCCCGGTCGCTCCAGCGTTGCCGGGTCCGCCGGATCGGGACCCGCCATCGCCTCCAGCAGCGCGGCCGCCTCCGCCACGCTCCAGGCCATGGGGCCGACCGTATCGAGTGTGGGGCTGAGCGGGACGACGCCGGCGCGGCTCACCCGGCCGACCGTCGTCTTGATGCCGCTGATTCCGTTCAGCGCGCAGGGGATCCGGATGGAGCCGCCGGTGTCGCTGCCCAGCGCCATGTCCGCAAGTCCGGCCGCGACCGCCACGGCCGATCCGCTGCTGGACCCGCCCGGCACCCGCGCGACCGTCATGTCCCAGGGATTGCGGGGCGTCCCGGTGGCGCGGTTGATGCCCCAGGTGCCGAACGCCAGCTCCACCGTGGCCGCCTTGCCGAGGGGGATCATGCCGGCGCGCAGGAGATGGTCCAGTGCGGTAGCCGTGGCGGGTGCCTCATCCACCACCGGCGTCCGGGCGCCGGCGGCGGTCGGCACGCCGCGCAGATCGAACAGGTCCTTGACCGCCAGGGTGCGGCCGGCGAGCGGTCCTGTCCCCGGCCCCCGCTCCAGCCGCCATGCCGCTTCGCGCGCCAGCTCCGGCAGGACCAGGGCGAAGGCCCGCAGCTCCCTGTCCAGCCGCCCGATCCGGGAAAGCTGTTCTTCGAGCCGCAGTACCGGCGGAATCCCCTCAACCCGATCCGTCATCCGTCCCTGCCGTCCCTGGCCTTTGTCCGGCACGCACCATGTCCATGCCGGCCAGCGCTGGCAAGACCCGACCGGCATACCCCTTGCTTCGGACCAGGATCCGGCAGGATCGTGCAATCCGCCCCCGCCTCCGCTACTCTTCGGCCGCCATGTTCTGCTCCCGCCTCCTCCACGTCACCCTGCTTGCTCTGCTGATCGCCGCCGTGACACCGGCTGCCCCGGCCGGGGCGAAGACCAGCAACTGCAAGCTGAAGCTGCGCGATCTGACCCGCATCGAGCCGCAGAGCGGCAGTTACGATCCCTTCGCCGGCACGCCGCCGCCGCAGTATCACCGTTTCGAGGTGCAGCACCTGAACGGCCCCGGCTGTGCCTTCGTCATCGGGGTGGATGCCGGTTCCAACGGCAGTCGCCAGATGGAAGAGGACGGCTACCGGCTGAGCTATGGCCTCTACATCGACGGGGCCCTGTCGCAGCCCCTGGCCGATGCCTACGGCTCGCCCAGCGGTCTGCTGTCGGGCTATGTCGAGGACACCAAGGGCCGTGACGCGGTCGAACTCCAGTTTTTCAGCATCATCCCCGCCGGACAGATGGTGCCGGCAGACACCTACCGCGACGAAGTGCGCTTCACCCTCTACGAGTGGGAGGACGGCACCCCCGGGCGTATCCTGGACTCCCGCGACGTGCAGGTCCGGGCCAAGGTGCGCGAGGTGTTCCAGGCCTCGGTGCGCGTCGGCGGAATCTCCCGCCCCCTTGCCGGGGTCGCCGGGACGCTGGATCTGGGCGAACTATCCAATGGCGCGGCTACCACCTTCGATCTGGAAGTGTCGGGCAATGCCGGATACGATGTGTCGTTGGAGTCCGAGAACCGGGGCTATCTGGTGTCGCATGACGGGGGCGGTTCCATCCCCTACGGGCTGACGCTGGATGGACGGTCGGTTTCGCTGCAACGGTCGGTGACCCTGGGGTTCGGGGGCAGCGGTACCGCGCAGCACGGTCTGACGGTCACGGTGCCGGCGGCGTCAAATGCGCTGGCGGGCACTTATCGGGATAATCTCGTCCTGACGGTGTCGGCCCGCTAGGGACTGCACCGGCCGCCGGGGTGGCGGCATCGGGATGATGGCGGAGGGTAGGATGCGGGGTCGATTCGCAAAGCGCATCGGGCCGGCGCCAGGAACGGGAATGACCGTTGCCACGGCTCCGTCCAGGTGGGGGAGAGGCATCACTGCCGCCAGGACAAGGGGCACAGCGGGGGTTACAGCGGGCGTCGTCGCCGCGGCCCTTCTGGGGGCGCCTGCGATGGCCGGCGCCGCGGAGCGCGGGCAGATCACCCTGCGCGGCACGGTTCCCGCCGTCTGTACGGTCGCGCTGAGCGCATCCAGCGCCACGCTGGAGGTGGTCCGCGGGCAGTCAGCAACACCCGTCGCCACGGTCGAGGAGCGGTGCAACGCCGCCGCCGGCTATACGGTCAGCGTCACCTCACGCAACGGCGGCCAGCTCCGTCAGGAGGGCGCGGCGTCCGGCGTCAGTTACGCCGTGAGCTACGATCAGGTGAGCAGCAACAGCGGCGCCCTTGTCGCCGTGCGTACCCCGACGGGGGCGGCACGGGTCGGCACGCTGGCGGTGGAGGTTCCGGCAAGTCCGGAAGCCGCGGCCGGTGACTATGTGGACGTTCTGACCGTCAGCATTTCTGCCAGGTAGACCGGCCTTCCCCACACGGGAGGGGGGCCCGACGCCCGTTCTCCGGTCGTGGGAAAAACGGCGCGGAGGAGGGTGGTCCCCCGCGCCGATCGAGTTGGCGCGTTTGCCCCGAACCGATGAAAGGGCCCGGCCGCGCTGGGCCGGCAGTCCTGGCGGGTTTGCTCCGGATGAGCCCCGCCTGGAGCCCTGCGCCCCCGGGCTTTTCCCGGAGGCTGAACCGTGCGCCCGTCAGCGGGCGGCGATGGTGATGGTCAGCGTGTCGGCGTAGTCGCCGGCGATGTACTGGGCCGACGCCGGGATGGTCACGTTGACCGACGAAACCTTGTTGAACTGGGCCTGGCTGCGCAGGATCTCCAGCGAACCGGCATTGCCGGACTGACCGTCATAGATCGTGGTGTACATGATGGGGCTGGTGCCCGCGGCGCCGGAAACCAGCTTGCCGGCATTGGCGGAGCCCACGGTGATCTTGTAGCCGTTGCCGCGGTTGCAGGTCTCGGTGACGGTGCCGACCTGCTTGTTCGTCTCGCCCCCGCTGATGTTCAGCGCCTGGTTCAGGTCCGTGACCGAGACCGAGCAGTTCACGGCGACGGTGCCGCGGAGCTGGATGGTGCTGCCGGACTGAGCGGCGGCGGCGACCGAAGCGGTGGCGGCGGTGGCGACCAGGGTGGCGAAGGCAATGCGGGTGAGGGTCTGCATGATCGTCTCCATCGGTTCACGGCCGTTCGGCCATCGTTTGTCTTGCCCGATAACAAGCAAACCAGATGCCATTCGATCATTGTGTCGGACCGAAACTGTAACTCCTTGTCATAAAAGGATTTTTCAAAATACCGCGAAAGCGGTGTTGCGAAATGCAGCGATGGCGCCGCAAGACGTTATGAATTTTAGCATTGCATTTTTCAACTATCTGAATGGCTATTGCACTCCGCAATGCCCTCGGCCATACTCCTTTCGATGGCACGAGACCCCCACCGTATCCTGATCGTCGAACCGTCGGCGGCGTTGGCCCAGGCCTTCGTCACGGCGCTGCGCCGTGACGGCCATGCGCTCGATCAGGCCGACAGCATCGCCGCCGCCCTCGACCGGCTGGCGGCGGCACCGGCCGACCTGGTGCTGCTGAACCTCCAGGTGACCGACCGGCCCGGTCTCGACGGCCTGAAGGCCCTGTGCGACCGGGCGGCGCGCATCATCGCGCTGACCGCGCAGGGCTCCGTCCAGGCGGCGGTCGAAATCATGCGGGCCGGGGCGGTGGACGTGCTGCTGCTCCCGGTGGGGACGGAGAAGCTGCGTGGTGCCGTCACGGCCGCGCTGGAAGCCGGGCCGCCGCGCCTCCAGGGATCGGTCGGACCTCTCCAGTCCGCCCCCCCTTCCCCGCTGCCCGGCCCGGCCGCGCCGGCCGCAGCACCGGCGGGGGAACCGCTCGGCTATCTCGGCTTCATCGGCCTGTCGCCGCAGATGCAGGCCGTCTACCGGATGATCGACGCCGCGGCGCCCAGCAAGGCGACCGTCTTCATCACCGGGGAGAGCGGCACCGGCAAGGAGGTCTGCGCCGAATCCATCCACCGCCGGAGTCCCCGCACCGGCGGTCCCTTCGTGGCGATCAACTGTGCCGCCATCCCGAAGGACCTGATGGAGAGCGAGATCTTCGGCCATGTGAAGGGCGCCTTCACCGGGGCCACGGCGGACCATGCCGGCGCCGCCCTCCAGGCCCATGGCGGCACCCTGTTCCTGGACGAGATCTGCGAGATGGATCTGGCGCTGCAGGCCAAGCTGCTGCGCTTCCTCCAGACGGGCATGGTCAAGAAGGTGGGCAGCGAGAAGCTGGAGCCGGTCGATGTCCGCATCGTCTGCGCCACCAACCGCGACCCCTATGCCGAGGTGCAGGCCGGGCGCTTCCGCGAGGACCTGTTCTACCGTCTCCAGGTCATCTCCATCGAGCTGCCGCCCCTGCGCGACCGCGGCGACGACGTGCTGCTGATTGCCCGCCAGTTCCTGATCCGCTTCAACCAGGAGGAGCGCAAGCGCTTCCGCGGCTTCAGCCTGGAGGCCGAACGCATCCTGCGCGACTATGCCTGGCCGGGGAACGTGCGCCAGCTCCACAACGTCGTGCGCAACGTCGTGGTGCTGAACGAGGGGGAGGAGATCCAGCCCTTCATGCTGCCCCCGCCCTTGAACAAGCCGACCATGATCGTGCCGCCGATGCTGTCGGACCCGCGCTGGGCGGCGGTGGCCGGTCCCCTGGCCTTCCAGTTCGGTGGCGGGCCGAAGCCGCCGGGGCTGCCGACCATGCCGGGCCTGCCCGGCTTCCCCCCGGCTCCGGCCCCGGCCGATCCCGTCCCGCAGCCCGACCGGGAGACGGCCGCCGTCCCGGCACCGCCCGACCCGGTTCCGGCCCCCGCACCGCAGTCGCTGGCGGCCGCCTTTCCACCGGAAGCGCCGGAGCGGCGCATCCGGCCCCTCTGGCAGGTGGAACAGGACGCCATCGACGAGGCGATCCGCCTGTGCGGCGGCAACATCACCCGTGCCGCCGCCCTGCTGGAGATCAACCCCTGCACCATCTACCGGCGCCGGCAGCGCAAACGGGCCGCTCTCTAGGCCAGGACGAAGGATTGGCGATGATCACCGAGATCCGGCACATCATCTTCTCCAACGACGAGCTGAAGCTCGTCTTTCAGACGGTGCCGCTCGATGGCTTCGACCCGGCCCGCAGGATCACCCGCATCGAGGTGATGGAAGGTCCGCCGCCGTCGGTCCGCATCCGCAGCGAGGCGCCGGGAGGACCCCCGTCCGAACTGGACGTGGAGGCCTACCAGCTCGCCCGGCTGATCGTCAGCTACTGCCGCGACAAGCGCATCCCGCTGCCCAAGGACGCGCTGAAGACCCTGCATGCCCAGGGCGAGCAGCTCTGCTTCAGCATCATGAGCACGCTGGGCTGAGTCAGGGAGCGGCGATTTCCGGCTTGCCGCGCTGCGCCAGCAGCATGTTCACCGCCTCCACCATCAGCGCCTGGACGGAGGTGTCCTCGTCCAGCGCAAGCTGGCGCAGCAGCTTGCGTCCCTCCGGCGAGAGATGGACCGTGACCGGGGCGGTGCCGTTGCGGCTGGGGGGGGGCACGTACCGCCGCTCCTCCGGCGGATTGGCGGCGGCCGCCAGGGCGGCAGGATCAGGGCGTTTGGCTTCGGCGGCCTTCGGCACCGCCTTGGACCCCGCCGCCGCCTTCAGGGCCGCCCCGAGTGCTGGACGCTTCGCCATCCTGTCCGTCTCCCTCCTGATTTCAGTCGGACGATCCTAGCAGCCCGCATGCCGGCGTGCCAGCATGGCAGCCTGCCATCGGTCCATCCTTCCCGGTGGCCGCACACCGTCGGCCCTGTCCCGGTAGTGTCAGGCGGCGCCCAGCCGCTTCGCCACCCACTTCCGCAGCGCCTTCACCTCGGTCGCGGCCGTGCCCTCCGGCTCGAACTCCGTAACGCCCTGGCTGGCGATGGCGGCATAGCCGAAGGCGGCGCGGTTGCCGATGGTGACCGGCGCCGTCTCCAGCCCCAGTTCCTCCAGGGCGGTGCGGGCCTCCTGCACCTTGGGGCCGCGCACGGGTACGGCGTTCAGTACGGCGGTCGGCTGCTTCTTGGCGACGCCGATCATCTCCACCGTGTTCGCCATGGCGCGCAGGTCGAAGATCTCCGGCCGCAGCGGCATCAGGATGAGGTCCGCCGCCTTGGCCGCGGCCAGGGCCGCCGCCTCGGAATGCGGGGCCGTGTCGATGATGACGATGTCGGCCCGGTTGTCGCGCGCCGCCTGCAATACCGCCTGCAGTCTGCCATGCTGGCAGGACAGCACGGACAGTTCGTCCTCGTCCTCGCGCTGGTCGCTCCAGGCGGTGGCAGTCGCCTGCGGATCGAGGTCGAGGACGACCACGGTCTTGCGCGCCTCGCGGAACGCCACGGCCAGATTGAGGGCGATCGTCGTCTTGCCCGTGCCGCCTTTGGTGCTGATGAGCGAAAGCACCTTCGTCATGGTCCCCCTCCCGCCGTCGCGGCAGCGTCGCGGCATGGCACCGGGCGCCCCGGGAGGCCACCATGCCAGCATGGCTTCATGCCACCCTGCCGCCAGTGCTGCATCAGATGTACGGCCTGCCGCCGGTGGCCGCAAGCCTGAAAGCCTGAGCTATCCAGGGGCCGCCGGCCGGCCTATGCTCCCCCCGCCCGCCGGGATGGTCCCGGCCGGCCAGCCGATCCCGTCCCGCAACGCCGGCCGCTCCCGCCGATGCGCATCCTCGCCCTTCCCCGCTACGACCGGCTCGGCGCCAGCAGCCGTCTGCGGTTCCTGGACTTCCTGCCCGGTCTGGCCGCGACGGGGATCGCGCTCCGGGTCTCTCCCTTCTTCGACGATGCCTATCTCCGGCGTCAGTATGCCGGGCTTCGCCCCGACCGGCGGGCGGTGGCAGGACACTATGCCCGGCGCTTCACGGCGCTGGCGGGCCGGCGTGGACACGATCTGCTGTGGATCGAGAAGGAGGCGTTGCCCTTCCTGCCCCTGGCCGTGGAGCGCGCGGCCCTGTCCGGCGTGCCCTATGTGCTGGACTTCGACGATGCCTGGCACGAACGCTACGAGGGCCACCCGAACCCGGCCGTGCGCCGTCTGCTGGGCGGCAAGCTGGCCCGGCTGGCCGGGGCGGCGGCGGCCGTGCTGGTGGGCAACGGGCACCTGGAGGACTGGGCCTGGCGCGCCGGCGCCCGGCGTGTCGTCAGGCTGCCGACGCCGGTCGATCTCGCGCGCTATCCCGACCGTCCCCCGCCTACGGACGGCTTCCGCCTGGGCTGGATCGGCACCCCCTCCTCCGCCGTTCACCTTGCCCTGCTGGCGGAGCCGCTGCGCCGGCTGGCGGCGGAAGGGCCGCTTACCCTGGTCACCATCGGGGTGGCTCCCGTCGCCCTGCCCGGCGTGCCGGAGGAGTTCCACCCCTGGACCAGCGAGACAGAGGGGGCTCTGCTGGCCACGATCCATGCCGGCATCATGCCGCTCGCGGATACGCCCTTCACCCGCGGCAAGTCCGGCTACAAGCTGATCCAGTACATGGCCGCCGGCCGCGCCGCCATCGGCTCCCCCGTGGGGGAGAACGCGCTGATCGTCCGCCCGGAGGAAACCGGACTGCTGCCGGGAACGGAGGGGGAGTGGCTGGACGCCTTGCGCCGGCTGCGCGCCGATCCCGGATTCGCAGCCCGGTTGGGGCGCGCCGGCCGGGTGGAGGCGGCAACCCGGTTCGGTCTGGCCGTGCTCGTTCCCCGGCTGGCTGAGACCCTGCGGTGCGCCGCGGAGGGGGAGCGCGGGTGAGGGTCAGGGCGCGGGGGTTGCCTCGCGCTCCCAGGTCTCCAACGCCGTGCTGGTGCCGCCCAGGATCGTGTAGACCCCGATAACGCGGCCGTCCGGCGTCGGTCGGTAGATCGCCACCCCTGGCGGCGCATGCGGTCCGGAGGCGAAGACGGCGCTGAGCTGGCCGCCGCTGACGATGCCGGTGCCGAAATGATGCTCGGTCCCGATGCGCCAGGCAATGGTGTAGGTGTCGCCGGTGCGGACGACCTTGGCCTCGCCCCGGTAGTCACGGCCGTTTCCGGTGCTGCCGCTGACGCGGAAGGTACCTTCGAAACCGGAGGCCTTTTCCGTCTGCGCCAGGGCGGGCAGCGTGGTCGGGACGGATCCGGCGGCGAGGGCAACGACCAGGGCGGCGGCAAGGCGGTGCATCATCGGTCCGGTTCCGTCAGCAATGGGTCCCGCACCCCCAACACGGCACGGAGCGATTCCGTGCCCGCTACCCTCGTGCCGAGCAGGCCCTCACCCCGCCCAGGTCGGCAGGGGTTGGCCTGTCCCGAGCGCCTCGACCAGCGCGATATGGCGCGGCAGGCAGACGCGGTTCAGATCGAAGCGGCGGACCACCGTGTCACGCGCCGCGGCCCGCAGGGGCCGCAGCTCCTCCCGCCGGTCGAGCGCCTCGGCCACGGTGGCGGCGATCGCATCGGGATCGAAGAAGTCCACCAGCAGGCTGTTGCGGCCGTGTTCCACCACCTCCTGCACCGGCGGGGTGGCGGAACCCACGACCAGCGCCCCCGCTGCCATGGATTCCAGCAGCGACCAGGACAGCACGAAGGGGTAGGTCAGATAGACATGCGCTGAGGACAGCTGGAGCAGGCCGATGAACTGGCCGTAAGGCACCCGGCCCAGGAAGTGGATGCGGGACGGATCGATCCGCCCCGCCACCTCGCGCATGAAGCGCTCCTTGTAGGAGACGCCATCCTGGGGCTTCGCGCCGTAGCTGACCTCGTCGCCGCCGATCACCAGAATCTGCGCGTCCGGCCGCGCCTTCTGCAAGGCCGGGAGGGAGCGGGCGAAGCTGTGGAAGCCGCGCATCGGCTCCAGATTGCGGGCGACGAAGGTCACCACCGGGTCGGCCGTCGTCAGCACCGTCCCGTCCGACAGCCGGACGGTCACGCCGGGGTCCGGCCGGATGGCGTCCGTGTTCACGCCGTCATGGACGACGCGCAGTTTCGGCCGGAACTCCGGCGGCAGGGTGCTGCCCTGCCACTCCGTCGGGCTCAGGATGGCGTCGGCAAGGTGAAGCGACAGCAGCAGATGGGTGTTCTTCAGGTGCAGGCGCGCCAGCGCGTCCACCCCCGCCATCGGGAACTCCGGGTCGAAGCCGACGTCCTGGCCCTCCGCCGCGTAATAGAACTCGTGATAGGCCAGGACTCGCGCCGTGGGGAACACCTCGCGCAGGAACAGCGCCTCGCCCCATCCCGGATGGACGCAGACCACATCCGGCACGAAGCCGTTCTTCTTCATCGCCTCGCAGGCCCGCAGCACCCCCTCGCCACGGATGACCTTGGTCTCGAACTCGGAGACCCAGGGATGGATGGCGGTGCTGGAGCCGCGCCCCACCTTGTATCTGAAGGCCTGCACCCCCGGCAGCTTCACCGGATCGCGCATCCCGAGCGCGACGCACTGGTGCCCGCGTGCGGCCAGCGCCGGGGCAAGGTGCAGATACTGGGCGGGGAAGTTCTGATGGATGAAGAGGATGCGCATGCCGCCCCGTTTGCCATGCCCGGTCCGGTGCGGCAAGCGCCTCCCGTCGCTGCCGTCGGGCGGTCACACCCGCCCGTAGGTATCTTCGAAACGGACGATGTCGTCCTCGCCCAGATAGGCGCCCGACTGCACCTCGATCAGGTTGAGCGGCACCTTGCCGGGATTTTCCAGCCGGTGGACGCAGCCCAGCGGCAGGTAGACGGACTCGTTCTCGCGCACCAGCATCTCCTCGCCGTCGCGGGTGACCAGCGCTGTGCCGTTGACAACGACCCAGTGCTCCGCCCTGTGGAAATGCTTCTGCAGGGACAGCTTGCGGCCGGGCTTCACCGTCAGGCACTTGACCTGGAAACGCTCGCCGGAGGTGATGCTCTCGTAGGACCCCCAGGGCCGGTGGACCTTGCGGTGCTCCAGCGGTTCCGTCCGGCCGGACTGTTTCAGCCGCTCGACGATGCCCTTGACGTCCTGCACGCGGTCGCGCCGCGCCAGCAGGATGGCATCCCCGGTCACCACAAGCACGGCATCGTCGATGCCGAGCACGGCCGTCAACATGCCGTCGCTGCGGATGTAGTTGTCGTGGGCGTCCACCAGCATGACGTCACCCTGGACGACATTGCCGTCGGCGTCCTTCTCCCCGATCTCCCACAGGGCCGACCAGGAGCCGACATCCGTCCAGCCGAGATCGGCGGGAACGACGGCGGCACGGTCGGTCTTCTCCATCACGGCATAGTCGATGGAGAGATTCGGGGACCGGCCGAACGCCTCGGGGTCGAGGCGCAGGAAGTCCAGGTCCCGCGTGGCCGCCGCCAGCGCCGCGTCCGCCGCGGCCAGCACCGCCGGGGCGTGCCGCTCCAGCTCCTCCAGGAACGTCCCGGCGCGGAACAGGAACATGCCGCTGTTCCAGAGATGCGCGCCATCCGCGACGAAGGCTTCGGCCACCGCCAGCGAGGGCTTCTCCGTGAAACGCTCGACACGCTGCACGCCCGCGATCCCGTCGAGCGCGGCACCGGCCTTGATGTAGCCGTAGCCCGTCTCCGGGCTGGTCGGGCGGACGCCGAAGGTCACCAGGAAACCGGCCGCGGCCGCGCGGGCAGCCTGCTCCACCGCCCTGCCGAAGGCGGCACGGTCCTGCACCACATGGTCGGCCGGCAGCAGCAGCAGCAGCGCGTCCGGATCATCGCGCGCCGCCAGCCGGGCGGCGATGGCCGCAGCCGCGGCCGTGTTGCGCCCCACCGGTTCCAGCACAATGGCAGCGGGCTCGATACCCACGGACTGCAACTGCTCCCCGACGGAGAAGCGGTGCTCCTGGTTGCAGACGACAATGGGGCTACGGAAGGCCCGGGCATCGCCGACGCGAAGCGCCGTCTCCTGGATCATCGTCCGTTTTCCGGACAGGGCCAGGAGCTGCTTCGGGAACCGCTCCCGCGACATGGGCCACAGGCGCGATCCGGTTCCTCCCGAAAGCAGCACGGGCTGGATCTGCTTCCGGCCGGCATCGCTCATGCCGTCCATGACTTCGGCGACGGCTGCATCGATCGAATTGGGCATTGCCGCTGTTCCACTCCGCCATCCGCAGGGGGCTTCGGGATCTCTCCGTTCCGAGGTCCCGGATAACTTGGTCCGATGCACAGGTATGGGACGCATCCCGGCAGGACCGGACTCCCGGCACTCTATTCGCGGCACCGTCGGAGGGTAAAGCGTCTCACTGGCCTGGGTTGCTCCCCTTCCGATATCCCCTCCTCTGGGCATGGCATGTCCCGACCGGAGAGACAGCAGGCGGCAAGGAGCCTGTCCGCGACCGTGGATGAGCGGTCCGGCCGTACCCGGGGGGCGGCCTCCCCACGATCCGTCGTGTAAGGCCCTACGGTCCGGCGGGTAAGGATTGTGACAAGAAGGGTTAATACGGTTTAATTCTTGACACACTTCGGGACCGCAGTGCCCGCTACAATTCGGAGCATGAATGCAGTTATGCTCCCCAGGTGGCTGTCGCGGCTGGACAATCTTCCAATCCCGATCGCGGCGGGTGGAACCCGACGGATACCGCGGGAGCAGGAACAAGGGACTGGCGGCAGAATGATGAGGAGTGCGGTGATGCGGGAAACCGGCGGGCGGACGCCCCGACGACAGGAGCGGAACGGGGGGCGTTGGTCATGATGACGAAGCCGAACAGCCCGGTTGCGGCAGTCGTGAACCGCCAGGACCCGGTGACCAGTGTCTCCGTCTATACCGACATCGCCCGTGTCGTGGAGCGCATGCAGCGCCGCTTCCACGACGTGGTGCGGGTGGAACTGGGGCGCATCGGGGTGGACGACATCAGCCCGATGCAGGTCGTCATGCTGATGAACATCGGCAACGATGAGCTGTCGGTGCGCGACCTGATGGAGCGGGGCTACTATCTCGGCTCGAACGCCTCCTACAACCTCAAGCATCTGGTCGAACAGGGCTATGTCGATCGCGGCGCCTCCCAGCGCGACCGCCGGGCGGCGCGCCTGCGCCTGTCGGAGAAGGGCCAGTGGCTCTGCAACGAGCTGCGCCGGCTGGAAGGCCATCAGGCCGGCGTCCTGATCCGCGAGCCGCGCGACGCCGAAGACCTGGAGACGACCTACCGCACGCTGCGCCGGCTGGAGCGGCTGTGGGGCGACATCATCCGCTACGACGGGCGGAATCTGGACTGAGCGGCACCCACGGCGGGCGCCCCGGGCGGAGCAGCAATGGCAGGGCGGCGGACGCGGCTGACACGTTCGGATGTGGACCGGCTGCTGCGCGAGCCCGGGCCGCACAGCCGTATCGAGACCATGGCGAAACTGGTCGCGGATCTGGAGGCCGGGCTGCTGACGCAGGCCGAGCACAGGCTCGCGCTGGAGGTGCTGGGCGCCTTCGCCGCCGATGCCGAGGCCGAGGTCCGCAGCGCCGTGGCCTGGCAAATCCATAACAGCCCGTTGCTCACCACCGATCTGGCGGACCGGCTGGCGCGCGATGTCGCGCGGGTCGCCTTCCCCATCCTGCGTCATGTCGAGATGCTGACGGACGAGCTGCTGCTGGAGATCGTCGCCGAGCGCGATCCGCACAAACAGCTCGCCATCGCCGGCCGCCGCCGGGTCTCGGCCGAGGTGGCGAGCGCGCTGGTGGAGACAGGCAATCTGGTCACCGTCGTGCATCTGCTGCGCAACCGCGGCGCCCATGTCGCGGCGGCAACGCTGGAGCGCGCGGTGGAACGGTTCGGCCAGATCCGCACCGTGGCCGACGCCGTGGCCGCCCGGCCGGAGCTGCCGCTGGCCCTGGTCGAACGCCTGATCGCCTTCGTTTCCGAAGATATCCGCCGCCGGCTGGTGGACGAGCACGGGCTGGAACCGCAGCTCGCCACCCGTCTTGCCCAGCGCGGCCGCGAGGCGGCGACCCTGCGCCTGCTGAAGCCGCTGCTGCTGCGCGCCGAGGATGCGGAGCTGATGGCGCGGCACCTGAACTGGCAGGGGCGACTGACGCCGCATTTCCTGTTCCGCGCCCTGTGCGGCGGCGATCTGCCCCTGTTCGTCGCGGGTATGGCCGAACGCAGCGGCATCGCCATCGGCAGCGCCGAGATGCTGGTCTGGGACGATGGGGCTCTGGGCCTGCGCACCCTGTTCGACGCGGCACGGATACCAGCGGCGCTGTACGCGCCGTTCCGTACCGCCATCCGCACCGCCAAGGAGAGCGGCTTCGTCGGTGGGCTGTGCGAGCGGGAGGCGTTCCAGGCCGAGGTGCTGGCCCGCCTTTTCGAGGAATGCGGTGACATCGAGGAGCGCGAGGTGGACGAGCTGCTGTTGCAGGTCTGCGACCAGCCCGGCGCCTCCCCACCCGACATGCTGCTGCCGTTGCGGGCATGAGACCTGGCCGGACCGGCCGGGGCCATTGACCGCACCCCCGTCGCCACGGACAGCTTGCGCCCGCTGACGGGCTGCGCAAGCATGGGGTGCGGCGCAGCCCCCAGCGGACCCATGAACCACCGTTCGATTCTCGATCCGGCCCTGCGCGACCTGCCGATCCGGCAAGCCGCCTACATCGCCAAACTGGCCGACCAGTTGGACATCCGGGACGACCTGGAGGAGCGGCGACACCTGCTCTATCCGGTCGTCGCCGCGGCGGCCAAGGACATCGAGCCGGTCCTGGAGCCGGCGGAGTGCGCTGCCCTGGCCGCCGCCTTCCTGGACGTCCATGCCGAGGGCGTGGCCCGGACCCTCTATTCGCCGGCCTTCCTCACGGAAGGGACGGCTGCGATGAAGCCATGGGCGGACCGGCTTCTCGCCGCGATCGCGGGCGCCATCCTGGACCGCCTGAAGCAGGGGGACATGAGCATCGCGCCGCGGAAGGTCTGGCGCTTCCGGGCGGACGGGAGCGATCCCGACTTTCCCTACCGGGACGATGGCGACTGATCCCGCAGCGGGGCCGTGACGCCGGTCTTGACCGGCTTTAAGCGCCACTTAAGTCCTCTCTGCGATTCTGAGCCCCCGTCCCTTTCCCCCTGAGCCCCGCGCGCCGTGAGCAGGACCTCCTTTTTCGAGAAGCGCCGGCAGATCCGCGAGCCGGTCCAGGCCGGCGGCGCTCTGGTGGATGGAATCCCCTGCCGGGTCTTGAACTGGAGCCTGAACGGCCTGCTGCTGGACGGACTTGACCGGCCGATGCAGCCGGGCCGGCGCTTTTCGGCGGACCTGGATTTCGTCGCCAGCAGCGGGGAGCGGTTCAGCTTTCCGATCGAGGCCCGTGTCGTGCGCTGGCAGAGCGAGGGCCGTGTCGCGGCGACCTATGTCTGTCTCGATGCCCAGGTGGCGCGGCGCATCCTGACGCATTTCCAGCCGGTGCCCGGGCCGCGTCTGCACGGCATGGAGGCGGAATGGCGCCGCGAGGCGCCACCACGGCCCCCTCCCGCTGCCGAACCGGAATCAGCGGCCATGGACGACAGCGTGCGGCTTGCCGACACGGTGCTGGCGCTGAAGGAGATTTCGGCCATCAAGTCGGCATTCGCGCGCCGGTTCCATCCGGATACCGCACCACGCGACGCGGGCTACGACCTGCGCGTGCAGCTCTTCAAGGAATTCTGGGAAGTCCTGGACGGGGCGGAGAAGCGTCTCAAGGGGCGCTGACGCTCCGCCCGTTCAGGTCCGTCCCTGTCGGTTGTGGTCAGCAGCGGCCGGCGGCCACGGTGGTCAGCAGATGCTGCAACATGAGCTGCCGCTGGAACAGGGGATTGTGGTCGAGGCCCTGGGGAACTTCGACAGAGTAGTCCTTGATCTCGGCGCCTTCGCTCAGATAGAGCAGGATTTCGCGCAGACGGGCCAGTCCGGTCTCGTCCGCCAGTTCGGCGGCCTGGTCAAGCAGCAGATGAAGTTCGGTCGTCAGCGATATCGGCGCGGTGTGCGGCATGACGGGTCCTGTCCGGTTCGTGCCCGTTCGGGCTTGCTGCAAAACTCGATAAAATTGTGCCGGCGCCGGTTTAAAGCCGGGTTAAAAGATCGATAGAATTAAAGAATATTCAAATCTTCGGGGATTTCCGTCATAGCCGCGCATCAAGGCGTGGCAGCGTGCCGCCGGGCATCAGTTCCGGCTTCGCGGGCGGGGTGCCCCAGGCGACCCGGAGGCGGCTGACGGCCGGCAGCGCCTCGGCGAGCGCCGCCTCGAAATCCTGTCTCAGCCCCGGTTCCGGCAGGCCGCCGACGCTGATCTCCAGCCGCAGGTCCAGCCCTCCGGCACGGCCCAGGATCTGCACCGGCCCCAGCTCGCTCAGCTCTGCGCCGACCGCGAAATCGACCGGCCGCCCCACGCGCGGACGCGGCGACCCCGCCTCGTCCTCTTCCCCGTCCAGGGGCTCGGGCGGGCCCTGCCGGCTGGCGAGGAGGAGGATGGAGAGCCCGTCGCCGTCGGGGTCCAGCAGCGGGGCCAGAAGGGCCGACCAGACGCTTCCGTCCGCGGTCGGCCGCGGTGTCGGGGTCATCGCTTCCTCGATCCGCTTCAGGCTCGCCCCCACCTTTCCCGACCGCTCCAGGCCCTCCAGGCCGGTCCAGGCGCGCAGGCCGCCGCCGCGGGCGCCGAACAGATAGAGCAGCAATGCCAGCCCGCCCAGACGGTCGGGCCGCGGCAGCAACGGGCCCAGGCGGGCCGCGACGGCGGGGTTCGCGAGCGCCGCGGCGAGCAGGAGGTCCGGCCGAGGCGCCGCTTCCGGTTCCACGCCGCCGGCCAGATCGGCCAGCAGTTCGCGTCCCTCCGGCGTCAGCCCCGTTCCCAGGGCGGCGGCCTGTCCCGTGACCGCTCCGCGCGCAGCCACTGCCGCCCCCTGCCGCAGCAGATCGTCGGTTCCGCCGCCCAGCGACCGTCCGAGCGCCGGGATCGAGACGGGGGAAGCGGGCGCCGTCACGCCGCGCGGGAGCGACGGCAGCGCCGCTACCGGCGTCGGGGCGACGGTGGGGCCGCGGATGCTGCCGGCGACGGAGAGCAGCGCCGGTGTCGCCGCGGGAGCGTGTGGGCTGCCCGGCGCGGCGGTCGGGACCGCCCCCGGCAGCGCCGCCGGCGGGACCGCGGGCGTGGAGGCCGGCTGTGTCGCCGCCGGTGCGGCCGACAGGGCCAGCAGGCCGCGCAACGCCGCTTCCGATGCTCCGACGGCCCGGCTGGCGAGGCTTCCCTCGGCGCCCGCGACCCGTGTGGGCAGGGCGCTTGCCCGCTCCACCTGGAGCATGGCCGGCGAGGTCGCGGGCGTGGAGGCGGTGATCACCACACCGCCGCGGCTGCCCAGGCTGACCGTCAGATTGCTGCCCGCCGGCAGTTCCGGCGGCCAGGCGCCGGGCACGGGGCGCAGCAGCAGGGTGCCGAAGCTGGTGGTCAGCGGCAGCAGCCCGTCGGTTCCGGCCGCGCCCAGGACCCCGGTGACGGTGACCGTTCCGGCCGGCAGCTCCGCCGGCCGGGCCGCCACCAGCGCATGCGGCGCCTGCACGGCCGGATGGGTCTGGACCGGCCGCTGCACCGGCCCCACGTTGCCGACCGGGGCGACGCCGCCCGGTCCGTATCCGCCCTGCTCCGCCATGCGACGGGTCCGTCCCCGCCTAGTAGACGAGGTAGGCAGCGGAGTCGCTGCCGCGGTTGATGACGATCTGGCCTTCTTCCGCCAGCAGCTTGGTGGTGCGCAGGATGGCGTCGCGCGCCTCCTCCACGTCGCGGGCGCGGACGGCGCCCAGCAGGTCCATCTCTTCCCGCAGCAGCGCCGCGGCGCGTTCGGACATGTTCTCCAGGAAGACCTGCTGGATCGGGTCGTCCAGCCCCTTGAGCGCGTAGGCGAGGCGTTCGCTGTCGGTGTTGCGGATGACCGTCTGGATCGCCTGCGGGTCCAGCCGCGCCAGATCCTCGAAGGTGAACATGAGCTGCTTGATCCGCGTGGCGCTCTCGGGCATCCGCTTTTCCAGCGGGTCCATGATCTGCTCGAACAGTTCCTTGTCCGTGCGGTTGAGGATTTCCGCCATGATGGCGTGGCTGTCGTGGCCGTGGGCGCGGACATAGTTCGCCATGAACTCGCTGCGCAGGGTCTTCTCCACATCCTCCAGCACGTCGCGCGGCACCGCCTCCATCTTGATGATGCGGCTGACGATCATCTGCACGAGATTGCCCGGCAGCAGGCCCAGCACCTTGGCCGCATGCTCCGGCCGGATGCGGGTCAGCACGACCGCGATGGTCTGCGGGTGCTCGTTGCGCAGATAGTTGGCCAGCACCTGCTCGTTCACGTTGGAGAGCTTCTCCCACATGGTCCGGCCGGCGGGGCCGCGCAGTTCGGACAGGATCTCCTGCACCCGGTCGCTGGGCAGGAAACGGGCGAGGAAACGCTCGGTGCTGTCGAAGCCGCCGAGGATTTCGCCGGTACCGGCGAAGCGCTCGCTGAAGTCGCGGATCAGCCGCTCGACCACCTTGCCCGACACGGTGCCCAGGCCCGCCATGGCATAGCTGACGTCGCGGATCTCGTCGTCCTCCAGCCGCTCCATCAGCCGCGCCCCGCGCTCCTCGCCGAGCGCGAGCAGGATCACGGCCGTCTTCTCCAGACCGGTCAGGCTTTTGTAGTCGCTACGGATCTTCGGCAGCATCGCGTCCTCTCGGGCGTCAGGCGGGATCGGTCTTGGGTTCGGTCAGGGCGGGACCGGATCGGTCCGACGCCAGAGAGCGGTTCAGGCGGTAGAGGTGCGCCAGCACCTCGGCCACGGCCATGATGGCGTCGGGCGGGATCTCCGTGCCCGGGTCGATGGCGGCCAGCACGCGGGCCAGATCAGCGTCTTCGCGCACCGGGACGCCGTGGAGGAAGGCCAGATCGACGATGCGCTCGGCCACGGCCCCGCGCCCGCTCGCCACCACCCGCGGCAGAGCGTCGGAGCCCTGTTCATAGGTGAGGGCCGCGGCGCGGGCCTCCTGCCGTGGTGGCCGGGAATGCGTCATCCGACGCCCCCGTAGCTGCGCACCAGGGCACCGGCGACCAGCAGCCAGCCGTCCACCATCACGAAGAAGATGATCTTGAACGGCAGCGAGATGATGACGGGCGGCAGCATCATCATGCCCATGGCCATCAGCACCGCAGCGATGATCATGTCGATCACCAGGAACGGCAGGAACAGCAGGAAGCCGATCTCGAAGGCGCGCCGCAGCTCGGAGATGACGAAGGCCGCGATCAGGGTGCGCAGGCCGGGGGCGCTGGCGGCCTCTTCCGTGGATGGCGCGGGACCCGCGGAACCGGCTGCCGGAGCCGCTCCGGACTTCGTTCCCGCCTCGAAGCTGCGGAACAGCTCCAGATCCTTCGGCCGGACATGGGCCTGCATGAAGTCCCGGAACGGCTCGACGATGCGCTCGAACGCCTGCTCCTCGGTGATCTGGCCGTCCACCATGGGCTGCACGCCCTCACGCCAGCTCCGGTCAAGGGTGGGGCCCATGACATAGGCGGTCAGCAGGAGCGCCAGACCCAGCAGCACCATGTTCGGCGGCGTCTGCTGCAGGCCGAGGGCGGAGCGCAGCAGCGACAGCACGACGACGATGCGGGTGAAGCTCGTCACCATCACCAGCAGGCCCGGCGCTACGGACAGGATGGTGACCAGGGCCACCACCTGCACCATGCGCCCCGCGAACGAGGCGTCGCCGGTCCCGCCCATGTCCATGCTGAAGCTCTGCGCCAGCGCCGGGGCGGCGGCGAGCAGGGTCGTCAGCAGGGCGGCGCCGGCCGCCAGCAGCGTCGCGCGGGCTTTCACAGCAGGCTCAGCTCGGCCTTGACGATCTCGGTCATGGTGACGCCCAGGCGGCCGTCGTCCACGATCACCACTTCGCCGCGGGCGATCAGGCGGTCGTTGACGAAGACGTCCACCGCCTCCCCCACCTTGCGGTTCAGTTCGACCACGGCGCCGCGGCCCAGCTTCAGGAGCTGGCTGACCGGCATGGTGGTGCGGCCGAGCACGACCTGGACATTGACCGGCACGTTGAAGATGGCGCGCAGTTCGTCCCGGTCCTGGCCGGGTTCCTCGGGGGCGGCCGGGCGGGCGGTGGCGGCCGCGTCCGCCCCGGCGGGCTTGGCGATGGTATCGGTGTAGCTGGCGGGCTGCGTCGTCATGGTCGGGATCTCCTGTCCTGGCGGAAGGCGTGGGGGCGATGGGGGCGGTCAGGCGCGCGGGCCGCCGCGCAGGGTCAGCCGGCTGATGGCGATGGCGACGGCGTCCGACAGGCGGCGTTCCACCACCTTGGGGTCGCGCACGGCCCCGCCGGTACCCCAGTCCGCAGTGGCGGCACCCGGTGGCAGCGACGGGTCGGGGATCAGGGCCACGGTGCCGCGGAAGCCGGCGGCGGCCTGCATCTTCTCGACCTGCTCGCGCATCCGCTCCACGCTGCCGGGCGGCAGCCTCAGCTCCAGCCGCGGCGTGCCGACGGCAGCGTGCAGGCAGTCCAGCACCAGAGTGTCCAGCTCGGCCTCGGCCACGGTATCGAGCAGCGGCGGGGCGAGCCGCGTCACCAGCGAGGAGACGACGCGGACGGCGTCGCGCTCGATCTGTTCCCGGAAGGGACCGACCGTCTCGTCGGCCCGCCGCAGGGCGGCCTCGATCCCGGCGAGCGCCTCGGCCATCTGCGCCTCGGCGGCCTGCCGGGCGCTCTGCTGTCCGCGCTCGAAGCCGTTGCGCTCACCGACTTCCAGACCCTGGCGGAAGGCGCGGTCGCGCACCGATTCCAGGTCCTCCTCGGTGAAGCCGCCGACCGTCGTCGTGCTGCGCAGCGGCTCGGGCGGGACATCGGCACTGCCGGGTGGCAGGTCGGGCGGGAACTCGGTTCCGAACCGGAAGGGGCGGGGCATCAGGAAGCTCCCTCATAGATCCAGGTGCGCAGCACGGTGATGCTCTCCTCGGGGTGCTCGTCCACGATCCCGGCCAGCCGGCGCAGGGCTGCGGCACTGACGCCGCCCTCGACGCTGCGGAGATCGACGATGTCGTCCATCTCCTGCGACCCCTCCTCCCCGGCCGGAACCAGGTCGCTGCCCTCATGGGTGAGCTGGCCCGCCACCGGCGTGGTGGCGTCGGCAAGCTGTGGCGGTGCCGCAGCCTGCGCGGCCGCCGGAGCCGGGACTTCCTTGGAGCGCAGCACCAGAGGGCGGAGCACCAGAAGGATCACCAGAACCGCGACGACACCCAGCACCACCCATTGCAGCAGCCGCACCATGTCGTTGCCGACGAGGCCGGGCTCGGTGGCCGGCGCCGCGACCGGCTCCTCGGGGCCGGCGAGGAACTGGAGATTCTCCACCGCCACCATGTCGCCGCGCCGGTCATCGAACCCGATCGCGGTGCGCACCAGATGCTCGATGCGCGACAGTTCCTCGTCACTGCGGGGCTGGTAGACGCTCTTGCCGTCGGCACCGGGGACATAGCTCCCGTTCACCACCACGGCGACGGCCAGACGCCTGATCTCGCCCGCATCCTGGGCGCGTTCGCGCAGGATGGAGCTGATCTCGTAGTTCGCCGTCTCCTCCTCCCGTGCGCTTTCGCTGCGCGAGCCCTGGGGCGCCTGGGCGTCGGCCGCCTCCAGCGGCAGGTTCTGCTCCACCGTGGTCGGCTGGTCGGTGTCCCGGTCCAGGGAGCTTTCCCGCTCCTCCACCGTCTGGGTGGAGCGCAGCACGCGGCTGTTCGGATCGAAGGTCTGTTCGCGCAGGGTCTCCCGGCCCAGGTCGATCTCGGCGGCCACGCGCACGCGGATGTTGCCCGGCCCGAAACGGGGCACCAGCATCTCCTCGATCGCGCGGGCGAGCCGTGTCTCGGTGGCGGAGCGCAGCTCCTCCGCGTGCAGCAGGGCCAGCCCGTCCGTCGCCCCGCCGTCGGCGGCCAGGACGACGCCGGAGGCGTCCATCACCGTGACCGCGCCGGGCTGCAACCGCGGCACGGCCGCCGCGACGAGGTGGCGGATCGCCAGCGCCTGGGAGCGGTCCAGCCCGCCGGTGACGGTCCGGACGACGACGGAGGCGCCGGCCGGGGCTGCCCCGGGGGCGAAGGCCTCGCCGTCCGGCATGGACAGGTGGACGCGCGCCGACTTGACCCCGTTCAGGGTCTGGATCGTGCGTGCCAGCTCGCCCTCCAGCGCCCGCGCCTTGTTCAGGCGCTGCATGAAGGAGGTGAGGCCGAGCGCGCCCTGTTCGTCGAACAGCTCATAGCCGGCGCCTCCGGCCGAGGGCAGCCCCTGCTGCGCCAGCAGCATCCGGGTCCGGGCGATCTGGTCCTGCGGCAGCAGGATCGCACCGCCCGTCCCGGACACCTGGTACGGCACCTTCATGCTCTGAAGCTGCGTCAGGATGCGGCCGGCTTCTGCGTCGTCCAGACCGGCATAGAGCAAGCCCATGGGCGCACGGGAGAGGCCGAACGCCACCAGGGCGACGGCCAGCAGGACGCCGGCTCCAGCTGCCGCGAGAAGCATCAGACGGCGCTGGCCCAGGGCCCGCAGGTTCTGAAGGAGGTTCGCCACCACGGCTCCGAATCTTTTACGTTTCTGAAGACCGGTCGCGCTTATCGTCCGACCGCAACCGAACGGCACCGTACAGGCCCTGATTTTAGCGGTGGTAAAAAACGGCCAGGGTGCTTCGGAAAGGAATTCAGTAAAATTCGCGGTTTTTTCTTCGGCCTGCGGAACGGACGACTGGGGTCATGTCGGAAAGCACTTTCGAGAGACTGACGAAAAAGGCCGATGAAGCGCAGGCGTCACGCCGTCGGCGGCTTCTGCTGGGAGCGGGCGCCGTTGTCGGCGCCGGCGTCCTCGGGCTTCTCGCCTCCGTCGGCAGCCGGGAGATCGGTCTCTGGACCGATGAGGCGCCTCCGCCGGCCCAGGCCGGCTGGTCCGCCTTCGTCAAGCTGCCGGACCTGACCGTCAATCTGCGACCGACCTCAAAGGTCAAGCTGCTGAAGATCGGCGTCACCCTCCGTACCGCTCCCGACAAGGCGGCGGAGCTGGCGACGCTGGAACCCGTCCTGATCGACGGGATGCAGGACTACCTCCGCCAGCTCGACGAGCACGACCTGGAAGGCAATGCCGGCCTTGCCCGCCTGCGCGAAGGCCTGCTGCGGCGCAGCCGCCTGCTGGCCGCGCCGGTGCCGGTCGAGGACGTCCTGCTCAGAACCATGATCCTCCAGTAGGTGAGCGATGATCGATCAACCCGATGAGACGGCCCCCGCCGACGAAGACGAGGCCCTCGTCGCCTGGGAGGCGATGGTGGCCGGCAGCGAGAAGACGCTCAGCCAGACGGAGATCGACCGGCTGCTGGACGTGGACGATTCCAAGTCGGTCCGGACCCGCAGCGTCATCGACCAGATCGTCAATTCCAGCTTCGTGAACTACGACCGGCTGCCCATGCTGGACGTGGTGTTCGACCGCCTGGTCCGGCTGCTGAACACCAGCTTCCGCAACCTGACCTCGGGCACGGTCGAGGTGACGGTCCAGCAGATCGCCTCGGTCCGCTTCGGCGATTATCTCTCGGGTATCCCGCTGCCCTCGCTGATCGCCGTCGTCCGGGCGGAGGAGTGGGACAACCACTGCCTGCTGACCGTGGACAGCGAACTGATCTATTCGATCGTGGACATCCTGCTCGGCGGCCGGCGCAGCGACCCCGCGCCGATCGACGGGCGCCCCTATACCGTGATCGAACGCGCCCTGGCGGAGCGGCTGATCCGCACCGTGCTGAAGGATCTCGGCACCGCCTTCTCCCCCCTCTCCGCTGTCGGGTTCGCCTGCGAGCGGGTGGAGACGACACCGCAGTTCGCCGTCATCACCCGGAGCAACAACGCCTGTATCTCCGCCCGCTTCCAGGTGGCGCTGGACGGCCGCGGCGGCTGTGTCTCGCTGCTGATCCCCTATGCCACGCTGGAGCCGATCCGCGATCTGCTGCTGCAGATGTTCATGGGCGAGAAGTTCGGCCGTGACAGCATGTGGGAGACCCACCTGAAGAACGAGCTGCGCCGCACCAGCGTGGATCTGTCCGCGGTGCTGGGGCAGGCGCAGGTCAGCCTGACCGACCTGCTGGCATGGAAGGAGGGCACGCAGCTCGTGCTCGACATGCGCCCCGACGCGCAGGCGCTGCTGACCTGCGGCCATGTCCCGATGTTCGTCGGCGAGATGGGCCAGCGCAACGGCAACGTCGCCATCCGTATCGACGCCGATCTTGGTGCCCAGGACGAGGTGATCCATGGCCTCCTTCAACGCTGAACTGCTCCAGCACGGGCTGAACCTGGGTCTGGCGCTGCTGTTCGTCGGCGCGCTGGTGCATCTCGCCCGGCTCAACCAGCGGCTGACGGCGCTGCGCGGCGCCCAGTCGGAACTGCACGGGCTGCTGCGGTCCTGCTCCGACAATGTGGACACGGCCGAGAAGTCGATCGCCCGTCTCCGCACCGCCACGCAGGAGATGGCGGTCGGTCTGGGGCGCAGTCTGGACGAGGCGGAGCGGCTGAAGGCCGACATCGACGCCACCTGTGCCGCGGCCCGGCGCCTGCTGGCCCGGCTGGAGGAAGGGCCGGCGCCCGCCCCCTTCATCGCCGCCGTGCCCGAGCCCCGGCCGGTTCCCCCGGTTGCGCCGGTCGCTGCGCCGGCGGAGCCGGTGGTCGAAGCGGACCCTGCCCCGAAGCCGGCCGTCGCCACCGGCGCCGCCGAGCCGCGCTGGGTGATCCGCCGGCAACGACCCGCCGCCCCGCCCGCCCCCGAGCCCAAGACCGGCGAACGCGCCGCCCTGCGCTTCTTCCGCGAGACGTTCCGCGGCCTCTGACGGCCTGCCGCCCGAGCCTGGGAGTACTGCCTGATGTCCCGTCCCCGACTTCTGCCCGTGATGATCGCCGCCTGCGCTCTGGCGGCCCCGCTCTATGCCGGCGGGGTCGCGGATACACTGGCGGCCCTGGCCCAGTCCGCCGCCGCGCCCCCTGCCCAGCCCCCCTCCCGACAGCCGGAGATGGCCGGTGAACCGGGCTATGCCGACCTGCTGGCGCCCCAGGGGCCGTCCGCCTCCGTGCCCGACGCGCAGGCCGGGGCGTCCGCTCCCCTGCCGGCACCGGTGGCCACGGCGGGCGCCTGTTCCCCTGCCGTGCTGGACATGGTGGCCCAGGAGCGTGCCGCCCTGGACGCCCGGGCGCGCGACCTGGACAACCGGGCGCAGACCCTGGAGGCGCTGGAGCGCCGGGCCCGGGAGCAGTTTGAGCGGTTGCAGGCGGCCCGCGCCGAACTGGCGGGTCTGCTGGAGACGCGCACCAGCCTGTCCAAGGCCGATCTGCAACGCCTCGTCGGCATCTACGGTGCCATGAAGCCCAAGGACGCCGCCCGCCTGCTGAACGAGACGGAGACGCCGATCCTCGTCGATCTGGTGGATGCCATGGAGGAGCGGCGCTCCGCCCCGATCCTGGCGGAGATGGACGCGGCCAAGGTGAACGAGCTGACCCGGACCCTGGCCCTGCGCCGGACGCCCGAGGCCGACCGTCCGCCGGTACCGAAGCCTGCCCGCCAGCCGGCCCCGCGGACCGCCGCCCGTCCGGCGACGCCGGTCGCCGCCGCCGCTCCGGTGGAGGCAAGCCGTCCGGTCCCCGGCCCGGGCATGTGAGGGCGGACATGTGAGGGAACGCCACGCCGGTGACGGCAGTGGCGGGAGCAGAAAGGCCGGCCGGGGATCTCTCCGGCCGGCCTTTCTGCTGCCCGGGATTCGCCAGTGGACGGAGTGCGGTCGGGGTGCGGGGCGGGGCCGGCCCTAGCGCGCCGGCGGAACGCCCGGCTGCCCGGGCGGCGTCGGTGCGGCACCCTGGGAGCGCGCCTGAAGGCCGACGACGTAGCTGATGACTTCCGCCACGGCCATGTAGTGTTCCGGCTGCACCTCCTCGCCGATCTCCACCGACTTGTGCAGGGCGCGGGCCAGGGGCGGGTTTTCGACGATGGGCACCTTGTGCCCCATCGCCGCCTCGCGGATGCGCCGGGCCACCAGATCCATGCCTTTGGCGAGGCAGACCGGGGCCGGTGCCTCGCTGAGATCGTAACGCAGCGCGACGGCGAAGTGCGTGGGGTTGGTGATGACCACCGTGGCCCGGGGAATATCCGAGAACATGCGTTGGCGCGCGCGCTCCCGGCGGAGCTGGCTGATCCGCGCCTTCACATGCGGGTCGCCCTCCGCCTGGCGGAACTCCTCCTTCAGTTCCTGAAGCGTCATGCGCTGCTGCCGCCGCCAGGAGAACTGCTGCCAGACAAGATCGAGCAGGGCGATGGCGATGCTGGCGATCAGGGTTGCCACCAGCAGGCGGGTCAGCACGGAGGTCAGCAGCTCCGGCAGGGCGGCGACATCGGTGAGCGCCAGCGCCTCCATCCGATGCAGCTCGGGCTCCAGCACCACCAGCAGGGCGGCGCCGACCGCCGCCACCTTCGCCAGCCCCTTCAGGAACTCGACCAGGGTGCGCAGGGAGACGAGCCGGCGCAGGCCGGCGATGGGGGAGATGCGTTCCAGCTTCGGTTTCAGCCGTTCGGTGGTGAAGACGATCCCGTTCTGCCCGACGGCGGCCAGCAGCACGGCGGCCAGCAGGATGGCGGCGGCCGGCAGCAGGACCAGCCCGATCTCCCCTGCCAGCCAGGCCAGCAGCCGGAAGGCGTCGGCCGGCGCCTGCAAGGGGAAGTCGCCCGGATTCTCCACCAGCGGCAGCAGGTCGTCGGTCAGGTGTCCACCCATCCAGGACCCCAGGCCCCCGACCAGGATGACGCCGGCAAGCACCAGCATCATCGAACTGACCTCGCGGCTGACGGGCACGTCACCCTTCCGCCGCGCCTCGTCCAGCTTGCGTTGGGTCGGTTCTTCCGTCTTCTGGCTGTCTTCGGGCCTTTCCGACATGGCGGGTCCGCTCTCCGGTCAGAAGCGGCCCAGCCAGCCGCCGAAAGCGTCCAGGAAACCGCCCAGGATGGCCGCAGCCACCAGGGCCAGCACGATGAACCCGCCGAGGATCGACACCGGCAGCCCGACGAAGAAGACAGCGAAATGGGGCATCGCCCGGTTCACCAGCCCCAGCCCCACATTGTAGGCGAGCCCCAGCAGCAGGAACGGGGCGGAGAACTGCACGGCCAGCCGGAAGGACAGGTTCACGGTCTCGGCCGTCAGCTTGCCCAGCGAGCGCGGGTCGGGGATCGTCGCCGCCGGCATGAGCTGGTAGCTGTCCAGCAGGGCGCGGATCATGGCGTGGTGCAGGTCGGTGACGAAGACCAGGACCAGACCACCCATCATCAGATAGGCGCCGAGCACGGAACCGCCTTCGAAGCCGGTTCCCGGCAGGGCGAAGATGTTCGACAGGCTTGCCGACTGGGCGATGATCTGTCCGGCGATCTGCAACGCCGCGAACAGGATGCGCGCGCCGATCCCGATCACGGCCCCGGCCATCGCTTCGCCCACGATATGGCGCAGCAGCTCGCCCGGACCGGCGGGGGGGACGGCCGGCAGGCCGGGCACAGCGGCGGCCAGCGCCAGCGCCAGCGCCAGGGCTGCGGCCATGCGCGTGCGCATGGGCACCGCCATCTCTCCGAAGCCGGGCAGCATCGACAGGGCGGCGCCGACCCGCACCAGCACCAGCAGGACTCCGTAGATCTCGCCGCTCAGCGTGGCTTGCAGGGTCACGCCCGGCCTCAGATCTGGTCGATGGTGGTCACGGGGGCCTTGCGGTGCAGTTCGTTGTGGCAGATCACGGGGGTGGAGGGGCTGACCCGCTCCAGCAGCGACCGCACGAAGGGTCGCGCGGCCGGGGCCACCAGGACGGCCGGCCAGTGGTCGCTGCCGGCATGGGCCTGGATCTTGGCCCGCGCCGCCAGCAGGAAGTCCTGCACCTGGCTGGGCGGCATGACGAAGCGCCGGTCCTCCCCCTCCTCCACGATGTTCTCCAGGAAGGCCTGCTCCCAGTCCGGGTTGACGACGATCACCGGGATGTATCCCTCGGCGTTCATCAGGGACTGGCAGATCTGGAGCGACAGCCGGCTCCGGACATGCTCGGTGATGAGGGTGACATTGCGCGTCCAGGCGGCGGCTTCGGAGATGCCCTCCAGGATGATCGGCAGGTTGCGGATGGACACGCGCTCGGCCAGCAGGGCCTGGAGCACCCGCTGCACGACCGACAGGCTGACCTGGCCGGGGATCAGGTCGGCGACCAGCCGCTGGTTCTCCCGGTCCATCTCGTCCAGCAGCTTGCGCGTCGCGGCATAGCCCAGCAGGCCGGGCATGTGCTCCTTGATCACCTCGGACAGGTGCGTGGTGATGACGCTGTCCGCGTCCACCACGGTGAAGCCCTTCAGCTCCGCCTCCTCCGTCTGTGCCGCATCGATCCAGCGGGCCGGCAGGCCGAAGGTCGGTTCGCGGGTATCGGCACCGGGAACGTCGATGCCCTGGCCGCGCGGGTCGATGGCCAGCATCTTGCGCGGCATCACCTCGCCCTTGGCGACGACGACGCCCTGGATGGAGATCTCGTAGGCGTTCAGCGGCAGACTGGCGCTGTCGCGCAGCCGCACCGACGGCAGCAGGAATCCGAACTCGGTGGCGAACCGCTTGCGCAACCGGCGCACCTTGGCCGACAGGCCCTGTGCGGGGTCCAGGATCAGGGTGACAAGGCCGTTGCCCAGTTCCACCTTGATGTCGTCCACCCGCAGCATGTCCGCCACGGGCTCCTCGGCCGTCGGTGCCTTGGCGGCCAGCATCTCCTCGTGCCGCTTGGATTCCTCCTGCTTCGCGGCATACCGGGGCAGGAACCAGGCCAGTCCGCCCGCCAGCGCGGCCAACAAGAGGAAGGGCGGCATCGGCAGGCCCGGGGTCAGCGACAGCAGGCCCATCAGCCCGCCGGCCACGGCCAGGGCCTTCGGATAGGCGCCGAGCTGGCCCAGCAGCGCTTCGTCCACCGAGCCGCGGTTGCCGCCCTTGGACACCAGGATGCCCGCGGCCAGGCTGACGATCAGGGCCGGAATCTGGGTGACCAGACCGTCGCCGACGGTGAGGATCGTATAGGTCCGGGCGGCATCGCCGAAGGCCATGTCCTGCTGTGCCACGCCGATCACCATGCCGCCCAGCACGTTGATGCCGGTGATGATGAGGCCGGCCACGGCGTCGCCGCGGACGAACTTGCTGGCACCGTCCATGGCGCCGAAGAAGGAGCTTTCCTGCTCCAGCTCCTGACGCCGACGCCGGGCCTCCGTCTCCTCGATCAGGCCGGCGGAGAGATCGGCGTCGATCGCCATCTGCTTGCCGGGCATGGCATCCAGGGCGAAACGGGCGCCCACTTCGGCGATGCGGCTGGCGCCCTTGGTGATGACGATGAAGTTCACCACCACCAGGATAGCGAAGACGATCAGCCCGATGACGAAGTTGCCGCCCATCACGAAGTTGGCGAACCCCATGATGACATGGCCCGCCGCGTCCGTGCCGGTGTGTCCTTCCGACAGGATCAGGCGGGTGGACGCAAGATTGAGCGCCAGCCGCAGCAGGGTGGCGATCAGCAGCACGGTCGGGAAGCTGGAGAAGTCCAGCGGCCGGTTGATCCAGAGGGCGACCATGAGGATCAGCACGGCCACCGCCATGCTGAGCGCCAGCCCGACGTCCAGCATCCAGCTTGGCACCGGCAGGATCAGCACCGTCAGGATGAAGACCAGCCCCAGCGCGAACAGGACGTCGCGGTGCTTGAGGCCGAGGGGGATGGCGGCGGAGGCTGTGGTCATCGGGCTCGGCGCTCTGGCGGCGGAAGATCGGGACGAAGCCTAGGCCCCCCGGGTAAAACCGGGGTTCAAGCCCGGGGACCGGGACCGCCTACCACGCCTTCGGCAGACGCCAGGCGCTGAGCGAGTCCGTCACGGGCCGGACGACGGTGCCGCCGGGGGTCGGGGTTGTGCGCTGGCGCGTCGGCGGCGCGTCGGCCAGATCGCGGCGGCGCTGGGCGACCAGCCGCATGTTCTCGGAGACACGGTCGAAATAGGCTTCGCCCCGCTCGGGCGTCCGGGAATGGTAGTGCTTGACCGAGCGGGTCCAGTTGCGCAGATCGCCGTGCAGGTTCTTCAGCAGGGCGGCGGCGTAGCCGACATTGGCGGCGGGATCGAGCGCCGTTTCCAGATCCGGAAACGCATCAGGGTGCCAGTGCAGGTTGACCTGCAGGCAGCCCACGTCGATCGACCGGACGCCCCGGGCCCGCAGCGCGCGGACATGCGTCAGCGCTTCCTCCCGGCTCTTGAAGAAGCGTCCCTGCCCTTCGGCATTGACGGTCCAGGGCCAGACGGTCAGGCGCCCGTCCACGGTCCGGCCGGATTCCGTGACACCCAGGGCCAGCAGCAGCCGGGACGGCAGACGGTGCGCCCGTTCGGCCTTGCGGATGGCGTCCAGGCAGAGACGCTCAGGCGCCGTGGCCGGCAGGATGGCGGGTTCTGACAGGGCCCAGCCCGGGGCGACAAGTCCCAGCCCGAGCAGCGCCGCCAGCAGCAACAGCCGGCGCAGGCGGCGGCGGCTGCGCTTCACGAAGATGCGCCGCGTCGCGCCGACCTCGCCCAACGCCCTCATGGCGCACCCCCGATCCGCGCCACCACCTGTTCGGTGAAGGTGGCCAGAACGCCGTACATGAAGGGCAGCGCCAGCACGATCGTTACCAGCATGGCGACGATCTTCGGCACGAAGCTGAGGGTCGCCTCCTGGAGCTGCGTGAGTGCCTGCAGGAGCGAGATGCCGAAGCCGACCAGCAGCGCGACTGCCAGCACCGGCCCGGCGGCCCAGACCGCAGCCCAGATCCCTGCCCGCACCAGCTCGAAGACATCCGCTTCGTTCATGACAGCCGCTCAGATCCCCATGCGCATGATGTCGAGATAGGCGCTCACGAGCTTGTCGCGGACGGTGACGACGGCCTGCACGGTCATCTCCGCCGACATCACGGCCTGCACCACCTCCTGCGCGCTGGCCTTGCCTTGCAGGCCGGCGGCGGACATTTCCTCGCCGGTGCGGACCGTCTTGATGGCCGATTTGACGGCGGTCTCGACGAAGCCGGCGAAGCTGCCGCGCTCCGGCGCCGTCGCGGTGTCGAGCGCCGGACCGGCGATGCCGGCCACTTTGCCGGCGGCATAGGCCTTGGCGACGCCTGCTGCGGGAACGATCATCTCCGGTCTCCCTGTCCGCTCAGCCGCGCAGCATGTCGATGGTGCGGCCCAGCATGCCGCGGGCCTGTTGCAGCACGTTCAGGTTGGCCTCGTAGGACCGCCCGGCCTCGCGCATGTCCATCATCTCGACCAGCGTGTTGACGTTGGGCAGCTTGACGTAGCCCTTCGCGTCGGCGGCGGGATGGCCCGGCTCATAGCTCAGGCGGAAATCGGAACTGTCCCGGCCGATCGTCTTGACCCGGACGGTATCCGCCCGCAGCGCCCGGTCGAGCACGCTGTCGAAGACGATGGTCTTGCGCCGGTAGGGATCGGCGCCCGGCGTCTCGCCGGTGGAGCTGGCGTTCGCCATGTTCTCGGCGACGACACGCAGGCGGGTCGCCTGGGCCTTCATGCCGGAGGCGGCGATGCCGAAGGAGGAGGCAAGCGGGTCCATTCTGTCGATCTCCCTTGGTCGTGCGGCGCTCAGCGGCCGGTGAAGGCCTGGCGGAGCATGCCGACATGCTTCTGGAAGAGGCCGGCGGCGAGGTCGTAGGCCTGCCGGACTTCGGCGGCCTTCATCATCTGTTCTTCCAGCACCACCCCGTTGCCGTCCGGTGCCATCTCGTAGGCGGCGGCCTGCCGGTCCTCCTTGAAGTCCCGTGCTTCGCGCAGGCCGGCCAGATGCGCCGGGTCGGTGAGCGAGGGGCGCACCGCGGCCGACTGCATGGCCGACTGGAAATCGAAGCCCTTCAGGTCCTTGGCGCGGTAGCCGGGCGAGTTGGCATTCGCCACGTTCTCTGCGATCACCTGATGGCGGGCGCCGAGATAGTCCATGCGCCGGCTGGCGAGGTGGAAGAGCCCGATGGCGGCGAGGTCCATGGCGTCGTGCCCCTGTGGTTCGGCGGAATCCGGCACGGGGCCGGCTGCTGTCGGAGCGGATGCTTCCATGCCGCCTTTAAAGCGGGGTTTAAGGGCCGGGGCTGGGGAGGCGTGCTTTAAGCCGCTTTAAACCCGGCGACCGAGGATGGCGGCCAAGCACCGTCCGCGATCCCGTTCCCGGAGTCCCGTCCCATGACCGTCCTTGCCGGCCTTGCCGCCGACGTCCAGCACCTTCCCGGTCCCGTCTTCCATGGAAAGGTGTCCTCCTGTTCGGGGATGACGGTCGAGGTCGAGGGGCTGGAACGGCGGCTGGCCGTCGGCGATGCGTGCCGGGTCTTCGCCCGTGACGGCCGGGCGCTCGCCTGCGAGGTCATCGGCTTCTCCGTCGGCCGCGCCGTTCTGATGCCCTTCGGTCCGCTGGACGGGCTGGGGCTGGGCTGCCGGGTGGAGACCGGGGGCGAGCCGGCCTCCTTCCGGCCGGCGCTCTCCTGGCTCGGGCGGGTCGTGGACGGGTTCGGGCGGCCGGTGGACGGCCGGGGGCCGTTGTCGCGCGGCGACGAGAACCGGGTGCTCCGCGCCGCGCCGCCCCACGCCTACGAACGTCGTCGCATCGGGCCGCGGCTGGAGACGGGGCTGCGGGTGGTGGATACCTTCGTGCCGCTCTGCCGCGGCCAACGCCTGGGCGTCTTCGCGGGATCGGGCGTGGGCAAATCCACCCTGCTGGCCATGCTCGCCCGCTCCAGCGCCGCCGACGTCAATGTGATCGGCCTGATCGGCGAGCGCGGACGCGAGGTGCAGGAGTTCATTCAGGACGATCTGGGGCCGGAGGGGCTGGCCCGTTCCGTCGTCGTCGTCGCCACCTCCGATGAACCGGCGCTGATGCGCCGGCAGGCGGCGTGGCTGACGCTGGGGCTGGCCGAGTACTTCCGCGACCAGGGCCGAGACGTGCTGTGCATGATGGACAGCGTCACCCGCTTCGCCATGGCCCAGCGCGAGATCGGCCTGTCTGCCGGCGAGCCGCCGACGACCAAGGGCTATCCGCCCACCGTCTTTGCGGAACTGCCCCGGCTGCTGGAGCGGGCCGGGCCGGGGCGGGAGGGCACGGGCGACATCACCGGCATCTTCACCGTGCTGGTGGAAGGCGGCGACCATGACGAGCCGGTGGCCGACGCGGTGCGCGGCATTCTCGACGGTCACCTGGTCCTGACCCGGTCCATCGCGGAGCGCGGCCGTTATCCGGCGGCGGATGTTCTCAAGAGCGTGTCCCGCGCCCTGCCCGGCTGCCATTCCGAGGAGGAGAACCTGACCATGGGGCGTGCCCGGGCGCTGCTGGCCCGGTACGAGTCGATGGAGGAACTGGTGCGGCTTGGCGCCTACAAAGCCGGCAGCGACCCCGAACTTGATCTCGCCATCAAGGCCAATGAACCGCTGGAGAACTTCCTGCGCCAGGGCAAGACCGAGACGACCGCGTCCGCCGACGCTTTCGCAAGGCTTCAGGGAATTCTGGACGGGTTGGTACCGGAGGCTCCCCTTCCGGAGGCGCCGATGCAGAAAAGACTCCCCCGTCTCGCGGGATGACATGATCCGGTGGGGCGGGACTTCCGGACGGGAACGGCGGCAACCCTGTTGGGGGCATCTGGTTTTCGGTTAGGGCGCTACGGTTCCTCTTCGTATCAGACCACTACATACCGTCTACGCGTAGACGGTATGTAGTGCTTTTCCATGAATGGGGAGAGGATGATCACTGTCGATCAAAGAATGCTCCCCATGCCCGGCATACCCTGCAATCGCTGAGCCTTGAGCAGCCGGAAGAGCAGCCGGAAGAGCAGCCGCCACACCCCCGGGGGGACGATTCGCCCCAGCACTGCCCCGGACCGCACATTCCCCGGTCTGAGGTCTGCCCTGCCCCGACCGAATGTATCCCAGGAAAGAGGGACTTGCAGGTGGACCCTCTGGCACGAAGGCTTCCTTGCCCCCGCACCTACGGGGTCATGGCCAGGACGGATAAGACCGAGCCAGCATATCCGAGGGGGTATGAAGGCGGCCTTCGGCGTTGTCCCGCCCCGCAAACTCTGATAGCTGGCGCCCCCCGGATACCCGTTTGCAGGACATCATGGGCGAGATGCCGTCACAACTGCGCAAGCAGGCGCTCGACAAGGACCTCAAGAAGATCAGCGCCCTTGAGACTGTCGGTCACGAAGGCAGGCTACGACTGCTGCCGCTGGGATTCAGTCTGATCTTCCTGGTGCTGGTATGGCTGCTCGCCACCAACCAGGTCCTCCCCGGTTCCGGTGCCGGGCTGGTGATCGCGGCGGCGGTCATCGGTGGCTACATGGCGTTGAACATCGGGGCCAATGACGTCGCCAACAACATGGCGCCGGCGGTGGGGGCCCGGGCTCTGACCATGACCGGCGCACTGGTGGTCGCGGCGATCTTCGAAGCGGCCGGGGCGCTGATCGCCGGCGCCGATGTCGTCGAGACGATCAGTCGCGGCATCATCAACCCGGCGGCGGTCTCCGGGAACGCCACCTTCGTGGCGCTGATGATGGCAGCCCTGCTGGGCGCCGCTTTGTGGCTCAATCTGGCGACATGGATCGGTGCGCCCGTCTCGACAACACATTCCATCGTCGGTGGCGTGCTCGGCGCCGGGATCACGGCGGCCGGGTTCGACGTGGCGAACTGGCCGGTGATGGGCGCCATCGCCGCCAGCTGGGTGATCTCGCCGCTGCTGGGCGGCCTGATCGCGGCTGGCTTCCTCGCCATCCTGAACGCTCTCATCCTCCAGGCTGACGACAGAATCGCCGCGGCCCGACGCTGGGTGCCGCTGATCGTCGGGGGCACGGCGTCAGCCTTCACCGTCTATCTGGTCCAGAAGGGGCTGTCCAAGGTCTGGCATCCGGGCACCGGGACCCTGGTCCTCCTGTCGGTTGCCATCCTGCTGGCCGGGGCGCAGTTCGCCCGCATGGCCATCGCCCGGCGGGCGCCGTTTCTCGACAACAGCGAGAAGGCGGTCGGAACGCTTTTCACGGTGCCGCTGATCGTGGCTGCCGCCCTCCTCTCCTTCGCGCATGGGGCCAACGACGTGGCCAATGCGATCGGTCCCCTGGCGGCCATCGCCGCCGCGGTCGGCGGAGAGTCCGGGACGAAGGTCACCGTTCCGAGCTGGATCATGCTGATCGGTGCCATCGGCATCTCGGTCGGCCTTGCTCTGTTCGGCCCCCGCCTGATCCGCGTGGTCGGGGAGAAGATCACCAAGCTGAATCCGGTGCGTGCCTTCTGCGTCGCGCTGTCGGCCGCGATCACTGTCCTGGTGGCCTCGGCCCTGGGGCTGCCCGTCAGCTCGACGCATATCGCCGTCGGGGCCGTGTTCGGGGTCGGCCTCGCCCGGGAGTACCATGTCAGCCGCGGTGGCCACATCCGCCGTGCCCTGCGCCTGAGAGGGGGAGACGGCCCTGCGCCGGCCGCCCCTTCCGAGCCGGTCGTCTATCCCGTGCCGGAGGAGACTTTGCGCAAGGTCGCCAAGCGTCGGCTGGTCCGTCGCAGCCACCTGTTGACCATCGTCGCGGCCTGGGTGATCACGGTTCCGCTCACCGCGCTGATCAGCGCCGCCCTCTTCCTGGCGATCCGGAGCTTCGTCGCCGGCATCTGAGCGCAGGGGCTCGGCCGTCAGTCCCGACGGGCGGCGGCGTCCGGCGGGACCCAGGGCGGTTCCGGCTGCTCGATGGCATCCCGTCCGTCGTCGTCCAGGCCCTGGCGACGCTCACGGCTGGCCCGGCGCCAGCACGCCTCCCGGCTCCAGAACTCCCCCAGTTCCTCCTTCAACGGGATGAGAGGGCCGAGATCTGCCGGATCGACGAGGTCGAGATCGAGCAGCCGCCGGATCAGCAGCCTTATGGCCCGCGACCGGCTGGGGGGAGACAGGTCGGCCGCGTCGGTGCGGCCACAGGGGCGGCGCCGGTAATCGTCGATCGCCAGCTTGTCGAGGAGGGCGATCTCGATGTCGTTGAGGTGGGCGACGACCGACGTCCCCCGCCGACCGCTGCGGTCCTCCAGATTGCGCTGGCGCCAGCGCCGCTGCCGCTCCCGCCGGCTGATCCGGGCGCGCATCTCCTTGTCCACGGCCTTCCCCTGCCTGTCACCATCCAGGACAGATTAGGCGGGCCGCGGGCCGGATGACAGCCCGGGAACGGGGACGCCTACCAGCGCCGCCGGAGGGACGCCGCCGCCAGGAGCGTGGACGGGTCCAGGCTCGTGCGGCCACCGTTGCCGGACAGAAGCTGGACGAGCGGGGATGCGGCGGCACTGTTGCCGTTGTCCTCGCCGGTCACGTCCCACATCAGCAGGAACTTCTCGATCAGCTTGCCCACCTCTGCGGGGTCCTGGAGTTTCTTGATGTCGAGCTTGCTCGACAGCATGTCGACCTGCCGGTCCAGATCGATCTGCGCGGACTGGGAGGGCAGGTTCAGTGCCAGCCGAGCCACCTTCGCCAACGCCTGGTCAGCGAGGACCTGATACCAGCTCGTGAGTCCCCCGGCCTTGCGCTGGAAGTAGAGGCCCAGGCGCAGCGCCTCGTTGGCATTGCCGGCCGAAACCTCGAAGCTCTGCGTCGTATAGCGGTTGACGATATCCTCGACGAAGGCGGGGCTGCCGCGCCGCTTCGCCCCGGAATTGGTCATGCCGAAGGCAAGCGCCAGCGCTTTTTCTTCCGGACCGGCCTTGGCCGCGAAGGAGGTGGCGCTGTTCGGATCGCTCTCCAGCACCTTGCGCAGATAGGTCTTGTCCGTCGCCTTGTCCTCAAGATCGAACGCCTTGAGCACGATCGGCAGCAGCTTGCGGTCGTTCAGCAGGTCATCAACGGAGTCCAGGGTCGGGATCGTCTTGGTGAGGGCGGCGACATCGCTCTTCACATCATACCGCGTTGCGAATGCCGCCTTTTCCCTGTCATAGGAACGGGCAAGCATTTCCCACTGGACCTTCGATGGAATACTGCTTCCTCGCGGATTCCCGTTCGCGTCCCAGACATCGAAGAAATCATCCCGGAAAGCCGACTGGACGGACGTGACTGTCGTGAACACCGAGAACTTGATCGTCGCTTCCAGGCTTTTTGCCTGTTCAGCGGCATCGACCGGTCCGATAGGTTTGGGCAGGTCATAGATGATCCGAACAACCTGAGCCATCCCCTCGTCGGCCATGACCTCGGCCCAACTGCGTTTGGTCGGGAGATTGCGGGTGAAATCCAACATCATCCCGAGCGACTCGTTCTTCGATGAGACGCTCTCCTCATACCGCTCCCTGACGTACAGATCGGCGATCTGATTGATGAACGACGGACTGGTCTTGCTTTTCGATTTACTGTCGGCGCCGAAATTGAACGCAGCCGCCAGTTCCCGGAACCGCGGATCGGCGATTCGGTTCGCAGCGGAGGACGGGTCCGACAGGTCGCTGGTGAGGATCTTGCGCACCAGGGCCTGGGAGTTGATCTGATCCTCCAGCCCGAACGCCCGCATGACATAGCTGTAGAGGCGGCGGTCCGACATCAGTTCGTCGACCGTGCCGACGGAGGCGAGCTTGGCCCGCGCATACTGGGTGTCCGCCTTGTTGACCGGATCGCTCATCATGACGGTCTTCTGGCGGTCGGCGGTGCGACCGAGCAACCGCCACTGCGTGATGCTTGACCCCGTCCCGCCGCTGACGGTAGCGGCGCCGAAACCGACCACGCTCATAGTTCGATCTCCTTCCGTACAACCCTGGCCTCGGGCGCTTCCGACGTCTCGTCGGACGGCACGTAGCTCGGCGGGATGCGCAGCAGCACATGGCCCGTGCGCGGGTCGATGACCTCGGTGAACAGGCGGCTGGTCTCCGGGTCGAGCTGGACCCGGTACGGCCGGTAGGAGGGGGACGGTTCGATGGGCGGCGGCGGCGGTTCGGGCGGCTTCTCTTCCCGCGCCTCGCGGGTGCGTGCCTCGGTGACGACCCGTTCCGGCAGGCGCATCTTGGTCGCCGCCTCGCTGGCCGAAACCCCTTCGACAGCCTTGCGTTCGCTCATCTTCCCCTCCTCTTCCGGCGGCGGCACCCGGATACGATCGCGCGCGGGCGCCTAACCGCCGGCAAACGCCTCCGGAAGCGTCATACCGGCCGGCCGCCGGTCGTCATCCAGCAACCCGGTCTCGTAGGCGATCACCGGCCGCAGGGCCGCGAGCGCCTTGTAGTGATCCCCGTCCCGGACATGCGCTGCCGCCTCGGCCAGATGCCGGGCCATCTCCGTGTCGGTGACGGCCTCGCTGAGGGGGCCGATCAGCATCTCGTAGGTGCGCCGATGTTCGGCCATCCGGGGCGGGTCGATCAGCATGCACTGGATGGCGAAGTAGGTCCGCCGGGCCGGCGAATTCGCCTCTTCGAGCTGCATGATGCTGCGCCCGGTCATCACCTGGGCATGGTTCGCGACGGTCACCGTGTTGCGGTGGCGTCCGTTCTCGATGACCACGCCGTTGACGATGAACTTCTCGAACGGCTTGAGCTTCAGCTTGAGGCCCATGGACGGCTCCCGTCAGGCCGCACCGGCCGGCGCCGACCCCAGACCCTGCATCACGGTCCGGTTGACCTCGATCAGCGGGTTGAGCGGACGGCCCTCGGTCAGGACTTCGCTGCTGTAGCGGTTCACCCAGAGTCCGAGCGAAATCAGGCCGGCCTTCAGGGCATCGGGCAACAGGTTGTCGGGTTGCGCCAGATCGGTCACCAGGGCGCCCCAGAGGCGGCGGTTGCGGTCCACGGCCCGGATCGTGGCGAAGGCGTCCGGCTGCCGGGTGCAGACCTCCAGCTCAGCCGTGACCTGGGAGAAGACCCGGTGTTCCAACTGCCGCGGGCTGACGGTATCCCGCATCGACTGACGGTAGGCGGCTACGCTCATGGTTTCCGTCCTCATGACCTCATGTCCACCGACATTAGCAGCCCGCGATTAAACGTGGGTGAAGGGTTGCCTTTGGAAACACCCAGCAAACCTCTGTCCCAAAACAGGAAAAAGGGACCGCCGCAAGGCGGTCCCTTTCCCGGGGCAACGATCCTGGACTGGCCGCGGATCAGCGGAACAGCGACAGGATGTTCTGCGGCGCGCCATTGGCGATGGAGAGCGCCTGGATGCCGAGCTGCTGCTGCACCTGCAGGGCCTGCAGACGAGCGGACTCCTCGTTCAGGTTGGCGTCCACCAGGGTGCCGATACCCTCGTTCAGGCTGTCGATCAGCTTGCTGGTGAAGTCGGCCTGCAGCTCAAGCCGCTTGCCGATGTTACCGAAGCTGGAGGCCGCGTTCACCACGGTGGTGATCTGGGCCTCGACGCCGGTGGTGGCGTCGGTCAGCGCGGTGTTGGCAGCGGCAGCCTTGGCAGCGGCGTCGGCGCCACCGGTGATGGCGGTCACGTAACCGCCAACCGCCGTGGCAACGGCCGTCAGGTCAACGCCGGACACGCTGTCGGTCACGGCGGAGATGCCGGTCGCGGAGCGATTGATCGACACCACCAGGGTACGGGCGGTGGTGTTGTTCAGCAGGTTCTCGCCGTTGTAGCTCGCAGCGTTGATCGTGTTGGTGATCTGATTCTGCAGGCTGGTCAGCTCCGCGGTGATCTTGGAGTGATCGACCGAGGCGGTGGTGGCGAGCGCGAGCTGCGACTTCACCTGGGACAGCAGGTTCTGGATGTTCTCGGTGCCGACGCGGGCGGTCTGCACAGTCGCGGCGTTGATCGAGATGTTCTCGTTCAGCGCCTTCAGGGCGGACACGTCGGCCTTCATGGTGGTCGCGATACCCCAGTAGGACGAGTTGTCCTTGGCGGTGGCGACCTTCATGCCGGTGGAGATGCGATCCTGAACCGTCTGCAGATCCTTGCTGGTGCGGTTCAGGGTCTGCAGCGCCACCATGGCGCCGGTGTTGGTGAGAATCGAGGAAGCACCCATTTCTTTCGTCCTTCATGGATGGGGTTGGTCCGGGCGCCTTCTGGCACCGTGTCGGCGCGGGCTGTGCCGCTGTTTCCGAACGCCCCCACCCTCGCACGCCTCGTTTAAACGTGGGTAAAAATAGTTTCCTTTATGGATACGTCGGCAACGACCAGGTCGGCGCACATGCAGAAGGGCCGCCGGTCGATACCGGCGGCCCTTCTCATCCCCTGGGCTGCTCCCCCGGGACCCTACAGCTCGCGCTCCACCCGGGCGAAACTGGGCGTGACAGCCCGTCGGGCCTGACCGCTGCGCCCGTAGACCCCATCGCTGCGGCTGCGTTCGACGGCGGCGGCGATATGGCCGGCGACCGCCGACACGGCATCCTGGGCCGCGCGGATCGCCCGTCGGTTCGTTTCGACAGCCCCGCGCAGCCGGGAGGCCGCGGCCCGCACAGCGGCCGGGTCGTCCACCGGGGGTTCGGGGGGGCTCTTCTCTCCGGCACCGTCCGCCGCAGACACATCCGTTTCTTCGGCCCGCCCCGGTCCCGGCGCGGAAGTTTCCGGCATCGCGAGCACCGCCGTGCCGGTCTCGACCACCGGCCCGGGAAGGACAGGTTGCTGCGGCCGGTTGGCTTCTTTCAACAGTATCCCGAGTTGCTCGAAAAGCGCGTGCTTCGCCTCGGTATAGAGCTTCAGCTCCTCCGCATCGGCGCGGGCGACGCGCCCCGTCTCCTCATCCAGCAGGTCAGCCAGAGTGTCGAAGGCGTCCCGCAGCCGCTGGCGCAGGTCGGGCGGCAGAGTATCCACATCCATGACGTCAGCTCTCCTTGGCCTGGCGATAGGCATTGATCTGGGCATAGACGGCTTCGGCGATCCCGGTTCCGGCCCCGTTTCCCCCGGCCATGGCCGAACCGTAGTTCTCCAGCAGAAGGCCCCGATAGGTTTCTTCGGCGAAACCACCGCCGAACGGGCCGTCCGTGGACAGGCCCGCGAACATGGCCTCCAGCATCTGCGACATCATCATGCCCTCGAAGGCCTTCGCCGTCTTCCAGGCCGGGTCGTTCGGGCGGGCGGCCACGCCGGCGGGCGTCGCTGCCAGCGGGGAAACATGCGTCATCACAGCACCTCCAGATCGGCGTGCAGGGCGCCGGCGGCCTTGATCGCCTGCAGAATTGAAATGATGTCCCGTGGTCCCGCTCCCAGCCGGTTCAGGCCATCGACCAGCTCGCGCAGGCTGACGCTGCCCTGGACGATGTTCAGGCGGTTGCCGGATCCGTCCTCCACCTCGATGTCCGTGCGCGGCACCACCACCGTCTGGCCCTGCTGGGCGAAGGGACCTGGCTGGGAAACCTGTGGAGTCTCCGTCACCCGCACGGTCAGGTTGCCCTGCGCGATGGCGACCGTGCTGATGCGCACGCTGTCGCCCATGACGATGGTCCCCGACTGCTCGTCGATCACCACCCGCGCCGGCTGGTCGGGCGTGACCGGAAGCGTCTCGACCCGGGAGATCAGGTCCGCGACGTTACCAGCATAGGCGCCGGGCACGGTCAGTTCGACCGTCGTCGGGTCCGTGGCGCGGGCTGAATAGGCGCCGAGCTGGCGGTTCACGGCCTGGGCGATCCGGGTGGCGGTGGAGAAGTCCGGATTGCGCAGCGTCAGCCGCACGCGCGCCAGGTCGTTCAAGGCGAACTCGACCTCGCGCTCGACGATGCCGCCGTTGGGAATACGGCCCGCGGTCGGCACGCCCTTGGTGACGCTCGCCGCTTCCCCGCGGGCGGAGAAGCCCCCCACCGCCACGGAGCCCTGCGCGACCGCATAGACCGACCCGTCGGCCCCGATCAGCGGCGTGGCCAGCAGGCTTCCGCCCAGCAGGCTGGTGGCATCGCCCATGGTGGAAATGGAGACATCGAGTCGCGATCCCTGGCGGGCGAAGGGCGGCAGTTCGGCCGTCACCATCACCGCCGCCACGTTGCGGGTCTTCACGTTCAGGCCGGTGATGTTGACGCCCATGCGCTCCAGCATCCCCTCCAGGCTCTGCTGCGTGAAGGGCGAGTTCTGGAGGCGGTCCCCGGTGCCATCCAGACCGACCACGAGGCCGTAGCCGATCAACTGGTTGCTGCGCACCCCCTCGACCTCGACCAGATCCTTGATGCGCATCTGCGCGAAGGCCGGGCCGGCGGACGGCAGGACGGACAGGAGGAAGGCCAGGACGACTGCGAGGGCGCGCTGGCCGGAACGGCGGGCATCCATGCCTCAACCCCGTTTTCTTTTCGGCAACAGGGGCAGCCTAGCGTTCCCGGGTTAAAGCGGCTTTTAGCCCAGGCGTCCGGTCAGCCACTTTGTTAAGAGGTTTATCTACAAATCGAACTATAATTTATCCGTGGGTTAAACTCAGATTAAACGCGCCGGATCCTTGACTCTTGCCAGCAAGTCATGCGGTAGATAATCAAGAAAGTGGTAAGACCAAATAACAAACAATTTTACGGAAATCTACGCGCAACGGTGTACCCGGTCGATCGGGATCAACATGGAGAGGGGCATGCGCATCCTGCTTATCGAAAACGAGCGGCTCATCGCTGCGGCACTGCACCGGGAGATCGGCAAAGCCGGCCTGCGGTGCGAACTGTCTGACGAAGCCGACGCCATCCGGCTGATGCAGGAAGGCGACGACAGCTTTGCCGACTACGATGCGATCCTGGTCGGCACCGTGTCGAACGGCGGCGGCCTCGTCACACAGCTCCGCCGCTGCTCCGGACATACGATCATCATCGGCCTGCTCGGCCACCGCTGCGTCACCAGCACGATCGCCTATCTGCGCTCCGGTGCGGACGATGTGCTGGTCAAGCCGATCAACGCGCTGGAGTTCGAGGCCCGGCTGCACGCCGTGCGCCGGCGGACGCATGGCCATAGCTCCTCCGAGCTGCGCGTCGGCCGCCTCACCGTTTATCTCGACGGGCGCGATCCGGCGGTGGACGGGCAGCGGCTGCGGCTCAGCCACCGCGAACACGCCATCTTCAGCGTGCTGGCCCTGAATGTCGGCCGGGTCGTTTCGAAGGAAAAGATCTACGAAACGGTCTATGGCCTGACCGGCTCCGATCCGTTGGACAAGGTCATCGACGTCTATATCTGCAAGCTGCGCAAGAAACTGGCGGAAGCAACGGGCGGCGACCGCTACATCGAGACCGTCTACGGACGCGGTTACAAGTTCGAGGCCCCCTCTGAGGAGGAAGCCGACATCGGCCCCGTCGCGCACATCGCCCCCCTCTCCCCGGCCCTCGCCGCGGACGACGGGCGCCACGTCAGCGGCTGAAGCCCTCCCGCTGGCGGTCATCGGATGCGATGCCCGCCATGACCGAAGCGCTCTCTTCCCCCCATCCGAACGGCCTGCCGATCCGGGTCTTTCCCGACCTCCGGCGCCGGCGGAAACGGTACTGTTCAGGCCTGGGACCTGACTGCCGGTTCCGCCGGCGCCTTTTGCGTCGGCGTGTCGGCGCGGCCACGACCGGACGCTGGAATCGGAACGGCCCCGGGCGGTGTTCACTGCCCAGGGCCGTTTCCTGTCGGGTCTGCGTGTGAGGGAGAGACCTCAGAGGAAATCGATCAGCGACAGCTTGCTGATCCGGCTCGTCATGGCAAAGGTGGCTTCGAGCTGGGTCTCCAGCGTGTTCAGCCGCAGCCCCGTCTCGTAAGGATCGGCCATTTCCATCTGCGTGATCTGCTTCGACAGCAGCCCGTCTTCGACCTCGTGCCGCTCATCGGCCCGCTTCAGCAGTTCCTCCTGAAGGCCGATGATGCCCTGGGTGTCAATCAGCTCGTCGGTCGCCTGGGTGATCAGCCGCCAGCCCTGGTCGGCGATCCGCTGATAGGCTTCCGTGGAAACGGATTCGGAAGGCACTGCCGCCAGCAGATAGAGGCCCTTCAGCAAGGTCCGGACGGGCTCGTCGCCGGCCGTGCAGGCATAGGTCACCGGCAGGTCCTCGCCTGCCCTGCCCTGCACCTGGGTCGTGCTGCCCAGGAAGAAGGTCTTGGAGAAATTCTCCGGAGCCGCCGGTCCCCCGCCATAGGTGTCGGAGAAGATCGACGACAGACCGTTCGGACCGTTCAACGCCGCATCCACATCGGCTGCCGTCGATGTCGGCCCCAAGGAGGAGAGCACGGATTTCACCGCGTCCAGGGGCGCAATGCCGGACGGCGCCGTTTCCGTGGGCGGCTGCATCGGCCGGGTATCAAAGCGCGTGCCCGCGAAGAGATAGCGGCCCGACTGGGAAGAATTGAACATCGAGGACAGGGTCTGAATCGCGTTCAGCGCTGCCTCGTCGATCGTCGCGGCCGCCGCTCCCACGCCCGAGCCGGAAACGCTCAGCGCCAGGTCGCGGACCTGGGTCGCCGAGCCCCGCACCTTGTCCAGGGCTTCCTGCATCAGCGTGAGCCGAGAGGACTGCGTCTGGATGGACTGGCGGTACTCGGCCGTGGTCTGGCGGGCATTGCGCAGATCGAGCAGCAGCGCCGCACGACTGCCTACGGAACCGGCGACATCCGACTTCTTGCCGGTTCCGATCTCAAGTTCAAGGGTATGCATGTCCGACTGCATGGTGCGGACAAGGTTCCGGGTCTGGCGCGCCAGAGCCATGGTCGAGATGGAAGACACCGACATGCCTAGATCTCCATGAGCGTGTCGAGCATGCGGGATGCAGCCTGCATCACCTGCCCGGCGGCAGCGAAAGCCTTCTCGATCAGCAGGAGTTCCTGCATCTCTTCTTCGATGTTGACGCCATCCTTCGAGATGCGCGCCGTCTCGACCGTTTCCAGCAGCACGCTCTGGGCCTTGGCGTCGTTCGCCGCCGTCGCGCGGAGCATCTGCTGATGTCCCATCGCCGCGGAGGCGAACCCCTTGAGGGTTCCCGTCGGGATCAGCCCGGCATCCGCGTCGAAACTGACGGTCTGCTGGAAGACCCCCAGGAACGACCGGATCTGCGCAGTGTCACCGACATCGCCGGTGGTCGCGGCATGGATGCCGGTCCGCAGCAGGGCCGGATTGCCGCCGGCCTCGACCCTGACAAGGTCGTTGACGGCGATGCGGCCTGCCAGCCCGGCCGGCCCCGGCGACGCCGGCGAATAGGGCGGGGCGCGGTAGTGCCGGACCCCGGCGTCGGTGAACAGGCCGGTATCCGAGAGGCCGGTGCCGGTGATCGAGGCATCGGCCGCCTGGAAGCGGTCAACCAGAACGCTGGCGATCTCGTCGATCTGGCGCCGCGCCTGCGGCATCAGGCTGTCGCGCACCTCGAAGAGACCAGCGATCCGGCCGGACTTCAGCGGCAGCGGATAGCCGCTCCCGGGAGCGATGTCCGCACCTTCGACCTTGAGGCCGCTCAGCATCGACGGGTATTCGGTGGTCGAACCGATGACCGCGGTCGGGGTGAATTCCAGCATCCGCGCCGACCCGTCCAGCAGGGTCACCCCGCCGTCGGTCATGACGACCAGTTCGTTGGGGCTGCGCGTGAAGTACTGGATGCCGATCTGACCGGCGATGCGGTCCAGCAGCACGTCGCGCTGGTCCTCCAGCTCCGTGGTATCCTGGCCGCTGCCGGTCCGCATCTTCACTTCGCGGTTCAGCTTCTCAAGCTGGACCAAGGCCTGGTTGACATCGGCCACCGACGCGGCAATGTCGGAATCGGCCTGCTGGCGGACCTGCTTGATCTTGTCGTCCGCCGCATTCAGGCGGTTGGCCAGCGACACCGCGGCATCGACCACGGCGCGTTGCTGCACCGGATTGTCCGGCAGTTCCTCAAGCGCCAGGAAAGCCGTTTCCAGCGCCGTGACGGCGGAGGAGAGGGAGCGCTCCTCCTGCGGCTGGCCGATGCTCTCCGTATAGACCGCCAGCGCATCGGCCCGGGCCGCCTTGGCGGCATAGTCCGACGACTGCGTGCGGGTCTCGCGGGCCAGGTGCGCGTCGGCGTTGCGCCGGACATCCTGCACGGTGACGCCGCGGCCCTCCCCGCCGACGGTGAGGGAGGCGAGCGTCACCTCCTTGCGGGTGTAGCCCGGGGTCGTGGCGTTCGCCACGTTGCGGGAAAGAATCGCAGACTTCTGCTGCTGGGCCTGAAGGCCGGTCAGCGCCGTCTGCAGGGCAAGGCCGATGCTCATCGCGCCCTCCCCCGTCAGCGCATCAGGCGCGAGACTTCATCCAGCATCTCATCGGCCGTCTGGATGATCTTCGCATTGGATGAATAGGCGCGCTGGGTCTCGATGATGCTGGTCAGTTCCTCCGCAATGTCCACGTTGGAGGCTTCGAGCGCGGCGCCATCGACGGCCCCGGCCTTGCCGGAACCGGCATCCCAGAGATAGTAGTCTCCGGACTCGCGGCTGACCTGGAAGGCGTTGCCGTCCATGCGGCGCAGGCCGTCCGGGTTCGTCACGTCGGCCACCGGGATCTGGTAGACGGCCTGGCGCAGGCCGTTCTTGTAGATGGCGGTCATGACGCCGTCATCACCGATCTCGACCCGCTCCAGGGGGGCATAGCTCGCGCCGTCCTTGTTGATCTTGGTCGGCACATAGTCGTCGCCCCACTGGGTCAGCCCGCCCGTCTGGTTGGGGCGTCCCAGATTGACGACGATCGGCTGGCCGTTGACGTCGAGCTTGATGCTCCCCGTGGCGGCGTCCACGTCCAGAGTCGGCGATGCGCCGACCTCCGACATCGTGTTCAGCGAGCCCGGCGGACCGCTGGTCGCGGTGTTGCCGTTGAACACGATGTTGGCCGTGCCCAGCGACGTGGTGCCGTCATAGATGGTCAGGTTCCACTCGTTGGCGGCAGACTGCGGAGCCCACTCCAGGGTCAGCCGGCCGGTGCCGCCCAGCGGCGTGTAATAGTCAACGGAGGTGGAGAAGGGCTGGGCCGGCGGCGTCTTCCCCGTCTGGCTGGCCGGCAGGTTGGCGGCGAAGTCGATCTGTGTCGTCGCCTTGGCAAGCCCGGTGATGGAGGAGAGGTTCACCGTCTCCAGGCCGGTGAAGCTGGTCCGCGACGGCTCGCCGCCGACAACCTTGCCGTCCGGACCCAGCTTCCAGCCTTGCAGGAAGTAGCCGGCCGTATTGTGCAGGTTGCCGTTCTCATCCACGCGGAACGCCCCGGAGCGGGTCAGCATGTAGCTCGGCGCCTCCCCGTTCACGGCAGCGGAACGGTTGGAAACGACGAAGAAACCACGCCCGGAGATCGCCATGTCGGTCGCCGAGTTCGTGGCCTGCACGATACCGCCGCGGGATACCTCCGTATGCAGGTCGGCCTGCACGCCGCCGGCGGAGTAGCTGCCCGGACTGGAGGCGCTGGTCACCAGGGTCGAGAACTGCACACCGGACCGCTTGTAGCCGACGGTCGAGGAATTGGAGATGTTGTCGGAGATCGCGGCGAACTTGGCGCTCTGCGCGGCCAGGCCGCTGACCCCCGAATACATGGCGCTGTAGATGCTCATGGCGGTTTTCCATCGTTTGTCGGCAGATCGGCGGAGTCCGCTCGGACCTCCTCCTGCCATACGGTAGGCCGGCGTCGTTTAAAGGCGCGTGAAAACGGCCAGCGGATCGTTTCCTATTGGGAAACGGACGCGCCGGGCAGCGGCACGCGGCGCATCACGATGATGCTGATGCGCCGGTTGCGGGGATCGCCCGGGTCCTCCGGCAGCAGGTGCAGCGTGTCCGCCAGCCCCTCCACCCGCGCCACCCGGCCCGGCTGGATGCCTTTCTGGAGCAGGACACGCCGGGCGGCGTTCGCCCGGTCGGCGGACAGTTCCCAGTTGCCGTAGCGGGCATTGGCGGCGAACGGCCGTCCGTCGGTGTGACCGCTGATGGCGATACGGTTCGGCACCCCGGACAGGGCCTCGGCAACGATGCCCAGAAGGGTCACCGCACGACCGTTGAGGTCCGTCGCACCGGAGTCGAACATGGAGAAGTGCGGCCGGTCGGTGATCTGGATGCGCAGTCCGTCCGCGGTCCGCTCGAACACCAGGTTCTGCGACAGATCGGCCAGATCCACGGCGGACATCAGCGCATCGCGGACCGACTGCTCGATGCGGTCGAAGCTCTGTTCCTCCGCGGCCACCTGCTGGAGCTGCTGCTCCAGCGCGGCCGTCATCGGAGTGCCATTGCCATCGGCCGGCGCACTCTCGGCATTCTCCTGGGCCGAGGCGCCCCCACCTTCGCCGTCATCCAGTTCCCTGTCCGGGCCGGGCGGCGACAGGGTCGGCACGCGCGCGGTGGGAATGGTCTCCCAGGCGCTCGCCGCATTGCTCGTCAACGCCCCCTCGCGCGCCACCGACTGACCGGCCAACTGGCCGTTCGCACCGGAATTCGCGTCGGACACGGCGATCGGGTTGAAGTAGTCGGCAATCCCGTGCCGCTGTTCCGGTGTTGTCACATTGACCAGCCAGAGCAGCATGAAGAACGCCATCATCGCCGTCACGAAGTCGGCATAGGCGATCTTCCAGGTACCGTTGCCCTCAAGCTCGTCCGATTCTTCCTGAGCGCGGCGTTTGATGACGATCTGGGGTTTCTGGGGCTTTCCCGTCATGGTTCAGGCCGCCTTCTGACGTTCGGTCAGACGGGCCGCCGCGGCTGTGGTCACCTCCTCCACATCGTAGAAGCTCGGCTGCACTTCCGAGTACAGCACCTTGCGGGCGTGCTCGACACAGATCGCCGGGGCCGAGCCGTGCAGATAGGCGGTCAGGCCGGCCTTCATGCACTGAAAGTACTTCAGCTCCTCGTCGCGCATGCGGTGCGCGGCCCCCGCCAGCGGACCGATGAAGCCGTAGGACAGCAGCACCCCCATGAAGGTGCCGACGAGCGCCCCGCCGATCATGTGCCCCAGGACCTCCGGCGGTGCCGCGATGGAGCCCATGGCCTTGATCATGCCCAGCACCGCCGCGACGATGCCCAGGGCGGGCAGTCCCTCCGCCACGACATGCAAGGCGTGGGAGACCCGCTGCAGTTCCTTCTGGAGCGTGGAGAGTTCCTCTTCCATCAGAGCCTCCATCTCGTGCGAGCGGTCGGCCCCGAGCGACATCAGGCGCAGATAGTCGGTGAGGAAACGCATCGCCCGCTCATGCCCCAGGACGCTGGGGAACTGCTGGAAGATCTGGCTGTCCTCCGGCCGCTCGATATCCTTTTCCAGGGAGAGCAGCCCCTTGGTCCGCGCCATGCGCAGCACGGTGTAGAGGGCGCCGAGCAGGTCCAGATAGTCGCCCTGCTTGCGGCGGGTGCCGCGGAACAGCTCGCGCAGGGCCAGCACCGTGTCCCGGCGCACCTGGCTGGGATTGGCGATGACGAAGGCGCCGACGGCGCCGCCGCAGATGATCAGGACCTCGAAGGGCTGCCAGAGCACCCCCAGATTGCCGCCCAGGGCGGCGAACCCACCCAGGACGGAGCCGATGACGATGATCGACCCGATTATCAGGTTCATGGTTTCCCTCCGGAGCGGGTGTTGGGACGGGGCGAGTGTGCCCGCGCCCGATTAAGGCCGGTTTTCGGTTCGGCTCGCGGCGGACAGGCGGAGCAGCGCGTCGGTCTCGGCCAGCAGCCGGTCCATCCCGGCCGCTCCCGCCGGCGGAGTGCGTTCTTCGGCCAGGGCGGCGAGCTGTGATGCCCAGGGCCCGCCGGCCAGCAGATCGGCATGCGCCGCCAGCAGACGGCGGGGCGCTTGTGCATCACCGGCCAGATAGGACGCGACCCCCAGGCGCCCGACCGCGTCCGGCAGCCCGGCCCGGCCGGCATCATCGGCCGGCAGGGCCGTGAGAGCCTGCACCAGAAGATCGTAGGTCCTGGCAGCCTCCGGCCAGCGGGCCGACCGCCACAGCGCATCGCCCCGGGCCGTGAGCCCTGCGGCGTCCTTGGGCGTGCCGATCAGATCAAGGGCCATGTCCGCATTGCCGGTCACCGCCGCCGCCCGCGCCCGGACGGCGCGGGCCTCCGGCGTGTCCTCGGGCACCAGCGTGGCGACCGCCTCGGGCCGGCCTGCCGTCAGTTCCAGCAGCGCCAGTTCCTGACGGACCGGGCCGGCCTCCGTCGGCGGAAGGGCCTGCGCCACCTGGGCCAGCTCGCGCGCTGCAGCCATCGTCAGCCCCTGGGCCGCCAGCAGGCGGGCATACCCGATCCTGATGTCGAGCCCGGCCCGGCCCGCCGGCACCAGGGCGCGGTTGCGCTCGAACGCCGCCACCAGATCAGGGGCGGGACCAGCGGCCAGCATGGCCGTGAAGTCCCCGACCGCCCGGGCCGTCTCCGCCGCCAGGGCTTCCGACGCCGGGAACCGATCGACCAGGAGCCGGAGCGTATCCAACGCCTCCACAGGACGCCCCTCGGCACGGGACAGCCCGGCCTGCCGCGCCAGCGCACGGAATTCCACTTCGCCGCCCCGCCAGTCGCGGGCGATGTCCTCCAGCACGGAGCGAAGTCCCGGCGCATCCAGGTCGCCGCGGGTGAAACGCAGGTCAGCCGCCGCCAGTCTGGCCCGGGCTCCGGCCTCACCGGGCAGGACCGCCGCCTTGTCGTACTGTTCGAGGGCCAGATCCTTGCGGCCGGTCCCCTCATGCAGACGACCGATCAGCAGATGCAGACGGGCCTGGTCCGGTTCCGCCAGCCCCGCCTCCTCGGCGATCCGGGCGAGATCACGTCCGACGGAGTCGCGGCCCGCACCGGCCGCCACCGCCAGCAGGTCCAGTGCGAAGGCACCGCGCAGGTCAGCCGGAAGGCCCGGCAGCGCCTTGTCGGCAGCCGGCAGCAGCGGCAGCGCCTCCGCCGGCCGCCCCCGGCGCGCAAGCAGGACCGCAGCCCACAACGGCCCGTCCGCATGGGTCAGCGCCTCCGGTCCGGCCAGCCAGTCGGCCGCTGTGGCGTCCGGTTCCTCCAGCAGGGTCGCTGCCGCCAGCAGCGGCCCGTCGCCGGCCGCGCGGGCGGCCGCCGCAGCCTCGGGTCCCAGGCCCCAGGCAAGCAGGAAGCGGGCGAAATCGCGCCGCGCCTCCGGGGCATCGGGACGGGCCGCGGCTTCCCGCAGGGCGGAGCGGCGGGCCCGGAACGGCTCGACCCGCCATGCCGCGAGATCGAACAGCGCAGGCCCCTGCGCCGGGGCAGGCGCCGGCGGCGCCGCAGGCGCGGGCGTTGTGGCGACAGGCGATGCGCCGACGGGGGGCGACGCCGTGGGATCGGCAGGACGCGGAACCGGCTCGCCGTTGCCGGCGGCACGGGGGGCTGCCCCGGTGTCCGCTGCCGGAGTGCCGGGCCGGGTGTCGGGATCGCGCTCCACGGCTTCCAGGGCGTCGGCCACTGCCTGGCGCACATGGCGCGCCTGCCCTTCCGTGACCGGGGCCGGGGCCGGGGCGACGGTCGCCGCTGCCGCCTGCGTCCGCACGGTCTCCCCCCCGGCGCTTCCGGCCGACGTGCCGACCGCTGCCGGCTCTCCGGATGCACCTCCGGACGCGGCGGACGCGACACTCCGGGCTGCGACCGTGCCGGGTGCCGGCTTCCGATCCGGCATCGGCACCGCACTCACCGCCAGGACCAGATCGCCCCGCCGCCCCTTCAGCTCCACCCGGGCCCCGCAGGGCACGCCGACGACCAGCGTCTCGGGACTGGCCATCGACAGGGAGAGAACGCTCCCGAGCGGCCGTGTCGGAAGGCTCCCGATGTCCACCGGAGCCGACACCGACAGGGTCGCCGAACAGGCGTCCTGGATCAGCGCGCGGCGCGCCGATGCCAGTCCGGGCAGCACCAGTTCCGTGGCGCCGGGCCGCAGCCGCAGCTCGGCGGCGACCGGCGGGTCCGCCTGGGCGCCGCTGGAAACGAGGAGAGCCATGAGGGCGGCAGCGGGGAGCGTCGTTTTCATCGGCAACTTCTTGGAAACTTGAACGCCCGTTTAACCTAGCGTCGCCACATTAAAGCCGCTTCAAAACCTCCCACGCCCATTGCCGGAGAGCGGTCCCGTGGAGAATTCGCTGTACGTGGCACTGTCCCAGCAGATGGCTGTGCGCCGGATGCTGGACGTCACCGCCAACAACGTCGCCAACATGAACACGGCGGCCTTCCGGGCAGAACGTCCGGTCTTCGATGCTTTTGTCGAGAAGGCCGGCAAGGGTCAGAAGGTCGCCTTCGTCATCGACCGCGCGACCTACACCGACACGCGGGACGGCACCGTCGCCTCCACCGGCAATCCGCTGGACGTGGCGGTGCGCGGCGATGCCTGGCTGAGCGTCGCCACCCCCGACGGCATCCGCTACACCCGCGACGGACGTCTGAACCGCGACCCGGACGGCCGGCTCGTCACGCTGGACGGCTATCCGGTGCTGGACGAGGGCGGCGGCGAGATCACCCTGCCCGAGGATGTCGGCGCCATCGCCATCACCGCCGACGGCGCCATCCGAGCCCCGGCCGTGGACAGCGAGAACGGCGAGGTGGAGGAGCTGGGCCGTCTCGGCCTCGCCCGGCTGCCCGCGGCCGGCGACCTGGAGCGCGACGGCTCGGGCCTTGTCCGCTACGACGGCGATCCGCTGCCCGCGGAGGGCGCGACCCTGATCCAGGGCGCGGTCGAAGGGTCCAACGTGCAGCCGATCACCGAGATGGTCCGGCTGGTCGAACTGACCCGGGCCTACGGACAGGCCAACCGCATGGTCGAATCCGAACACGAACGTCAGAAGACGGCCATTTCCAAGCTCGGCGGCCCGGCCACCTGAGGCCGCGGACGGACGCCGCACCAAGGAGACTAGCATGCGCACGCTGAACATCGCGGCCACCGGCATGATGGCCCAGCAGCTCAACGTGGAGGTCATCTCCAACAACATCGCGAACCTGAACACGGTCGGCTTCAAGCGCAGCCGGGCGGAGTTCCAGGATCTGATGTACCAGGCCCAGGTCCGGCCGGGCTCGGAATCCTCCGATCAGGACACGATCGTGCCGGCCGGCATCCAGCTCGGCCTGGGCGTGAAGCCGGCCGCGGTCAGCCGCATGCACGGCCAGGGTCCGCTGACCCCCACGGAGAATGACTACGACGTGGCCCTGGACGGCCGCGGCTACTTCGTCATCACCCTGCCGAACGGGGACACCGCCTATACCCGCGCCGGCAACTTCCAGCTTTCGCCCGAGGGCACCATCGTCACGGTGGACGGCTACACCGTCAGCCCCAACATCACGGTGCCCGACAATACCCGCAAGGTGGCGATCAACCGCAACGGCGAGGTTCTGGCCTTCATCGACGGCCAGACGGAGCCGGAGAATGTGGGGCAGTTCGAGGTGGCGACCTTCGTCAACGAGGCCGGTCTGGAGGCGATGGGCGACAACCTGTTCCGCGAGACGCCCGCCTCCGGCATCCCGATCCTGGGCATCCCCGGCCAGCTCGGCTATGGCGGCATCCGCCAGGGCTATGTCGAGGCAGCGAATGTCAACATCGTGCAGGAGATCACCAGCCTGATCTCGGCCCAGCGCGCCTATGAGATGAACAGCCGTGTCGTCGAAGCCGGCGACCAGATGCTGAACACCGTCACCCAGATGCGCTGAGGCGATCATGCGATACCTGCTCCCCCTGCTGGCGATCCTCGTCCTTCCCGCCCCCGCCCTGGCGAATGCCGGCGAGGCCGTTGCAGACGAGATGGTGCGGCGCTTCGGCGGCTCGCTGCCGGAGGGGGAGCTGCGCGTGCGGCTGGACCAGGAGGGGCCGGCCGACATCATCGGGGTGGAGACGCTCCGCTACGATCCGCGTTCCGGCCGGGTGGCAGCGATCCTCGTCGCCGCGGAAGGGCGTTTCGCGGTGGAGGGCAGCGCCTGGACGGAGATCGAGGCCGCCGTGCCGAACCGCCGTCTGACGCCCGGAGAGATCATCCAGCCGGGCGATCTGGCCTCCCTCCCCGTCCGCGCCGATCAGGTCAGCGCCCGCGCCGTCGTCGCCCCGACCGACCTGATCGGCAAGCAGGTCCGCCGCGCCCTGGTGCCCGGCCGGCTGGTCCAGTCCGGGTCCGTCGGCGAGCCCGTCGTGGTCGAGCGCAGCAAGCCGGTGACCCTGGAATTCCGCAGCGGCGCCCTGCTCCTGACCGCCCGGGGCCGCGCCCTGGAGAGCGGCGGGGTGGGCGACGTGGTGCGGGTCATCAACCTGGACAGCAACCGCACCATCACCGGCGTCGTCAGCGGCCCCGGTGTCGTCTCGGCTTCGCCCTGACGTCCGTCCCGATCCGATCAGGAATCAGCCCATGCCCCGCATCCGCCCCGCCGCCGCCCTGCTTCTCCTGGCCAGCCTGCCCGGCTGCGCCGGACAGTTCGACCATCTCGGCCGGGCGCCTGCCATGTCGCCCATCGAGGATCCCGGCATGCAGACGGAGGCACGGCTGGTCAGAATGCCCATGCCGGTGCCCTCGACCGAAGCACGCCAGCCCGCCTCCCTCTGGCGCACCGGGTCCACCGGCTTCCTGCGCGATCTACGTGCCAAGCGGGTGGGCGACATCGTCACGGTCGTGATCGACATGTCCGAGCAGGCCCAGATCCGCAACCAGACCCAGCGCAGCCGCGCCTCCGGTGAGCAGATGGGGACGCCGAACTTCCTGGGGCTGGAGAGCAGGCTGGGCGCCGTGCTGCCCGATGCGGTGGACCCCGAGCGGCTGGTCAACCTGAACAGCTCCAGTTCCAGCACCGGGGCCGGGTCGGTCAACCGGCAGGAACAGATCCAGCTCAAGGTCGCTGCCGTCGTCACCGACGTGCTGCCCAACGGCAATCTGGTGATCGCCGGCAAGCAGGAGGTGCGGGTGAACTTCGAGCTGCGCGAGCTGCGCATCGCCGGCGTCATCCGGCCCGAGGACATCAGCACCCGCAACATCATCAGCTACGAGAAGATCGCCGAGGCGCGCATCGCCTATGGCGGCCGTGGCCAGATCACGGACGTGCAGCAGCCCCGTATCGGCCAGCAGGTGCTGGACGTCGTGCTGCCCTTCTGAGCCCGACGGAAACACCGCCATGGCCTCCAGCCCCCGCCTTTTCCTGGCCGCTGTGGCGTCCAGTGCGGTGCTCGGCTTCGCGCTCGGTCGCGTGGTCGTGCAGCCCGTCCCCGCCACGCCGCCGGCCGACCCGCCCCCAGGGGCCGCGTTGGGGTCGAAGGATATCGAGATGCTGGCGGACCTGGGGCAGATCATCGTACCGATCTGGCGGGAGGGACGGATCGCCGGGTATGTGGCCGCCGCCATCAGCCTGCGCCTCGCCCCCGGCAGCGCCCCGTCCGAACTGATGCCGATTCTGCATGACCGGATGCTGGCGACCCTGATCGACGCAGGCGCCGAGGGGCGCCTCGATCCCGGTACGGCCGATCCGGCAGCCCTGTCCGCGGCGCTGCTGGAGGCGGCACGGGATGCCATCGGCCCCGACCGGGTGCGCAGCCTGGATCTTTCCAAGCTGGTACGGCAGGAGAACCGCGCCACCTGAGGCCACACCCCGCTGCGGCCAAGAGGCGCAGGTCCCGGACAGACAAGCCTGTCACCTGCGCGGATGCGACCCCTTCCCGGCGCACGCAGATCGTGTATGTTTCCGTCAGGAAACTATCAGGTCCGCCATGCCGCCCGACGTTCCCGTCCGTGATTCAAGCCGTCTGCGCAGCCTGCGCACTGCCCGGGGGATGAGTCTGTCCGCGCTGGCCGCGAAGGTCGGGCTGTCCAAGGGGGAACTGTCCAAGCTGGAGACGGGCGTCCGCCCCTTGCGCCCCGATCATGTCGCCAAGCTGGCCCGGGCCTTCGAGATCGCGCCCTCCGACCTGGTCGGGGAGGCGAGCGCCCTGCGTGCCATGATCGCCCCGGAACCGGCGACCCTGCCGCTCTATGACGGGCGCGATCTGGCCCGGGTCGGGGATGCGGCGGAACCCATCGGCAGGGTCGATGCGCCGGCGCAGCTCCGCTCCGTGCCGGACGCCTATGCCATCACCATCAACGATCTGTCGAACGCGCCGGCGCTGATGCCGGGGGTCGTCCTGCATGTGCATCCCGGCCGCGCACCGGCGCTCGGCGACCTCGTGGTGAACCGGGTGAGCTGGTCGCCGCTCGCCTTCTACCTGCGCCAGGACGATGACGGACGGTTCTACGGGCTGACCCTGTCCCGCCGTCGTGTCGAACTGTCGCTGGAGGAGGTCGAGCGGCTCCACAAGGTCGCCGGCATCTGGTTCGTCGGCTGACGGGCCGCGTGCCAGAGAATCAGCCGGCGGAGACGATCTGGTCGCGCTGGACCTGAAGACCGCTGCGCATGACGAACACGGTCTCGCCATCCACCCGGCGGACCCGTTCGACCGTGTCCGCCGTCTGGACGGTGCTGCCCAGCCGGTCACCTGCGGGATTCCGCGGCGCCACGTCGATCTGGTAGATGCCGTCCGCAAGCTTGACGCCGCTGTCGTCCAGCCCGTCCCAGGTGAGCAGATGGCTGCCCGGAATGCTGCTGCCCTCCAGGGTCCGCACGATGGTGCCTTTCTGGTCCAGAATGCGGATCTCCGTCTTCTCGGTATCTTCCGGAACGGTATAGCTGGCCTTGGCGCCGCCGCCGATGAGGGGCAGCGCATCGGACTCGATCTCGACCGTCCGGCCGACATAGGCCAGATCCAGCCGCTCGCTGCTGGAGCGCAGCTCCCCCAGCACCTCGGCCAGCCGCGTGTTGGACTGCACCGCCTGCTCCACGGAGGAGAACTGGGCGAGCTGGGTGACGAACTGGGTGGCGTCGATCGGCGCCATCGGGTCCTGGTTGGCAAGCTGCGCGGTCAGCAGCTTCAGGAAGGACTGGGTGTCCTGGGCCAGCCGGACGCTCGCCACGTCGGCGGTGGTCTGCTGCGAGCCGGCGGCGGACGGAGGGGCAACGGTGGTCATGCTCTGAACCTCACACCTGGATGTCGATCAGTCCGTCCACCGCTCGGGAACGGACGGGGTCGGCGGGGCCGGCGGTTTCACCGACGGCTGCCAGCAGGCGGGCGCCGCGGTGCAGCGGATCGCCCCCCTGCGAGGCGCCCTGGCCGCCGTTCTGGCCGCCACCTTCGCGCAGGCTGAACTGGAGTCCGTCCTGTTGCAGCCGGAGCCCGCCCTGTTCCATGGAGCGTTCCAGCAGGCGGGCGTCCCGTTGCAGCAGATCAAGGGTCTGGGGACGGTCGGCCATCACCAGCGCGTGCAGGCGCCCGTCCTGGAATTCCAGCTTGACCTCCACGCGGCCCAGCTCCTCAGGCTCCAGGTGGACGGTGAAGCTCCGGGGGCCGCCATCGGCCACGGCCCGTTCGATCTGGACATGGATCTGCGCGGCGGGACCGGGAGCCCCGGCGCGCCCCGCCTGATGCACCGCCGCCGCGCGGGCGGCATCACCGGCGACGACCGTCGGCGCCACGGCGGCGGCAGCCGGCGCCACGGCATCGGGCAGCAGCGTGGCCGTGCCGTCGGCAAGCGTGGCAGCCGCGTCCACGGAGGCCGCGGGACGGACCACCTCCGCGCCGGTCGCAGCGGCCCTGACCGGGGGGCGGACCGCGGCGGCGAGGGACTGGACGGCGCTATCGGCCCGCGTCTGCCGCTCAGCCCCGTCCCGCCCCGCCGGCTGACCCGCACGGGATGCCGTCTCCTGTAGAGGGGCAGGCGCAGTCGATGGAACGGTCCCGGGCACGGCATCGACGCTGCCGGAAGGCCCGGACAGAGTTGTCCCGCCGGCATCCGGGGGAACGCCGGCGATGCCTTGCCCCCCCTGTCTGTGCGCCGGCATCCCGACGACGGGAGCCGGAGCCGTTCCAGACGACACGGCCGGAGCGGCCTGGAGCAGCACCCCGCCGCTGGCGGATACGGACGTGGACTCCGCCGGCACCACGGGAGCGAGTGCGATCATCGGAAAGGGCGCGACAAGCGGCGCCTGCCCCTCCAGTCCCGTGGCCTCACCTTCCGTCGGCCTGGCTCGCCTGGGCTGTCCGGCAACCGCCGCCCCCTCGCCATCGCCCTGGGGCTGGACGAGTGCCAGCGCGGCAAGGAAGCCGGCTATCCCGGTCGCGCCGCTTGCCGCCGCGCCCCCTGCCGACGCCGTGCCGTTGCTGCCCTGAACCGCCCCACCGCTCTGGCCGGCAGCCGCGGATGCCGTCCCGGAGGGCGCGGTCTGGATCGGTATCGGCAGCATGGTGAATCCCTCCGAATGACAGGCGTTCTCGGGGGCAACCCTAGCCGGGCGGGATTAAAGCGGGTTTGAAGACGGGACGCTCGGGCTTGAAACCGGCTTTAACCCGGGAAGCCTAGTCTCGGGCCATCACTCCAGGGGGGCGTCATGACCGCATCCAGATCCGCTTTCGCGGCCCGCCGCACCCGCATCGTGCAGTCCTGCACGCGGGCCGTGGCAAGCTGCGATCCCGCCACCCTGGTCCGGCTGGAACAGATGCTCGCCGCCATCGCGGACGGCGCCCGGCTGGAACGCTACTGTGTCTCCAGCCCGCCGGACGCCGACCTGCCGGCCGACATGGCCCAGCTCCTGACCCTGCTCGATCCGCCCGTCGGTCGCGCCTGATCCGGCCGCAGAGCGGCGCCTGCCATCACCAAGCCGTTGACTTCGCTTGCTCCCCCTTGACCGCTCCGGCCCCGCCCTCCCTACTCGGGGCAAGGGCCATCAGTGCCCGGAGATACAAGGACCTGGGGAGAAGCGTCGGATGGTCTGGGAGCCGGAGATCGAGGAACTGCGCCGCCGCCAGGAGCTGGCACAGCGCATGGGCGGGCCGGAGAAGGTCGCCCGCCAGCATGCCAACGGCCGCCTGACCGTGCGGGAGCGGATCGGCAAGCTGCTCGATGCCGGAACCTTCCGTGAGATCGGCAGTCTGGCCGGACAGGCGCGCTATTCCGGCGACGGCACGCTGGAAGAGTTCACCCCGGCCAATTTCCTGTTCGGGCGGGGCCGGCTGAACGGCCGCCCCGTCGTGGTCGGGGGCGACGACTTCACGGTGCGCGGCGGGGCGGCGGACGCCGGCATCTTCCAGAAGCAGATCATGGCCGAGCAGATGGCCAACGAACTGCGCCTGCCCATCGTGCGGCTGATCGACGGCACCGGCGGCGGCGGCTCGGTGAAGTCCTACGAGGCGATGGGATTCACCTATGTTCCCTTCAATCCGGGATGGGACTGGGTGGTGGCAAATCTCGCCACCGTGCCCGTCGTCTCGCTGGCCCTGGGTCCGGTGGCCGGGCTTGGCTCGGCGCGGGCGGTCTCCAGCCACTATTCGCTGATCGTGAAAGGGACGGCGCAGATGTTCATCGCCGGCCCGGCGGTCGTCGCGCGCATCGGCCCCAGCCTGGACAAGGAGGATCTGGGCGGTGCCTCGGTCCACACCCGGGCCGGCGCCATCGACGATGAGGTGGCGAGCGAGGAGGAGGCGTTCGAGCGGACCCGGCGTTTCCTCTCCTACCTGCCCTCTTCCGTGCACGAGGCACCGCCCCGCGGCGCCCGACGGGACGATCCCGCCCGCCGCGACGACAGCCTCCTGTCGGCCATCCCGCGCGACCGCCGGCAGGTCTACAAGATCCGCCCGGTCATCGAGACGCTGGTGGACCAGGGCAGCTTCTTCGAGATGGGGCGGCGCCATGGCCGCTCGCTCGTCACCGGCTTCGCGCGGCTGGACGGCTGGCCGGTGGCCCTGATCGCCACGGACCCGTTCGTCTTCGGCGGCGCCTGGGACGCGGCGGCAGCGCAGAAGCTGATCCGCTTCGTCGATCTGGCGGAGACCTTCCATCTGCCCGTCGTGCATCTGGTGGACGTGCCCGGCTTCTCGGTCGGGCCGGAGGCGGAGAAGTCGGCCACCATCCGGCACGGAGCCCGCGCCCTGGCCGCCGTCTACCAGGCCAGCGTGCCCTGGTGCAGCATCATCCTGCGCCGCGCCTTCGGCGTCGCCGGGGCCGGGATGATGAACCATGCCCGGCTGCGCTACCGCTACGCCTGGCCGTCGGGCGACTGGGGCAGCCTGCCCATGGAGGGCGGGATCGAGGTCGCCTACCGGGCGGAGCTGGAGGCCGCGCCCGACCCGGCCGCCCGGATGGCGGAGATCCAGGCCCGGCTGGAGCGCATGCGCAGCCCCTTCCGCACGGCCGAGCATTTCTCGGTCGAGGAGATCATCGACCCGCGCGAAACCCGGTCCCTTCTGTGCGAATTCGCCAACCTCGCCGCCCCGCTGCGCACGCCGGGGCCACGCGGCCCGGCCGGCTACAGGCCCTGACGCTGCCGTCGGGGGACGGGGCGGGAACCGCCGCCCCGTCCCCCCCCTCTCTACCGGCGACCCGGGCCTACTGCCTGTAGCCGGGATCGGTCCGTTCCAGCTTGCGCAGCAGCGCCGGCCAGATCAGCAGGTTGGCCGCCTGGGTCAGGCCCATCCTGCCGATCGCCTCGTTCTTCCCGATGACAGCGTCCGCGGTCGGGTACAGCTCGCGCCCCTGCGACAGGGTCCGTACCTGCATCTGGCAGGCCCGCTCCAGGAAATACATCCGGGTGAAGGCCTCGGCGACCGTGGCGCCCAGGGTCAGGGTGCCGTGGTTGCGCAGCAGCATGGTGGAGCGGTCCCCGAGATCGGCCTGCAACCGGGGCCGCTCGTCATGGTCGAGCGCCACGCCCTCATAGTCGTGATAGGCCAGATCCCCGAGGATGAGCTGCGCCGTCTGGTTCAGCGGCAGCAGCCCCTCCTTCATCGTCGCCACGGCCGTGCCGTCCGGGGTGTGCAGATGCATGACGCACTGCGCGTCCTCGCGCACTTCATGCACGGCCGAATGGATGGTGAAACCGGCGGGGTTGACGGGAAATCCGGTGTCCAGCACGACATTGGCATGAAGGTCGATCTTCACGAGGCTGGACGCGGTGATCTCCTCGAACAGCAGGCCATAGGGATTGATCAGGAAATGGTGCTCCGGCCCGGGGACACGGGCCGAGATGTGGGTGAAGACCAGATCGTCCCAGCCGAACAGGGCGACCAGCCGGTAGCAGGCGGCAAGATCCTCCCGGACCTTCCACTCCGCCTCACCGACCACGGCACGCACATCGGGAAGCTTGGTCAGAGTATCGGGCATGGCGCATTTCCTCCGGAGTTCTTCTCGTTGGGGGCAGGTTCGCCGGCTGGCGGTGGCGGCGCTGCCATGGGCAGAGCCTACAGGCTCTGCGTCTCCCGATGTGCGGTGAAGATGTCCCTGCGCCCTGCAGGGGTCCGCACCGCGGTCGGAACAGCCGCCGGAAGAAGCACCAGGAAAACCGGATCGCCTTGCATGGGAGTCACTCGGCCGGTCAAGGCTGTCGGTTCCAACGGGATAAGCCGACAGGTGCTCTTGACCCTCCAGGCCCGGCAGGCGACTGTGCGGCGCAAAAAAACGCCCGGGTGCAACCCCGGGCGCGAAGGTCTAGCGCGAACAGCGGAAGTATAACCGGAAGGTCCGTGCGTACCTAGAATTCGCAGGCGGATTGTCCGGCTCATTCGTATTAACCGGCATGCCTCTGCCGATCACCTGTCGAGCCTCCGTAAGACAGGGATCAGCCTGCCGGATCGCCATCAGTGGCCGATCAGACGGGGCCTCGCCAGTTGGCCCACGGTACGCCGTTCTTCCCGCAACGCCTCGATCAGATCGCGGATGCTTTCCCGGGTAAAGCCGCCTTCCTGCTCGGCGGCGTCCCGTGCCAGGGCGATGAAGTGGTCCAGAAGCCGTGCCTGGACGAAGGCCGCATCCTCAAGATCGGGCTGCATGAAGCGGGTCATGGTCTGGACTCTCCGGTGAAGGGGACGGTGGCGGCAGTCAGTGTCCTGTGCGCCGACCCGCCCCAAGATCATCACCGGGGTGCTTAACGACTTCTGAAGATCGGGCCGCGACGACCGGGTTCCGTCGGCGTACTCCGAACGTCCCGCCTTCACTCGGACGCAGGCGATACGCGGTGCCCGCGGGGGCGCACCAGTTCGAACAGCAGCAGCGCGCGCCCGGGCACCCCGAACACCTCGCCGGGACCGAGGCTCTCGCCGTTCTCCAGATCGGGCCGCGCCGTGTCCACCAGCGTCGCCCAGGCCCGCCCGCCGGCGACCTCCGGCAGGGTGAAGGGCACTTCCTCGTGGTGCGCGTTGAAGACCAGCAGAAGGGTCGCGTCGTTGCCCGTGCGCGGGATGCCGGTTGGCTGGGCCCGGCCGTCCATCAGCATGCCCAGGCAGCGGGCATGGGGGTCCTGCCAGTGCTCGGGCGTCATCTCCTCCCCCGAGGGCGTCAGCCAGGTCACGTCCTTGACGCCCAGGTCCCCGTTGTAGGCGCCGGTCAGGAAGCGACCACGGCGCAGCAGCGGGTGCATCTGGCGGATGCGGATCAGGCGCCGGACGAACCGGGCCAGGTCCTGCCCGCGGTCGTCGATGCCCTGCCAGTCCAGCCAGCTTATCTCGTTGTCCTGGCAGTAGGCGTTGTTGTTGCCGCCCTGGCTGCGCCCGAACTCGTCGCCGGCCAGCAGCATCGGCGTGCCTTGGGAGAAGAACAGCGTCGCCAGCATGTTGCGCTTCTGACGCTCGCGCAGTTCCAGGATCGCCGGGTCGGCCGTCGCCCCTTCCGCGCCGTGATTCCAGGACAGGTTGTGGGAGTGGCCGTCGCGGTTCTCCTCCCCGTTCGCCATGTTGTGCTTGTCGTTGTAGGAGACCAGGTCGTTCAGGGTGAAGCCGTCATGGGCGGTGACGAAGTTGACGCTGGACCACGGCTTGCGGCCGCGCCGGTTGAACACGTCGCCCGAGGCCGTGACCCGCGCCGCAAGGTCGGGCAGCCGCCCCTCGTCGCCCTTCCAGTAAGCCCGCACCGTGTCGCGGAAGCGGTCGTTCCACTCCGCCCAGCCGGGCGGGAAGCCGCCGACCTGATAGCCCCCCGGCCCGATGTCCCAGGGCTCTGCGATCAGCTTGACGCGGGACAGCACCGGGTCCTGCCGGCAACTGTCCAGGAATCCGCCACCCTCGTCGAAGCCGTAGGGCTCGCGCGCCAGGATCGTGGCGAGGTCGAAGCGGAACCCGTCCACATGCATCTCGGTGACCCAGTAGCGCAAGGAGTCCGTCACCATCTGGAGCACGCGCGGATGGCTCAGGTTCAGCGTGTTCCCGGTGCCCGTGTCGTTGATGTAGTAGCGCGGCTGGTCGGGCAGCAGCCGGTAGTAGCTGGCGTTGTCGATGCCCTTGAAGGACAGCGTCGGGCCCATCTCGTTGCCCTCCGCCGTGTGGTTGTAGACCACGTCCAGGATCACCTCGATCCCCGCATCGTGCAGGTGGGCGACCATCTCCTTGAACTCGCTGATGACCGGCCCGGCCAGATAGCGCGGATCGGGGGCGAAGAAGCCGATCGAGTTGTAGCCCCAGTAGTTCCGCAGGCCCTTCTCGATCAGATAACGGTCGTCCACGAAGGCATGGATCGGCAGCAGCTCGACCGAGGTGACCCCGAGACTGCGGATATAGTCGATCACCTCCTTCTGCATCATGCCGGCGAAGGTGCCGCGCAGGCTTTCGGGAACGGCCGGATGGCGCATCGTATGGCCGCGCACATGCGTCTCGTAGAACAGGGTGCTGGTCCACGGGATCGCCGGCGGCCGGTCCCGGCCCCAGGTGAAGGCCGGATCGACGACACGGCACTTCGGCATGGCGGGCGCGCTGTCGCGCCGGTCGAAGCCCAGGTCGCCCTGGCGGGAACCGACGCGGTAGCCGAACAGGGCGTCGGACCAGCGCAGGCTGCCGACATGGGCCTTGGCATAGGGGTCCAGCAGCAGCTTGTTCGGGTTGAAGCGGTGCCCCGCCAGCGGCTCGTAGGCGCCATGGACCCGGTAGGCATAGACGGTGCCGGGCCGCGCATCCGGCAGATAGCCGTGCCAGACCTCGTCGGTGTATTCCGGCAGCGCGATCCGTTCCAGCTCGCGTCGCCCCTCGGCGTCGAACAGGCACAGCTCCACCTTGGTGGCGTTGGCGGAGAAGAGGGCAAAATTCACGCCCAGCCCGTCCCAGGTGGCCCCGAGCGGGAAGGGTGATCCCTCCTCGATGCGCGATCCCGTTCGGAGATGGATGTCCCGGAACGGGGCGTGCTGTTCGGCGGTGCCGGGCTGATCGCGCATGGGAACCTCTGACTGTCCGTGTCCAGCTAGAACACGGAAGCCGACCTCCCGGCCCGGCCGTCCGCGACATTCCAGGACAGATCGGGCCCGCTCAGACGGCGGAGTAGCTCCGGCCACGCCATTCCGCCGGGCGCCCACGCCGCAACAGGGCGCCCCACTGGATCGCCAGCAGCACCCCGGCGCCCACGGGATGCAACAGCACCCCGGTCCAGCTCTGGCGGAAGCGCCACGCCAGCAGCGCCCGCCACGCCAGATTGGCAGCGATGCCGCCCAGGCCCAGAAGCGCCACCGTCCCGGCTCCGGCGACCCAGCCGCCCGGAGCCAGCAGCCAGGGCAGGATATGGCCACCGCCGATCAGTACGGTCCAGACCGGCAGCGCCACGGGCGTCGCCATGCCTTCCGTCGCGTTCTTGGAGAAACCCGGCCAGACCTCCTTCCAGCCCCGGTACATGCGGCAGGTGGCAAGGTCCGTGGCGTCGAACAGGTCGGTGCCGAAGCCGGCACGGCGGAAGGCCCGCGGCAGCTTCACCCCGTCATGCAGACTGGCACGGATGGCAGCGTGCCCATCTGCTGCCATATAGGCCTGCCTGCGTGCCAGCATCAACTGACCGCAGCCGGTGCCGAAGCCCACGGCGGTGGGCAGCAGGCGCATGAAGGCCATCGGCAGGTAGCCCAGCAGCAGGACATGGATCCAGGGGATCACCAGATGCTCGGGCAGGCTGCCCGTAAGCTCGCGCGGGAAGCCGCTCGTCAGGGCGACGTCGCGGGTTCCCAGAGCAGCCGCGATGCGGCCGACGGCCCCGGGCGACAGCCGCACATCGGCATCCAGGAACAGCAGGAGGTCGAAACGCGCCCGGTCCGCCAGCACCCGGCAGGCATGCTGCTTGCCCGACCACCCCGCCGGCAGCGGCGGCGCCATCTCCAGCCGGACACGGGGGTCGGCGGCTGCCAGGTCCCTGACGATGGCCGCCGTTCCGTCCGTCGAATGGTCGTCGAGCACGACGACCTCAAGCTCGATGTCGCGGGAGGCCAGCACGCTGCGCACGGCATCGCCGATGTTGGCCTCCTCGTTGCGGGCCGGGATCAGCACGGACACGCCGGAGACCGGAGCGGACCGGGCCGCCGGCGGCGCGCGGAACAGCACAAGGTTCCAGAGCCCCAGCAGCAGCGGCAGCAGCGCCAGCCCCAGGGCGCACCAGGCAATCAGGATCAAGATGTCGGTTCCTTCCGTCCGGCCGTCCCTGCTGCGGCGCTCCCGTGGGCAGGATCGAAACGCTCTCCACGGACCCAGGCCTTGCAACGGCGCCACAGGTCGTAGACACCGCCCACACCAGTCCGCCCCCGCAGCAGCGTGGCGAAGCGGTCAGGGTCCCGGCTCCGGGCCGCGAGGGCCAGATCGTCCATGGCGGCCTCCAGCCGGTCCTCCAGCATCTCCTGCAAGCGCGCCGGCGTCAGGCCGCTGCCCGGCTCCGTCAGCAGCGGTGTGCCGAACCGGGCCAGCGCCTCGGGCGTCCGCTCCTCCCAGAACGGGTATTCCAGCGCCAATGGCAGCAGCGTCACCCGCTCCAGCCGGCAGGCGAGATGGGCGATTCCACCGCGCAGCCGCACCGGCCGCGCGCGGGGATCGGTGAACCGGCCTTCCGCCGTAACCCACAGCATGGCGTCGGGCCGGGACAGCAAGGACTGTCCGACCTTCATGAAGGCGACGGCGCCGGCAGCCGTGTCGGGTTCGACGGGGAACAGGCCGATGCGGGCCATGAAGCGGTAACGGACCAGGGCCGCCGCATCCATCGGGCCGAAACTGCGCCGTTCGGGAAAGGCCCGCGATGCCAGCAGGATCAGGAAAGCCGGGTCCCACCAGGAGGGATGGTTGCAGTAGACGATCACCGGCCGGTCGGCCGGCAGGGCGGGTACGCCGGGCCGCATCAGGCGCACGGCATGGAAGCCGGACGCCATGTGCCGGGCCATCACGCGGCTGAAGAAACGGACCAGCAGCGGCGAGCGCAGCGCATCCGGATCGGGCAGATCAGTCGGCAAGCGCAGCCCCCCGTCCATCCAGCGGGCAGGCCCGGCCGGTCAGCCCTCCCGGGGAGGGGCATGGCAAAGGGCATGGTATGGGGGAGAGAATTGTCCACATAGGCGGGTCCGCAGGCACCGAGGCTCCGATGCCGGACGTTTCGGCCCTGCCGTCAATGATCCCGCGGGCCGCGGCCCCGGACATCGACGCCTTGGCCTGCCACGGACATCGGCGATGAAAATGGGTGACAGCGCCCGAAAGGCAACGGGCGACCGTCCAGGCTCACGGCTTCCAGGGGTGCCCGGACGGTCACGCTGTCGGCACGCCCGCTCAGGCGCAGAAAGAAAGGTGGAGGATCAGACCCGGTAGTAGGCCCGATACCAGTCCACGAAGCGCCCGATGCCGGCCTCAATCGGCGTGCTGGGCTCGAAACCCAGCACGCGCCGGCTTTCCTCGATGTCCGCATGAGTCGAAAGCACGTCGCCCGGCTGCATCGGTGCGAGGTGCCGCCGCGCCTTCAGACCCAGCGCATCCTCCAGCACGGCGACGAAGCGCTCCAGTTCCACGGGCGTGTTGTTGCCCAGGTTGAACACCCGGTGCGGCACGGCCCCCTCTACCACCGGCGGCGGGCGGTCGAGGGCGCGCACCACGCCGGCGATGATATCGTCGATGTAGGTGAAGTCGCGCTGAAGCCTGCCATGGTTGAACAGCTCGATCGGCTCCCCCGCCAGGATGGCGCGGGTGAACAGGAACAGCGCCATGTCCGGACGTCCCCAGGGGCCGTAGACCGTGAAGAAGCGCAGGCCTGTCTGTGGAATGCGGTGGATGTGGCTGTAGGAATGGCTGATCAGCTCATCGGCCCGCTTGGTCGCTCCGTAGAGCGAAGCCGGACGGTCCGCCCTGTCGTCGAGGGAAAAAGGATGCGCCTCGCTGAGTCCGTAGACCGAGGAGGAGGAAGCGTAGACGAGGTGACGCAACCCTTCGAACCGCCGTGCCGTCTCCAGCATGACGACATGGCCCATCAGGTTCGATTCGACATAGGCGAAAGGGTCGGTCAGCGAATAGCGCACGCCGGCCTGCGCTGCCAGATGGGCGATCGCGGCGGTGTCGGGGTGGGCCGCCGCCAGCGCCGCCATGCCGTCGCGGTCGGCGATGTTCAGATGCTGGAAGTGGAACCCCTCCCGCTGCCGGAGCAGGGCCAGCCGGTCCTGCTTCAGGGCGGTGGAGTAGTAGTCGTTGAGGTTGTCCACGCCGACGACAGTGTCGCCGCGGTCCAGCAGGGCCTGGGCCAGATGGAAACCGATGAACCCCGCGACGCCCGTGACAAGTACCTTCATGCCCATCCTCGCCTGCAAGGGTCGATGGCGGGTGATCACCGCCCCCGGACCCGCGTGGCCCGACCCGACCTAGTATCGTCCGCCCGCCGGCGCCGCAAGTGCGGTACCCGCGCGGAGAGCGACTGGACCGCCGCCGCCCCGGCGGGGCGCCTGTCCGCCACCATGACCAGGGGGAGGCCCTTTCCGGAAGGCATGGAACCATGCCCTTGCCTTCATGCCATGATGCCCTTATGCCATCATGCCAGCACTTGACATGCCGGGACGGCGAGCGGGCCCGTCCCATCCGGTCTGCTCTGGGCCCGACCAGAAGGGGGCGGCCCCCATTATCGACGGGCAGACACGCCCCCTCCGCGGGCAGCAGGATGGTAAGGACAGAAGGATGAACACACCAGCCGGCCCGGACAGGCTGAAGACCCGGATCGTGCTCGGCTCAGGAACAGGCCCGATGCACGGGATCATCTTCTGGCACGTGGGTCAGGCACGGGCCGCTGGTCACAAGGCAGCCGGTCGAGCAGCCTGCCGGCCGTGGCTGCCCATGACGACGGGATGGAAGCCGGACCGGAACCTTGATCGCCTTGAGGTCGCGCGCGCGGGCAGCCGCCAAGCGACTTGCAGAAGCTGTGCGTCGCCGGCTCCGCCCGCCCACGCTATCGCCTGTCAGGCGATGCGGTCGGATCAAGGACGTTGACGCCGTCCGCTCGGCCCGCCACTCTTCGGCCACCGGCCAATATCCGTAATACACAAACCCGCAACAGGAAATATTGAACAGTGGACATCCCTCGCATATTCAACATCACTGAAAGCGCCCACCGCATTCATAACCCGATCACCCCCGGAAAGCTCGCCATTCTCGGCGCGGCACTGCGTCTGGAAGCCGGGACCCGGGTTCTCGACCTCGGCAGCGGATCGGGGGAGATGCTCTGCACCTGGGCGCGCGATCACGGCATCACGGGCACCGGCATCGACATGAGCCGGTTGTTCACCGAGCAGGCGAAACGGCGCGCCGTGGAACTCGGCGTCGCCGACCGGGTCACCTTCATCCATGGCGATGCGGCCGGCCATGTCGCCGAGGAGAAGGTCGGTGTGGCGGCCTGTGTCGGTGCCACCTGGATCGCCGGCGGGGTCGCCGGCACCGTCGAGCTTCTGGCGCAGAGCCTGCGCGCCGGAGGGATCATCCTGATCGGTGAGCCTTACTGGCGACAGGTGCCGGCGACCGAGGAGATCGCCAAGGGGTGTCTCGCCACCGCCATCTCCGACTTCCTCACGCTGCCCGACCTTCTCGCGTCTTTCGGCCACCTCGGCTATGACGTCGTCGAAATGGTCCTGGCCGACCAGGACGGCTGGGACCGGTACGAGGCGGCGAAATGGCTCACCATGCGCCGGTGGCTTGAGACGAACCCCGACGACGGAATGGCGGAAGAAGTCCGGGCCCGACTGACCTCGGAACCCGTGCGCTACGCCGCTTACACGCGGGAGTTTCTGGGCTGGGGGGTGTTCGCACTGATGCCACGGTACTGATGCCACGGTGAGGTTCCCGGGGGGCTCGGACGCCGGAACGGCCCGGACGGAGCGCCGGCCGCACCCCTTGGAGAGCCTGGGAATCCCGGTTGAATCCAGGCGGCGGAGCCGGTAGCCATGGGGGAACGTCCGAGGCGCGCCGATGAACCTCCGCCAGCTTCAGCATTTCGCCGCCCTTGCGGAAACGGGCAGTGTGCGGCGGACCAGCGCCCGGCTCAACCTCTCGCAGCCCGCCCTGTCCAAGAGCCTCCGCGCGCTGGAGGAGGATCTCGGCGTCGTCCTGTTCGACCGCCTGCCGCGGGGGCTGCGCCTGACCCCCGTGGGTGCCTGGCTGCTGTCGCGCTCCGTGCCGCTGCTGTCCGAAGCCCGGCAGATCCGCAACGAGATCGAGCTGATCCGCCGGCAGGCCGGCAGCGAGGTCCGCATCGCCGCAGGGACCGTGCTCTGCGCGTCGCTGATCCCGCGCAGCCTCGCCCGCCTGCGCGAGGTGGCCCCCAGCATCCGCGGCATCGTCAGCGCAGGATACTGGGACGACCAGAAGACCATGCTGCTGAACGCGGAGATCGACTTCCTGGTGGCCGACGCCCGCGACCTGGAGGACATCGCGGAGTTCGAGCTGGCGCGGCTGCCGGTGGAGCCGATCTGCGCCTTCGCCCGGCCCGGCCATCCGCTGGCCGGGCGCCGGGGCCTGACACCCGCCGATCTGCGGGGCCATGACGCTGCCGGCCTGACGCGGCTGCCCAAGGGGCTGGAGCGGGTTCTGCGCGACCTGCCGGACCTGCCGGTGGGCGGCGGCTCCGCCGTCGGCAGCGATGATTTCGGCCTGCTGCGCACGGTGGCGGCCGGGTCCGACCTGCTGCTGTTCGCCCCGCCCGGCGCCGTCAGCGATCAGACGGGGCGGGGCGAACTGGTGCGCCTGGACCTTTCCCTGCCGGTGGAGGTGCAGACGCACTTCGCCATCGTCTGGCGGCGGGACCGCGGCCTCTCCCCCTCGGCGGAGCTGCTGAAGCGCACGATCCTGGAATGCGCCGCCCTGCCCCCGCCGGTCAGCCCGTCACCCGCCGCAGCAGCGCACGCCCCGCGAAGCGCACCCGCTGCGACAGCGGAAACCGTTTGAAGGTGGACTTGGCCGTGCCGGCGGTGAAGGCGGTGCGCTTGCTGTAGTCGATGGCGACATCGACGATCACCGGCCGGCCGGTCGCGGCCAGCCGGCGCGCCTCGGCGATGGCGTCGGCGATGCGGTCGCCGTTCTGCATCGCCACATGCGCCGCCCCGGTGGCGCGCGCCACCCCCTCCAGGTCGGCGCCGGCCAGCACGGTGCAGGGCTTGCGGTTATAGGGGATCTCCTGCGCCTGGGCGATCTGCGACAGTTCCCCGTCGCTGAAGACGAAGTAGATGACGCCCAGGCCGCGCGCCGTCGCCGTCATGATCTCCATGCAGGTCATCAGGAAGCAGCCGTCGCCGACGATGGCGAACACCTCCTTCCCCGGCTGCGCCAGCTTGGCCCCGATGGCGGCCGGCACCGCGTAGCCCATGGCGTTGAAGTCGGTCGGCGTCAGCACCCGCCCGCCGCGGTGGATCGGGAACAGCTCCGCCGTCAGGAAGGTGTGGTTGCCGTCGTCCAGCACGGTGACGGCATCGTCGGGCATCTGCCGGCGCAGCTCGTCGAAGAAGCGCGCCGGGTTGACCCGGCCCTTGCTGTCATGGGCGTACCACTCCTCCCGCCAGGCCCGCCGGTCGCGCGCGAGGCGGTCTGCGAGCCCCGTGTCCGGCGCCGGTTTCCCGCGCGCCCGAAGCTCCTCCAGCAGGGCGGCCAGCACGGTCCGGGCGTCACCCACGATGCCGACCGCGGCCGGGTAGTTCGCCCCGATCACGTCGGCGCAGATGTCGACATGGACCAAACCCGCCGGCACCTCCGCGCTGAAGCTGCCGGTCGGGATCTCCCCGAAGCGGGTGCCCACGGCCAGCATGCCGTCGCAGCCCTCGAAGGCGTTGCGGGCCGCCGGCACGGCGGAGCCGCTGAAGCCGAAGCCGGCATGCAGCGGATGATCGGCCGGGAAGCTCGCCAGCCCCTGGAGCGTGGTACTGACCGGCGCCTGGAGGAACTCCGCGATGGCCGCCACCTCCGCCTGTGCCCCGCGCGCGCCCCAGCCGACGAACAGGCCCGGCCTGCGGGCCGCCAGCAGCAGGTCGGCGGCCCGGCGCACCGCCTCCGGATCGGGGGAAGCGGGCGGCGGCGGGGGCGTCCAGCGCGGCAACTCGCCGACCTCGCCGGGGAAGAGCTGGAGGTTGACCGGGATCTCCACCAGCACCGGGCCGGGCTGGCCGCCCGTGGCGATCCGGTACGCCTCATGGATCGTCGGCACCACGTCCTCGTGCCGCTCCACCCGGAACGCCGCCTTGGTCAGCGGCTCGATCAGGCGGAGCTGGTCGATCTCGTGGAGCTGGAAACGGCGGCCGGTGTCCGTCCGGATGCCGCCGGAGAAGATCAGCATCGGGATGCCGCCCAGGAAGGACTCGCCGATGCCGCTCGCGGCATGGGTGATGCCGGCGGCCGGCACGATGGCCAGCGCCCCGACCGTGTCGTCCGCGGCCCGGCTGACGGCATCGGCCATGAAGGCGCCGCCGCCCTCATGCGTCACCAGCACCGGCGTCACCGTCTCGCTGCTGTTCAGCTCGTCGTACAGTTCGGTGTTGTGGACGCCGGGAATGCCGAAGGTGAACCTGATCCCGAGCTGTTCCATGGCGTGGACCGCCAGCCAGGCCGCCGTCTTCTTCATCCGTGCTCCCTCCCCTTCGTCTTCGTTCAGGTCCGGCCGGCGATGGACCGGGCGGCGCGCCGGGCGCCGTAGATGCAGCCGCCCAGGAACGTGCCCTCCAGCGAGCGCAGGCCGTTCATGCCGCCCCCGCCGAAGCCGGCGGCCTCCCCCACCGCGTAGAGGCCGGGCACCGGCTGGTCGCCCGCATCCAGCACGCGGCTGTCCAGATCGGTGCGGATGCCGCCCAGGCTCTTGCGGCTGATGATGAACTCGCGGATGGCGATCAGGGGGCCGGCCGCGGGATCGAGGATCGGCTGGAAGGCGCAGGTGCGCATCCGGTCGCCGCGCCAGCGCCGCAGATGGGCGATGCGCCGGAGCTGCCGGTCGTTGTGCAGGGCGGGCCCGCGGGCGATCTCCGCGTCGTAGCGCTCCGCCGCCGCACGCACGGCGGCGAGGTCCACGGCGCCGTCGCCCTGGAGCGCGTTCATCTTCTCCACCAGTTCGGGCAGGGTCGCCGCGGTGACGGTGTCCGGGCTGTTCTCGATCACCTCGCGGACCAGCCAGCGGTTGCCCAACAGGGTGTCGCGCAGGAAGCCGGCCGCGCTGCGCTCCCGCAGCGACGGATTGAACTCCGCACCGGAGATGGCAAGCTCCTTCAAGGCGATGCGCTGGTTCAGAAGCTGCCAGGACCAGGCCCGCTCCTGCCCGCAGATGCGGGTGACCAGCTCACGCGTGTCGAAGCCGCCGACCAGGGGCGCCGGTCCGATCCGCTCGCCCCGCCAGTTCAGCCAGAGCGCCGATTTCGGCGGCACCAGCGACAGGCCGTGATCGGGCTTGCGCGGGCGCCAGTGGCGGATGCCGGCGGCATAGTTCCACATCCGGTCCAGACCGGAGACGACCCCGCCGACGGCCTCCACGGCATCGTGCAGGCGGCCGTCGGCGAAGCGGTGGGAGCCGTTCAGGATCGTCTCCGGCGGCCGGCCCCAGTCGGCGTGCCAGTGCCGGCGCACCCGCTCCAGGCAGCCGTTGATGCCGCCCGCGGCCACCACGACGCAGTCGGCCGTGGCGGTGAAGGGCCGCTCCGTCTCCCCCGTCATGACGCCGATGCAGCCGCTGACGCGGCCCGCCGCCTCCGTCAGCGCCTCGACCCGGTGATCGAAGCGCAGGGTCAGGGCGTCGCGCCGCGGATGCTCCCGCAGCAGGCCGGCCAGCCGCGTCGCCAGCCGGTGCCCGGTCCCCCAGGTGACGTGCCAGCGCGGGACCGAGTTGCCGTCGCCCTGCTCGCCCCGCTCGACCCAGAGCGGCACCGGCAGGAAGCCGATGTCCCGCGCCCTGAGCCAGCGGTAGATCTCCCCCTCGCTCTCGTGGACATAGGCTTCGGCCCAGCGCCGGGGCCAGCGTTCGGCCTCGGCTTCGCGGCCGAACGCCCCGAAGGAGAGCCAGTCGCGCAGCGCCAGGTCCGGGGTGTCGCGGATGCCGGTGCGGCGCTGCTCGGGCGTTCCCACCAGCAGGATGCCGCCGAAGCTCTCCTTCGCCTGCCCGCCGAAGGCGTCTTTCCTGTCGCGGTCCAGCAGGGTGACGCTGCGCCCCGCCGACAGCAGTTCCAGGGCCGTGACGATGCCGGCCAGACCACCCCCGATCACCAGAACATCGCTACGATACTGCTGCATCCGCCGCTTTCCGACCTGTCCGCCGAAAGGAGGGTCGGCCCGGATCATGCCGCAGTGCGAAAAGAACTTCCGCACGACGGCAGGCGGGGCCGGCACCTTTCCAGAGGACTATCGGCAGCGGCAACGCAGACTGTCCAATGACTTATCTTCCCTGACCGATAGCCGGTGGTTATCGATCGGGGGCGGCTGGCCCCGGCAGGCTCCCTGAAGGTCGGGCCGAAGATACCAACGCGGAGGTCGTGCCCCCCGGAGCGGCGCAAGCCGGTCAGAAGAATTCGTCGAGCAGGCAGTAGCAGTCCAGGCGGTCGGGATCGGCCGGACGACCATAGTGCGCCAGGAAGGGGGCGATCCAGGCCTCGCCCCAGCAGTCCGCGATGCTGCGGCAGGCCAGGGCAAGGTCCTGGTGGCGGTCGGCCACCCCCAGCCGGCCGCAGTCGATGAAGCCGGCGAAGCGCCCGCCATCAGTCATGAGATTGTCCGGGCAGGCGTCGCCATGCGTCACGACCAGATCCTCCCGCGCGGGACGCCGTGCCCGCAGCTCTGCCAGGAGATCGGCCGCGCTCCGGCCCTGCCGCACCTCGTCGAAATCCTCCTCGTCCACCAGACCGGCGGCGACCCGCGCCGCGGCCAGCGCGATCTGCCCGTCGATCCGCTGGTCGAAGGGGCAGGCGGCGATGTCCAGCGCGTGCAGGGTGCGGAGGGCTCCGGCATAAAGGGCAACGCGGCGCCCGGTGTCGAGGTCCGGCGCTTCCTCCAGGACATGGCCCGGCAGGGCCGACATCAGAAGCCAGTGCCGCCCCGCCTCTTCCGTGGCCTGCAGCACCGCCGGACAGGGAATGCCCTGCCCGGCCAGCCAGCGCAGCCGGGCGATCTCTCCCGGCAACTCCGCAAGAGGCTCCGCGGGTTCCGTCTTGACGTACAGGACCGGTCGTCCGGGCGCGTCCAGCCGGAACACCGCCGCGTCGGAGCAACCGCCGGAGGGCCGGGTCCAGGCGTAGCCTTCCAGCCGCTCCCGCCAGCCGGCCGGCGGCTCCGGCATCCCGCCCGCTCCAGGGTTCCCGTAATTTCCGGCCTGCATGTCGCCTCCGCTCCGTCCGTTCTTCAGGCCGGCAGCGGATGCAGCGCGGCCGGAATGGTGCCCGACGGCGCTTCCGCCGTCTCCTTCAGGAACTGGAGGAAGCTCCGCGCCGCGCGGGACAGCGTCTTGCCCTGGAGATGGACGGCATTCCAGCGGCGGCACAGCGGGAAGCCGGCGATGTCCAGGATCACCAGCCGGTGCGCCGCCAGTTCCAGTTCGATGCTGTGCATCGGCAGCACCGACAGGCCCAGCCCCGCCATCACCGCCTGCTTGATCGCCTCGGTGCTGCCCAGTTCCATGTAGGGCTCGATGGTCAGGCCCTGCCCCGCCAGTTCCCGCTCGAAGGAGGTGCGCGTGCCGGACCCCGGTTCGCGCATCAGCCAGCGCTCCCCGGCCAGGTCCGGCAGGGCGAGACCCGCCTGGTCCGCGCCGGGATGGTGCGGGTGCGCGACCACGACAAGCCGGTTCTCGATGATCGGGTGCGCGACCAGGGGCAGGTCGTCGGGCACCTGCCCCATGATGACGAAATCGTCCAGGTTCTCGCCCAGCCGCTGGATCAGCCGCGCCCGGTTCGTGACGACCAGCCGCGGCACCACCGCCGGATGGTCCGCCACGAAGCGGCCCAGCAGATGCGGCGTGAAATACTTGGCCGTCGTCGCCACGGCCAGCCGCAGCGGACCGCGCAGCGTGTCGGCCAGTTCGTCCAGTTCGTCGTCCAGCGACCTCAGCCGTGTCAGGACGTCGCAGGCGGTGGCGTACATCGCCTCCCCCGCCGGGGTCAGGAAGAAGCGCTTGCCCAGATGCTCGATCAGGGGCGTCCCGGCATTCTCCTCCAGCCGGCGGATCTGGATGGAGACCGCCGGCTGGGTCAGGTGCAGTTCTTCCGCGGCACGGGTGAAGCTCCGGTGCCTCGCCACCGCCTCGAACAGGCGGAGCTGCTGAAGGGTCAGGTGCATGACAGGGGTCCCACCATCCGGCCGTCGATAAACGGAAGTAAATACTGACGATTAGATATATTAGTTTTTATCTATATTCGCGCTCCTCTAGGGTCAAGGCGCAACAACGCCGCTGCCCCGGCCGCCATCCGCGGAGGGCGGCGGCGTGTACCGGGACAAGAGGAGCACAGGATGGGCAAGACCTATCAGGCAGGCGTCAAAGAGTACCGTGAGACCTACTGGGACCCGAACTACACGCCGAAGGACAGCGACATCCTGGCCTGCTTCAAGGTGGTCCCGCAGCCGGGGGTCCCGCGCGAAGAAGCCGCAGCGGCCGTCTGCGCCGAATCCTCCACCGCGACCTGGACCACGGTCTGGACCGACCTGCTGACCGACCTCGACTACTACAAGGGCCGGGCCTACGCGATCGAGGACGTGCCGGGCGATGACGAGGCGTTCTACGCCTTCGTGGCCTACCCGATGGGCCTGTTCGAGGAGGGCTCCATCGTCAACGTCTTCACCTCGCTGGTCGGCAACGTCTTCGGCTTCAAGGCGGTGCGCTCCCTGCGGCTGGAGGATGTGCGCTTCCCGCTCTGGTTCGTCACCACCTGCGACGGCCCGCCCCACGGCATCCAGGTCGAGCGCGACAAGCTGGACAAGTACGGCCGCCCGCTGCTGGGCTGCACGATCAAGCCGAAGCTCGGGCTGTCGGCGAAGAACTACGGCCGGGCGGTCTATGAGTGCCTGCGCGGCGGCCTGGACTTCACCAAGGACGACGAGAACGTCAACTCCCAGCCCTTCATGCGCTGGCGCGACCGCTTCCTGTTCTGCCAGGAGGCGATCGAGAAGGCCGAGGCGGAGACCGGCGAGCGCAAGGGCCACTACCTGAACGTCACAGCGCCCAACATGGAGGAGATCTACCGCCGGGCCGAGTACGCCAAGGAGATCGGCTCGCCGATCATCATGAGCGACTATCTGACGATCGGCTGGGCGGCCCATTCCAGCCTGTCGCGCTGGTGCCGCAACAACGGGATGCTGCTGCACGTCCACCGGGCGATGCACGGCGTCATCGACCGCAACCCGCGGCACGGCATCAACTTCCGGGTCCTGGCCAAGCTGCTGCGCCTGCTGGGCGGCGACCACCTGCATTCCGGCACCGTCGTCGGCAAGCTGGAAGGCGACCGCGAGGCGACGCTCGGCTGGGTGGACCTGATGCGCGAGCGCCATGTGAAGGAGGATCGCAGCCGCGGCCTCTTCTTCGACCAGGAATGGGGCCACATGGCGCCGGTCATGCCGGTCGCTTCGGGCGGCATCCATGTCTGGCACATGCCGGCCCTGCTCTCGATCTTCGGTGACGATGCCGTCTTCCAGTTCGGCGGCGGCACGCTGGGGCATCCCTGGGGCAACGCTGCCGGCGCCTGTGCCAACCGCGTGGCGCTGGAGGCCTGCGTCGAGGCGCGCAACCAGGGCCGCGACGTGGAGCGCGAGGGCAAGGACATCCTGACCGCCGCCGCCCGCCACAGCCCCGAACTGAAGATGGCGATGGAGACCTGGAAGGAGGTCCGCTTCGAGTTCGACGTGGTGGACAAGCTCGACGTCGTCCACCGCTGACCAAGCCCTTCCCGAACCGGAGACCCCGACCATGAGCGTGATGCAGGACTATCCTTCCCGTCTTTCCGATCCGGGCAGCCGCAAGCTCGGCACCTTCTCCTACCTGCCGCCGCTGGACGCGACGCAGATCCGCCGGCAGGTGGAGTACATCGTCGCCAAGGGCTGGAACCCGGCCCTGGAGCACACCGAGCCCGAGCATGCCGCCAGCCACTACTGGTACATGTGGAAGCTGCCGCTGTTCGGCGAGACGGACGTGGACCGCGTCCTGGCCGAGATCGAGGCGTGCCGGCAGGCCAATCCCGGCCACCACATCCGCCTGATCGGCTACGACAACATCAAGCAGAGCCAGGGCACCAGCATGGTCGTCCATCGGGCGCCCGTGGCGCGCTGATCCGGCGCGCTTCCGGTGTCCGCAGGGGCCGGCGGCCTCCCCCTTTCACCGCCGGCCCCGTTCCTGCCGCCCCTTCCCGAGGATGCCTCCCATGAGCGAGATCGACGCCGCGCAGTACCGGGTCGCGGCGATGCCCTACTACCGCCCGGTCGGCAACGAGACGGAGCTGTACGAGGCCGCCTACGCCGCCCGCATGCCGCTGATCCTGAAAGGCCCGACGGGCTGCGGGAAGTCCCGCTTCGTCGAACACATGGCCTGGCGGCTGGACCGGCCGCTGATCACCGTCGCCTGCAACGAGGACATGACGGCCGCCGACCTGGTCGGGCGCTTCCTGCTGGACCTGAACGGCACCCGCTGGCAGGACGGCCCGCTGACGGTGGCGGCCCGCATCGGCGCCATCTGCTACCTGGACGAGGTGGTGGAGACCCGTCAGGACACGCTGGTGGTCATCCACTCCCTGACCGACCACCGCCGCATGCTGCCCCTGGACAAGAAGGGCGAACTGGTCGCCGCCCATCCCGACTTCCAGATGGTGATCAGCTACAACCCCGGATACCAGAGCCTGAACAAGGAGCTGAAGCCGTCCACGCGGCAGCGCTTCGGGGCCATGGCCTTCGACTATCCCCTGCCGGAGATCGAGGCCGAGATCGTCGCGCACGAAAGCGGGGTCGCCCCTGCCCAGGCGGCGAAGCTGGTGCAGATGGCCCACCGCTCCCGCAACCTGAAGGGCCACGGGCTGGACGAGGGCATCTCGACCCGCCTGCTGATCTATGCCGGGCGCCTGATCGTGCAGGGCATCCCGCCCGCCGAAGCCTGCCGCATGGCGCTGGTCCGGCCCCTGACCGACGATCCCGACATGCAGGACACGCTCGACGCCGCCATCGACACCCTGTTCGGCTGACCGGCCGACCGCAGCCCGAGGATCGACGTTCCATGTCCACCGACCTTGAGGACATCCGGCGGGAGCTTGTCGCAGCCGCACCGGACCTGGCGGGTACGCTGGCTGTCCCCCTGCACGAGATGTCGCGCCTCGTCTCCCCGGCGGGCCGGCGCGACTACCTGGACGGTGCCCTGGCACTGGCCCGCCTGGGCCGGGGCAGCCGCCTGCCCGCGGCCTATCTGGCGGCGATGCCGCAGGTCGCCCGCGACTGCGGTGAGGATGCGGTGGCCGACTGCCGGCATGCCGCGATGAAGCTGGCTTCCATGACCTCGGGCGAGGTGCTGGAACTGGTCTTCGCCAGCCTGCCGACGGCCGCGGCACGGCTGGGCGACGCAGACCTGCTGGCCGCCTACATGCAGGTCCTGCACCGGCTGGCGGCGCGGGCGCCCCGCGGCCTGCGCCCCATGCTGGGGGTGCTGGACGAGCTGCTGAGCCGGCTTACGCTCTCCGGCCTGCGCCGGTGGGTGGAATTCGGGGCCGAGAGCCATCGCGGCGACGTGGCGGCGCAGGTCGCCTATTTCGGCCTCACATCGCCGGAAAGCCGGTCGGTGCTGCAACGGGAACGGCGCGGCACGCAGTTCGTGGACAGCCAGCGCCGGCTCGGCGCCTTTCTGCGCGCCCTCTGGGGCCGCGATTTCCGACTGCGGCCGGCGGCGTCCGACCAGCCGGGGTTCCGCCCCTTCGTCGATGCCGGCGCCCTGCACCTGCCCGACGCCGTGGACGCGGCCGGCGGGCTGGGCGGGCTGGACGTGCTGCGCGCCATGGCGGCGCACATGGCGGCCCATCTGCTCTACCGCCGCCGGCCGCTGCCGGTGGACGGTTCCGCCCCGGCCGCCCGTTTCCTGATCGGGCTGGTGGAGGACGCCCGGGTGGAGCGGGAGGCCCTGATCCGCTTCCCCGGCCTGCGCCGCCTCTGGGCGCCGTTGCTGGCCGCGAACCTGCCCCCCTTCCCCGGGCATCCCGGCATGGATCTGGTGGAAGCAGCGGCCCGCGCCCTGCTGGACCCCGCGCAGCGCACCGGCGATGCGGCGCTCGACGCCCTGGTGGACCGCTTCCATGCCGGAGCCGGCCTGCCGGGGGCGGAGGAGACGCTCGCAATCACCCTGGGCCACGACCTGCACGATCTTCTCTCGGCGCGCCGGCTGCTGCCCAGCCTGCGCATCCTGGAGAGCCACCGCCTTGCCTACCGCGACGACAACCACCTGCTCTGGACGGCGGAGGCGTTCGACGACTTCGGCGACCCGGCGGGCGACGGGGAAGCTCAGGGACAGGTCCGCCGCCGCGTCGGCCTGATGGAATTCATCAATGAGACCGACGTGGAGAATGCCGGGGAGGACGCGCAGGAGATCTGGGTCCTGGGCACCGAGCTGTTCCCCTACGAGGATGACGGCATCTCCTTCAACGAGCGGGAAGGCCGGCCGCCCGTCTCCGATCCCGTCCGCTACCCGGAATGGGACGACCGCGGGCAGCACTACCGGCCCGACTGGGTGACGCTGCGCGAGCACCGCCCGGCCCGGGGCGATCCCGCCACCATCGACGCGGTGCTGGAGCGGCACCGGGGCGTGACGGCGCAGGTTCGCCGGATCGTGGACCGTCTGCGCCCCCAGGGCGTGGAAAGGCGGCGACGTCTGGACGACGGCGACGAGCTGGACATCGGCCCCGCCGTGGACGCCATGGTGATGCTGCGCGCAGGGCTCCAGCCCGACAGCCGCATCACCCGCCGCTCCATCCTGCACCGGCGCGACCTCGCGGTGCTGGTCCTGCTCGACCTGTCTGCCTCGACCAACGATCCCGTGCGCGGCAGCGACACCACGATCCTGGAGCTGACGCGCGACGCCTGCACCCTGCTGGCAACGGCCGTATCCGGGATCGGCGATCCCTTCGCCATCCACGGCTTCGCCTCCGACGGGCGGCAGGATGTCCGCTACTACCGGATCAAGGACTTCGAGCAGCGGTTCGACGGCGACGCCCGGAGCCGGCTGGCCGGGCTGGAGGGCGGGCTCTCCACCCGCCTGGGCACGGCGCTACGCCACGCCGCCCACCATCTGGGCCGGCGCCCCGAGGCGCACCGACTGCTGCTGGTGGTTACCGACGGCGAGCCGGCCGACGTGGACGAGCGCGACCCGCAGCATCTGCGCCAGGACGCCCGCCGGGCGGTGGAGGAGCTGCGCGCCCAGGGCATCCGGCCCTTCTGCCTGACGCTGGACCCGCTGGCCGACCGCTATGTCGCCCGCATCTTCGGCATCAACGGTTACACGGTGATCGACCATGTCCGTCGCCTGCCGGAACGGCTGCCGGGCCTCTTCGCCGCCCTGACCCGCTAGCACCGCAGCCACAGGCCCGGCACCAGACCGTTCCCCCGGTCGCCCCCTTTCACTTCCTGGCGACCAGGGGGGAACGGTCCAGCCAGAGATCCACATAGGCGGAGACCTTGCCGTAGCTGTTGTCCAGGGCCGTCACCCGCCGCGACAGCAGCGCCGACAGGATCACCCCGTGCAGCCGGTCGGTCACTACATGGTCATGGCGGGCGAGCAGCCGCTCCGCCCGGCGCGCCAGCCGGCGGGCCAGCGGCTGCCAGAGCGGGGCGACGGGCAGATGGCGCCGCGCCGCGATCTGGAGCAGGCGGAAGCAGCGCCGCTCGACGGGGTGGATCAGATCGCCCCAGTCGCACACCGCGGCCGGTGCCGTGGCCTCTGGTCCCGCCGTGGCCGGCGCCTCCTGGTCACGGCGCAGGAGGTGCAGCCGTCCGCCACCGCCGCCGTCCGGCCGGTTCCGCCAGAGCAGGTGGGCCATGTCGGGCACCAGCACGACATCCTCGATCCCGGCCTCGGCCAAAGCCCGCGCGGATGTGCGGTCGCGCACGCAGACGGTCAGGCGCCGATGCCGCCGGAAGGGTTCCAGCAGGTGCCAGAGACTGCCGTCGCCGAAATGCACCGTCTGCGGCATGACGACGATGCGGTTGTCCGGAAACCGTTCCACGACCGCCCGCCGGAACTCCTGGTGCGCCGGATAGAGGTCCCCGAAGTTCCCGCCGCCATGCAGGCAGATCAGGTCTCCGGTTCCGATCCGGCGCGCGATCCGCGCGGGGGATGCGGCGCAGGTCGTGCGCAGCACCACCCGTTGCTGCTGCTCCGCCAGGAACCGTTCCGTTCCCAGATAGATCAGCAGGTCACCGACATTGCCGTGCAACGGCAGGTCCAGATAGGCGACGCGGCCGCCCGGCGGGAAGAGGCGCGCGAGGGTGCGGACCTGCGCCGCCAGCCGGGCCATGACCCGTGCGTGTGCGGCCGCCCCTTCAGGAAGCGGCGCGGCATGCGGACCGTCGAAGATCACGCCAGGGGCGGAAACGGCAGGCGCAGGAACAGCAGGGGCGGCGGCGCAGCGGCCCCGTCCGGCGGAAAGCGGCATCGGTCAGCTCCGGGAAGATCAACCCGACCGATGAACACCCCGCACGGCAAGAGGGCGCTGGCGCCGCGGTGACAAAGATGCGGCATCCCCTTCCGGTGACCGCGGCTGCGCTCCCTCCCTCAGGCCCGGCCGGGCAACGGGGCCGAACGTCCCGTCTGTCCCCGCATCCAGCCGTCGATCCAGGCGGCCGATGCTCCGGGTTCCTCCACGAAGGGATTGTCCAGCGCCGTCTCTCCCCGGCCGGCGGCTGCCAGTCCCATGGCCTGGGCCAGCAGGGCGAAGCCGGTCAGGGGAAGAACCGGGGTCCGACCGTCCATGAGCATCGCGCGCCCTCCCGAATGGTGAAGGGACCATATCGTTTCACCATCCGGGGCACCTTGACGTGGATCAACCGCCGGACCGGACACGCACCGTCGCAGCCGGTCAGGCCGCCTGCGGGCCGGGGCGCCTGGGATCGACCGTGAAGACGGCGCGGGTGGAGAGCGTTCCGCCGGGCGTGCTGACCTTGTCCAGAACCTTGACGTGCGCCGTCCAGGCCTTGGGCGTGACCTCGTGCAGGTGGTAGCCGCGCTGGTCGTTCAGCAGCTTGAGGTGCGGGTTGGCGGCCAGGATGCCGGCACCGTTGGCGCGGATCTCCCCGCCATCGGCGCCCGAGCTGATGGAGGTCGCCAGGAACTCCGTCGCCACGGTGGGCGAGTCGGGATCGCCGGCCCGCAGCTTGACGTCCCCGATCCAGTTCTGGTGCTCGTCGCCGGTGAGGACGACCGTGTTGCTGATCCGGCGGTCGTGCAGGAAGGACAGCAGCCGGGTCCGGGCCGCCCGGTAGGCGTCCCAGCTGTCCATGTTGCGGATGTCCTCCTCGCCGGGCTCGCGGTCCATGTCCATCAGCATCACCTGCTGGGCAAGCCCGGTCCAGCGGGCCTTGGAGGCGGCGAGCCCGTCATAGAGCCACTTCTCCTGCTCGGCCCCCAGCACGGAGGCGGTGTCCGCATCCATACCCGCGCACGGCGCCTTGAAGCCGTCGCCGCAGGGCTGGTCGGTGCGGAACTGCCGGGTGTCCAGCACATGCAGGTCCAGCAGCGATCCGAAGGAGAGGCGGCGGTAGATCTGCATCGCCGGTCCCAGCGGCCAGGCCGACCGCCGGAACGGCAGGTTTTCGTAATAGGCCTGCGCCGCCGCGATCCGGCGCAGCAGGAACACCTCCGGCGGGGTGCCGTCCTGATCGCGGTCGGCCACCCAGTTGTTGTCCACCTCATGGTCGTCCCAGGCCGGGATGAAGGCGGCCGAGGCGTGCGCCATCTGGAGGTTCGGGTCGAGCTTGTAGAGCGCATAGCGCCGCCGGTACTCGTCCAGCGAATAGAGTTCCCGGCCGTCGAAGGGACGCGGGGTCGGCAGCGTCCGTTCCTGGTGACGGTCGAAATAGAAGCTGCGGACGCCGCCTTCGTAGATGTAGTCGCCGTAGTGGTAGATGAAATCCAGATCGCTCTCGTCGGAGATGCAGCGCCAGGCGGTGTAGTGCCCGTGCTCGTAGGCCTGGCAGCCGCCGACGGCGAAGCGGAGCCTCTCCACCGGCGCACCGAGGGCGGGGGCCGTCCGCGCCCGGCCGACCATCGACCGCTCCGTTCCGGCGACGAAGCGATACCAGTAGGGCCGGCCCGGCTCCAGCCCGGCCACCTCCACATGCACCGCATGGCCCAGCTCCGGCCGGGCCACGGCCGTCCCTTTCTGCACGACGGTGCGGAAGCGGTCGTCGGCCGCGACCTGCCAGTCCACCTCCACCGGCTGGGCCGGCATGCCGTAGCCGGGCTCCAGCGGCTGCGGCGCCAGCCGGGTCCAGATCACGAAGCCGTCCGGTGCGGGGTCACCCGCCGCGACCCCGAGCTGGAACGGCGGCGCGACGAAGACCGGCTGCGCCAGGGACTGGCGGAGCGTCGGCGGCAGCGACAGGGCGGTGACGGCAGCAGCGCCGAAGGTCTTCAGCAACTGCCGCCGGCCGAGGCGGAAGGGATCGAGGATCGGCATCGGAGTTCCGGTGGAAATCAGCGGACGGGCGGCGTCAGGAACCGATCGGCCCCCCGCCGTCCTTGGTGATTACCACCACCGAGGGGCGCGGGGGCACTTTCTCGTCGAAATCCGGCCAGCGGGTGCCCGGATGCTCGAAGGTCGCCCGCTCGCCGGTGGCCACGACCTGCGACACGCCGTCCACGCCAGGATGCTGCACGGCCAGGAACAGCGCCGTGTCGTCGGGCGTGAAGAAGGGGCCGCACATCTCCGCCCCGATCGGGCAGCGGAAGAAGGCCTTGGCGGTGCCGCGCAGGGGACCTTCCGTCTCCACCGCCCAGAGCCCGTCCGCCGAACCGCTGGAGGTGGGCCAGGAATTGCCCTGGTCGGTGGCGACCCAGAGGCGGCCCTGGCCGTCCACCACGCAGTTGTCCGGACAGGCGAACCAGCCGTTCTCCGTGGTCGCGGGGTTGAAGGTCGCCTTCACCTTCGGGTCGGCCGGGTTGCCGGCCTGAAGCAGGATCGTCCAGCGGAAGGTCTCCGCCGTGTGGTCGTCCTCCGGCGCCGACATCTCGACGATGTGGCCCCAGAGATTGCCGACTCGGGGATTGGCCGCATCCACATGGGTGATGGACGGATGCTCTGGGCTGACCGGACGGCGGTCGCTGTTGTTGGTCAGCATCGCATAGACCTTCTGGGTCCTGTGATTGACCTCGATGTCCTCGGGCCGGTCCATGCGGGTGGCACCGACCAGGGTAGCGGCGTGGCGGGTGTTGATGGAGACGTCGGCCTGGGTCCGGAAGCCGTTCTCAGGAGTCAGCGGCCCCTGCCCCTGGACCAGCGGCAGCCAGGTCAGGGTGCCGTCGGCGTTGTAGCGGGCGGCATAGAGCGTGCCGTCCTCCAGCAGCGTCATGTTCTTCGCCCGATCGTTCGGATCGAAGCGGTTGCGGCTGACGAAGCGGTAGATGTGTTCGAACACCTGGTCGTCGCCCATGTAGACGACGACGCGGCCGTCCTTGTTGACGACGACGCCCGCCCCTTCATGCTTGGCGCGGCCCAGAGCCGTGTGCTTGCGCGGAGTCGAGGTGGGGTCGTAGGGATCGACCTCGACCACCCAGCCGAAGCGGTTGGCCTCGTTCGGTTCCTTGTTCACGTCGAAGCGCGGGTGGTGCAGGCCCCAGAGGTAGCGGCTGCCCGGCACCGTGTAGCGGTCGTAGTTGCGCTGCTCGGGGTGCGACTGGTCGATGGTCCCGATGAAGTAGCCGTCGAAGTTCTCTTCGCAGGTCAGGAAGGTGCCCCAGGGCGTGACGCCGCCGGCGCAGTTGTTCATCATGCCGATGACGCGGGTGCCGGTCGGATCGGCACTGGTGCGCATCCGCTCATGACCGGCGGCGGGGCCGGTGAACGCCATCTCGGTGGCGAGCGGGGAGAGGCGGCGGTTGTACGGGCTGCCCTTCACATAGGTCCAGTCGCCGTCGGCACCGCGCTTCAGTTCCACGATGCTGCCGCCGTGCGCGGCCATCTCGACCTCGGCGATCTCCCGGGTGATGAGCTGAGCGGCCCTGTCCTGCGGGATGCGGTCCATGCCGGCCGGGATCAGGCCGGGGAACATCACCTCGGTGTTGGTGTATTCGTGGTTCACCCAGAGCAGACCGTGGTCGCTCGACCGGCTGCCCAGCGGCAGGGGCAGGTAGCCCACGAAGTCGTTGTTGTAGCCGAACTGCCCGAGCTGCTTCTCCGCCGTCTGGGCATAGGGGTCGAACTCGGGCGCCCCCGGCAGCAGCGGATCGCCCCAGCGCAGCAGCACCTTGGCCTGATAGCCCTTGGCGACGTGGTGGGTCTCGTCGACTCCGCGCGCCAGCTCCTCGAAGGGGAACCGGCTCTCCGCATCGACGGACCGGGCCGCGTCCTGCGCCGCCGCCGTCCGCGACGCCGGCAGCAGCAGCGACAGCGGCAGTGCGGCCAGCGCCGTGCTGGCGAGCGCACCGCGCAGCAGCTCGCGCCGGCCGAACCGCCGCTGGAGCACCTCACCGAAGGTCGGCGTCGTGTCCGGGCTGGACGGGAGGTCCGCGCGGTCCTCGAACTCGTCCGCGGAAAGGTGCGTGAAGGGGGCGGTCATGGCAGGGAACTCCGGTGGGGCTGGGGCGTCCGGGCAGATATCGTGGGGCCGTCCGAAGGGACAACGGCGCCGGCCATCCCGCTGACCGGACAGGCGATTCCGCCGCACCCGGGGCTTATAGCGGCCTCATCTTACAATCGTATGACAGTGCCGCGGAACAGCGGCCCGATCCTTCCGGGACAGGCACGGTCGGCGGAACGCGCGCCCGACCTTGCCGAGGACGGGCGAAGCCGTTACGTTCCGTGGCTCCATCTCGGAATTGTTGTATCCTGCGGGTTCAGCCTGATGAAGACGCTGTTGCGCGCCGCCTTCGCGGCCGTCCTTGTGCTCTGTGCGGCGATGGCGGGGCCGGCCGCGGCCTTCGAACCGGCCATCGTGTTCGACATGGGCGGCCGCTTCGACAAGTCCTTCAACGAGGGCGCCAACGACGGTGCCGAGCGTTTCAAGGCCGAAACGGGCGTCAACTTCCGATTCTTCGAAGTGACGAACGAGGCGCAGCGGGAGCAGTTCCTGCGCCGGCTGGCCCAGCGCGGAACGGACATCGTCGTCGCGGTCGGATTCTCGATGGCGCCGGCGGTCGAGAAGATCGCCAAGGAATTCCCCAAGGCCCGCTTCACCCTGATCGACAACGTGGTCGATCTGCCGAACGTGCAGTCGATCATGTTCGCCGAGCACGAGGGCTCCTACCTCGTCGGCATGCTGGCCGCGATGGCGAGCAAGACCGGCACGGTCGGGTTCGTCGGCGGCATGGACATCCCCCTGATCCGGCGCTTCTCCTGCGGCTATGAGCAGGGGGTGAAGGCCGTCAATCCGCAGGCCACCCTGCTGGTGAACATGGCCGGTTCCACCCCCGCCGCGTGGTCGGACCCGACCCGCGGCAGCGAGCTGGCGAAGAGCCAGTTCGACCGCGGGGCCGACGTCGTCTTCGCCGCCGCCGGGCAGACCGGCATGGGCGTGCTCCAGGCGGCGGCGGATGCGGGCCGGCTCTCCATCGGCGTGGACAGCAACCAGAACCACCTGTTCCCCGGCAGTGTCCTGACCTCCATGGTCAAGCGGGTGGACGTGGCCGCCTACAACGCCTTCAAGACGGCACAGGACGGCACCTGGAAGCCGGGGCTGCAGTATCTGGGTCTGAAGGATGACGGCGTCATCTGGGCCTATGACGAGAACAACAAGGACCTCATCACGCCCGAGATGAAGGCGCGCGTCGACGCGGCGGCGCAGGAGATCAAGGCCGGCACCCGCACCGTCGCGAACTACAGCGACGCCGACGGCTGCAAGTACTGATCCCCGCGCGCTCCGTGACCCGTCCAGCCCCCACTCCGGACGCCACCCGTTCCGACTCCGTCCCCTTCGCCGTCGAACTCCTGGGCATCGACAAGCGGTTCGGTCCCGTCCACGCCAACCGGGACGTGACCATCCGCTTCGCCCCGGGCAGCATCCACGGGCTGGTGGGCGAGAACGGCGCCGGCAAATCGACGCTGATGAGCATCCTGTACGGCTTCTATCAGGCCGACGGGGGCGAGATCCGCGTCGGCGGGAAACCGGCCCGCATCGCCACCCCGCAGGACGCTATCCGGCTGGGCATCGGCATGGTCCACCAGCACTTCATGCTGGTGGAGACCTTCACCGTGCTGGAGAACCTGCTGCTGGGCGCCGAGGGCGGCGCCCGACTGGGTCCGGCGCGCGAGCGCACCCGCGTCGAGGTGGAGGAGCTGGAAAGCAGCTTCGGCCTGGAGGTGCCGCTCGACGCACGGGTGTCGGACCTGCCGGTCGGGGTGCAGCAGCGGGTGGAGATCCTGAAGGCCCTGCACCGCGGTGCGGAGGTGCTGATCCTGGACGAGCCGACGGCCGTCCTCTCCCCGCCGGAGGTTGCGCAGCTCTTCCGCATCCTGGAACGCCTGCGCGAGCAGGGCCGGACGGTCGTGCTGATCACCCACAAGCTGAAGGAGATCATGGCCGTCACCGACCGGGTGACGGTGCTCCGCCAGGGTCAGGTGGTCGCCGAATTCGCCACGGCCGGGACGGACGAGCAGCAACTGGCGGACGCCATGGTCGGGCGCCGGGCCTCGCTGTCGCTGGAGAAGGCGCCAGCGGCGCCCGGGGCGCCGGTGCTGGAGGTGCGCGACCTCAGCGTCGTGGACGCCCTCGGGGTCGAGCGGCTGAAATCCGTGGGCTTCGATCTGCGCGCGGGTGAGATCGTCGGCATCGCCGGCGTGGCCGGGAACGGCCAGTCGGAGCTGCTGCACGCGCTGGCGGGCATGACCGCGCCGTCCAAGGGCAGCATCCGCCTGAAGGGAACGGAGATCGCCGGGCTCACGCCGGGCGAGGTGCGGCGCAGGGGCGTCGCCCATGTCCCCGAGGACCGGCTGCGGCTTGCCCTGGTGAAGCCCTTTCCGGCCTACCAGAACGCCATCCTGGGCTATCAGGACGATGCCGGGCTGGGACGCGGTCCCTGGCTGGACTGGCGTCGGGCGCTGGAGCGCACCGCCGCCCTGATGGAACGGTTCGATGTGCGGCCACGCCAGCCGGGGCTGCGCTCCTCCCTCTTCTCCGGCGGCAACCAGCAGAAGCTGGTGATGGCACGGGAGATCACCCGCGACCCGGACGTGCTGCTGGTCGGCCAGCCCACCCGCGGCGTGGACATCGGCGCGATCGCCTTCATCCACCGGCAGCTCGTGGACCTGCGCGACCGCGGCAAGGCGATCCTGCTGGTCTCCGCGGAACTGGACGAGATCATGGCCCTGAGCGACCGCATCCTGGTGATGTGCGACGGCCGCATCGTCGGCGGACTGGCGCCGTCGGAGGCGAGCGACGGCCGCATCGGCCGCATGATGGCCGGCATCGCCGATCCCCTCCCCGCTTCCGGCGCGGGAGCGACGGCATGAGCGCGGGCATGACCGCGGCCGACGGGCTGCCGCGCTGGGTCTCCCTGGCGCTGCTGCCGGCCATCAACATCACCGTCGCGCTGCTGGTGTCGGCGCTGGTCATCCTCGCCATCGGGGAGGACCCGGCGGGGGCGCTGTGGACGATGCTGGTCGGCGCCTTCGGCAGCGGCACCGGCCTCGGCTACACGCTCTACTACGCGACCAGCCTGATCTTCACCGGCCTGTCCGTCGGCGTCGCCTTCCATGCCGGCCTGTTCAACATCGGCAGCGAGGGGCAGGCCTATATCGGCGGGCTGGGCGTCGGGCTGGTCTGCCTCACGCTGGGGGGCTGGCCCTGGTGGGCGGCGCTGCCGCTGACGGTGCTGGCCGCCATGGCCTTCGGGGGCGCCTGGGCCTTCATCCCGGGCTATCTCCAGGCCTACCGCGGCAGCCATGTCGTCATCACGACGATCATGTTCAATTTCCTGGCCAGCGCCCTGATGGTCTACCTGCTGGTCAACGTGCTGATCCGGCCGGGCCAGATGTCGCCGGAGAGCCGGGAGATCGACCCGTCGCTGTTCCTGCCGACGTTGCACGACATGCTGGGCGCCCTGGGGCTGGAGATCGACGTCACGCCCCTGAACCTGAGCTTCTTCCTGGCGCTGGCGGCCTGCCTGCTGGTCTGGCTGTTCATCTGGCACACCCGCCAGGGCTTCGCCCTGCGCACGGTCGGCGCCAACGAGCAGGCGGCGCACTATGCCGGCATCGACCCGCGCCGGACCGTGATCGTCGCCATGCTGATCTCCGGTGCGCTCGCGGGGTTGCTGGGGATCAACGAGATCCAGGGCGTGCAGCACCGGCTGATGCTGAACTTCCCGGCCGGCATGGGCTTCACCGGCATCGCCGTGGCCCTGATGGGCCGGGCCCATCCGGCCGGCATCATCCCCGCCGCCATCCTGTTCGGCGCGCTCTACCAGGGCGGAGCGGAACTGGCCTTCGAGTACCAGTCGATCAGCCCCGAGCTGGTGGTGGTCATCCAGGGCGTGGTGATCCTGTTCGCCGGGGCGCTGGAGCACCTGTTCCGGCCGGCGCTGGTCCGGCTGTTCGCCCGCCGGGGCGACCGCGCGGCGGAGGCGTGAGATGGATTCGGTCTGGCTCCTGTCCCTGCTGGACAGCACGGTGCGCCTTGCCGCCCCGCTGATCCTGGCCGCCATGGCCGGCTATTTCTCGGAGCGGGCCGGCGTCGTCGATCTGGCGCTGGAAGGCAAGATGCTGGCCGGGGCCTTCGCCGCGGCCGCCGCCGCCGCGGCCACCGGGTCGGCCTGGCTGGGGCTGGGGGCGGCCATCGCCGCATCCGTCCTGCTGGCGCTGCTGCACGGCTTCGCCTGCATCTCCCAGAAGGGGGAGCAGGTGGTATCCGGCGTCGCCATCAACACCATCGCGCTGGGACTGACCACGGTGCTGGCCTCGGCCTGGTTCGGCCTGGGTGGCCGCACGCCGTCGCTGGAGGCCGGCGCCCGCTTCCAGGAAATCACCCTGCCGCTGGCGGAGACGCTGCGGCCCGTGCCGCTGCTGGGCCCTGTCTATGCCGAGCTGGTGAGCGGGCACACGCTGCTGGCCTACGTCGCCTTCGCGGCCGTGGCGCTGGCGGCCTGGGTCTCCGCCCAGACGCGGTTCGGCCTGCGCCTGCGGGCGGTGGGCGAGAACCCGGCCGCGGTGGACACGGCCGGGATCTCCGTCACCGGGCTGCGCTATCAGGCCGTGGCGATCGCCGGCGTGCTCTGCGGCATCGCCGGCGCCTATCTGTCCACCGCCCAGGGCGCGGCCTTCCAGGAGAACATGACCGCCGGCAAGGGCTTCCTGGCCCTGGCGGCGCTGATCCTGGGCAAGTGGCGCCCGGTCCCGGCCATGGCCGCCTGCCTGCTGTTCGCCGCCGCCGACGCCGTGCAGACGCGGTTGCAGGGTGTGCCGCTGCCGGGCGTCGGGCAGGTGCCGGTGCAACTGATCGAGGCGCTGCCCTATCTGCTGACGGTGCTGCTGCTGGCGGGCTTCGTCGGCCGCGCCATCCCGCCGAAGGCGCTGGGCACCCCCTACGTCAAGGACCGCTGAGCGGACGGAGCGCAGGTCGTGGGGGACCGCTGGCCGTTTTGCGCCGGCCCTGCCATGCCCATGCGCTTTAACCCGTCACCGGCCCTGGGGTATATGGTCGCCTCCTCATCCGTTCGGGCTGTATCTTCAGGGAGCCATCGTCCGTGATCCGTGCCCTTGGCCGCCGCCGGCCCTTCGCCGGCCTCGCCCTTCTCGCCGCGCTGGTCCTCGTCCCGCTGCTGCCCGCCCGGGCAGAGGACCGGATCGAGTTGCAGGTCCTGACCACGACCGACCTGCACATGGCGCTGATGGACTACGACTACTATGCGGACCGCCAGGACCCGTCGATCGGGCTGGTCCGGGTCGCCTCTCTGATCCGCGCGGCGCGGGCCGCCAACCCGAACACGCTGCTGCTGGACAACGGCGACCTGATCCAGGGGACGCCGCTGGGCGACTGGGTGGTACGGGAGCGCGGCATCGGCCCCGGCCGGCCGCACCCGGCCATGGTGGCGCTGAACCATCTCGGCTACGACGCGGCCGTGCTGGGCAACCACGAGTTCAATTTCGGCCTGGACGTGCTGAAGCAGACCTATGCCGCAGCGGCCTTCCCGGTGCTGGCCGGCAATGTCTTCGTCGTGGACGGTGACGACGATCCCGCCAACGACAGGCCGCTCTATCCCGGCTACACGATCCTGGAGCGGCAGCTCCGCGATACGGCCGGCGCGATGCACACCGTCCGGATCGGCGTCATCGGCGTGCTGACGCCGCAGATCATGGTCTGGGACCGCGACAAGCTGGACGGCAAGGTCACGACCCGGGACATCGTGGACACCGCCCGCCGGCTGGTGCCGGAGGTCCGGGCCGCCGGGGCCGACATCGTGATCGCGCTGTCCCATGCCGGGCTGTCCGGCGCACCGCGCGTCGGCGGGGAGGAGCAGGCCTCCGCCTACCTGACGGAGATCCCCGGCATCGACGCCGTCGTCACCGGCCATTCGCACGGCGTCTTTCCCGGACCGGACTATGCCGGCCTGCCCGGCGCCGATCTGACGAAGGGCACGGTGAACGGCGTGCCCCTGGTCATGGCCGGCTACAGCGGCAACCAGCTCGGCGTGATCGAGCTGACGCTGGAACAGCGCGACGGCCGCTGGACCGTGGCGGACGGGCGCGGCTCCACCCGCCCGTTGACGGAGCGGCGCGACGGCCGCAACGTCCCCGCCGCCGAGCCCGACGCCGGACTGGCCGCGCTTCTGGCGACCGACCACCAGGGCACGCTGGCCTATGTCCGACGCGCCGTCGGCCGCACCAGCGGCCCGATCCACAGCTACTGCGCCTTCGTCGGCGACACGCCGGGCCTGGAGCTGATCTCCGAGGCGGAACGCTTCTACATGGAGCGGGCCCTGCGCGGCACGCCCCATGCCGGCCTGCCGATCCTGGCCGCCGCGGCGGTGTTCAAGTCGGGCGGGCGCTTCGGCCCCGACTTCTACGCCGACATCCCGGCCGGGGAGATCGCCATCCGCAACATCGCGGACATCTATCCCTATCCGAACATGCTGGTCGCCGTGAAGGTGACCGGCGCCCAGGTGCGCGAGTGGCTGGAGATGTCGGCCCGCGTCTTCAACCGGATCGACCCGGCCGACGCGAAGCCGCAGATGCTCCTGGACCGGCGCGTGCCGGGCTACAATTTCGACGTCATCGACGGCGTGACCTATGCCGTGGACCTGACCCAGCCGCCGCGGTACGACCGTGACGGCAAGCTGGCGGCACCCGACGCGCACCGTATCCGCGACCTGTCCTTCCAGGGGAAGCCGATCGACGAGGCGCAGGAGTTCATCGTCGTCACCAACAACTACCGCGCCAACGGCGGCGGCAGCTTCCCCGGCCTGGACGGCAGCACCGTCGTCTTCCAGGCGCCGGAGACGGCCCAGGAGGCGATCCTGGACTACATCCGCACCCAGGGCGTGGTCGAACCGCGCACCGATTCGACCTTCCGCTTCCAGCCGGTGACGGCTCCGGTCACGGTGCTCTACGACAGTTCGCCCCGGACCCGGCAGCATCTGGCGGAGTGCCCGACCCTGACCTATCACGGCCCCGGCGAGAACGGCTTCGACCTGTTCCGGGTCGATCTCTCGGGCAAGGGGACCCGGCCGTGAGCGCCGCCCCCCGCGTCTACCTTGCCGGGCCGGATGTCTTCCTGCCCGACCCCATGGCAGCGGCGGAAACGATGCGCGCGGCCTGCGCCGCCGCCGGGCTTGAAGGGGTGTTTCCGCTGGACGCCGCCCTGGTCCGGATGCACGAGGAACCGCTGACGGCCTTCGCCGCCCGTATCCGGGCGGCCAATCTGGACCTGATCCGGGGCTGTGCGGGGGTGATCGCCAACGTCTCCCCGTTCCGGGGGCCGTCGGCCGACGACGGTACGGCCTATGAGATGGGCTTCGCCACCGCGCTGGGGCTGCCGGTCTTCACCTGGTCGTCGGACACGCGCAGTCTGCTGGCGCGCACCCGCGACCTGATCGACCTGTTCGCCCATGGCGCCGACTGGCGCGATGCCGAGGGCATGCTGGTGGAGGAGTTCGGCCTGCCGGTCAACCTGATGCTGGTCGATCCGGCGACCGGACCGGTGCATCCGCATTTCGAGGCGGCCGTCGCCACCGCGGCCGCCCGCCTGCTGACGGACTGACAGAGCGGGTCACGGCCAGGCCGGGGACCGGCAGGCCCGGACCCCGGACATGGCAAGGGCGCCCGGCGGTTTCCCGCGGGCGCCCCGTTCCCCTTGCCGGCACTGACCCTGCCGCGGCTGTTTCAGGCCGCGTTCTGCGTGGTCGGTCCCAGGCGGCGGAACCGCTCGGGATCGTTCACGACCTCCAGGGCCAACGACAGCCGGTCGCTGGACCGGCCGTCCACCAGGAATTCGACATGCGGCGGATGGCCGGGACGTGAATGGACGGCATGGACGAGCAGGCGGCGCCTCGGCAGCTTCACTTCCTCCATCCACTCGCCCGGTTTAGGCGGCTCGGGCGCACGCCTCGACAAGACCATGGTGATGACTCCCCAGATGCAGGCCGGAATCTCCGCAGGCGGCCGGCCAACCGCGCGGGCGTACGGGGGTACGACCAGGAAAGCTGTAAGATAGTGCAATCCCCGGCCGGTTGGGTATAGCGACCTTCAACGGTTGTCGTCGGCAACGATCGATGGCGGGGGGGTGCCTCATTTTTGCTACGGTGCCTGCCCGCCGGACCGACGGGGGCAGCGGAACATCCCCCGCCGCACTACATTGTTGCGGATCAGGAGGTGCCGGTGCGCTCAGCTCCGGTGCCGCCAAGGCTGTCCGAAGGACCCCATGTTCGACTGGATTCTCGACGTCATCACATCCGCCGGCTATCTGGGTCTCGTGGCCCTGATGTTCCTGGAGAATCTGTTTCCGCCGATTCCGTCCGAACTGATCATGCCGCTGGCCGGGTTCCTGGCGGCGCGGGGAGAGATGGACCCGGTCCTGGTCGTGCTGACCGGCACGCTGGGGTCCGTCCTGGGGGCGCTGCCCTGGTACTGGGTCGGCCGCCGCTTCGGCCGAGACCGGCTGGACCGCCTTGTCGAACGGCACGGCGTCTGGCTGACGATGGAGCCGTGCGACGTGGCCCGGGCGCATGACTGGTTCCGGCGCAGAGGCTGGCGCGCCGTTCTGTTCGGCCGGCTGGTGCCGGCCGTCCGTACCCTGATCTCCGTCCCCGCGGGGCTGGCACGGATGCGTCTGCTGCCCTTCCTCGCGTTGACGACGGCCGGGTCGCTGGCCTGGGTCACGGTCCTGACCGGGGCCGGCTATCTGCTCCAGGACCAGTACCAGCGGGTAGAAGCCGTGGTGAACCCGGTCTCCACCGCCGTGGTCGCCGGCATCCTGCTGCTCTATGTCTGGCGCGTCGGCACACGGCTGGCGCGCGGCTGACGCCGGGCGCCGAGGCCAGTGTCAGTGTCAGTGTCAGTGTCAGTGTGCCATCAGCACGGGCAGGGGCGCATTGCGCAACACATGCCGCGTGGCGCCCCCCAGGGCCCATTCGCGCAGCCAGGAGCGGCCATAGGCCCCCATCACCAGGAGATCGGCCCCGCCCGCCGCGGCATGGCGCAGGATACCAGCCCCGGCCTCGGCCTCCGGCACCTCCAGCGGGACAGCCTCCACGGGCGCGCAGCCCGGCCCGGCATGGCGGGCGAGATGCACGGCGATGTCAACCGGTGGGCGCCGGGTGATGCTGGGATACCGCTCCTTGGAGCGGCCCAGCAGTACCGTGATCCGCTCCGCCAGGGCGATGAAGGGCAGGGCCGCCTGCACGGCCCGGGCGGATTCGCGGGAGCCGTTCCAGGCCACAAGCACATGCCGTCCGACAACGGGAAAGGCGCCCTGCCGCGGGACGACCAGCACCGGCCGGCCACAGGTCCCCAGGGCCGCCTCCGGCACGTCCACGCCCAGCTCCTCCGTGCCGGGGTCGGTCTGCCCGATCACCACCAGGTCATGGTAGCGGCCGGCAAGGCCCAGCAGTTCGGCCGTGTCCCCCTCGCCCACCTGGAACCCGAACTCCACGCCCCCGCTGCCGGCCAGGGTCCGCAGCCGCTCCTCCGCGTCCGTGGCCAGCCGGGCCGCCTCCTGCACGCGCTGTTCCACGATCGCGGCGCTGGACGGATAGAGCAGCTTCAGCATGGCCAGGTCGCGCAGCGTCAGCAGGCCGGTCAGCCGGGCGCCGTGCCAAGCGGCAAGACGCAGGGCGACCTGCACGGACTCGCCGTCCACGGCATGCGGCCGCACATGCACCAGGATGTCTTTGAAGCCCATCGCATCCTCCCTCCGGCTGTTCGTCGCGCTACCCTCGGCTGCCGGACGGCGCGCGGGCGATGACCTGGGTCAAGCTGCGCCGAAGGAGCCCACCGGCGTGGACACCGGCGCAGGTCCGCGCCACATGGTCCACTGACAGGGGGCGCCCGGCAGCGGGCGGTCCTGCTTCACCAGCCGGAAGCCGTGCCGCTCGTAGAGCCGCAGGTTCGCCGGCGTGGAATTCTCCAGATAGGCCGGCAGCCCGTCCGCATCCACCCGGGCGAGCGTCGCCGCCAGGATGGCGGAGCCGAGCCCCCGCCCCTTGAGGGCGGGATCGACCGCCAGGAAATAGAGATACCAGTGCGGTGGCGCGGGGGGATGGTTCCTCTCCATCATGTCCCCGAGCGCGATCAGCCGCCGTGCCCGCGCGACCCCGCAGAAGCGAAGATAGCGGGGCACCATCATCAGCTTGCGCCAGAACGGATAGTGCCGGACAGCCATGTCGGGCGGCAGCCAGATCGCACAGGCGGAGGCATCACCCGCCATGAAGCTGGTGCCGAACGGCAGCACCTCCGCAAGCTGGTCATCGTAGAAGCCGTACAGCGCCTCCGCCCGGCCGGCCCCGTCCCGCACCCACCAGTCCATCACCGGATCGGTGGCGAAAGCCGCCGCCAGCAGGCGCGCCAAGGGAGCGCGGTCCTTCGGTCCGGCGACCCGGGGGCTGGCGGCGGCGGCCCGGGCTTCGTGCGGAACCGATACCATCTCAGGGACCGGACAGACGCCGGATGATGCCGGAGAAGCCGAACAGGGTGCGCTCGCCCGACGTCAGCAGGCCGCGCACGAAGACGAGGCTGCGCGAGGCGCGGGTCACCTCCCCCGTCGCCTCCACCAGCTCCCCCTCCTTTCCGGCCGCGATGAAGTCCCCGTGCAGGGACACCGTGACCGCCGGCCCGGTGCCGATCAGGGGATGGGCAATGGCGAACAGGGCGAAGTCGGCGAAGGTCATCAGGCACCCGCCATGGATCACGCCCAGACCGTTCAGGTGCTTGGGCTCGACCCGGAAGGCGCAGCGCACGACCTCGCCCTCCCGGCGGAAATAGAAGGGGCCGGTCAACGTCTCCCAGGGGTCGCGCCCGCTCCAGCTCCGCCAGCCCGCGAACGGCCCCTCGGTGACCAGCGGCAGGTCGGTATCCGCTCCGTCCTCCGATGCGCCGGAGAACGGGGTCGCGCAGGCCGCAGATCGGGCCATCAGGCGCCCCCGCCGGCTGCCATGTCCGCCGGCAGAGTCCGCGCGCGCACCATGCCCATGCCGACATGGCTCATCACCACCTCACCGTCCTGGTTCAGGGCCTCCAGCCGCTGGCGGACGATCCCGATGGAGGGCTTGCTCTGCGACCGCCGGACCTCCAGCGTCGTGACCCGGACGCGCAGCCGGTCCCCCGGCCGCACCGGCCTGTGCCAGCGCAGCTCGTCCAGGCCCGGGGAGCCGAGGCTGGTCTCCGGATGCAGGTACTCGTCCACCAGCATCCGCATCACCATGGCGGCGGTATGCCAGCCGCTGGCGACCAGCCCGCCGAAATGGGTGCGGGCCCCGGCCGCCTCGTCCAGGTGGAAGGGCTGGGGGTCATAGTCACGGGCGAAGGCGACGATCTCCTCCGCCGTCACCAGACGGTCGCCGAACTCGACCGTCTGGCCCGGTTCGATGTCTTCCAGATAGCGCGGCTGTGCGGGCACTCGTGGTCTCCCTGCAGGGACGCCCGCAGCATCGGGCGCTTGCATATGGTGACCGACCCGGCGCGAGGATGCCAGCACACGGCAGGCCGGCGCGTCCGGCCGATCGGCATCGCACCGCAGCGCGGTCACCCGCCCCGCCCCAGGAGCTACCGGGAGCTGCCGAAGGCGGCCGCGATCTGGGCGACCTGGGTCTCCGAGGTCCGGGCGACCAGCGCATAGGCGAAGTTCTTGCCGCGCCAGCAGCCGACGACATAGCCGTGGACCTCACTGAGTTCGAGCTGGTCGGGACCGGCCGATTCCTCCGGCACCATGGCGAGCGTGACCCGGCGGCCGGTCCGGTCCTCGTAGACCAGCATGCCGGACATGCCCTGGTCCCCGTCCTCCAGCGTCGCCCCCACGAGGCGGAGCCCGATCATGTGCAACTCGGGAAGCTTCACCGGCTCGCCCATACGGGCGGAGAGCCAGCGCGACACCTCCTCCTGGCGGACACCGGCCGCCTCGATCACCTTTGCATCAGCACCGCCCAGCGCCTCATGGACGGCCAGGGCATCCTGCGCATAGGCCGGCAGGACCAGCGCGGGCATGCGGTCGGACAGTTCCGCCGCGATCCAGCCCGCCCCGAACAGCAACAGCCCCACCGCGGCCCGCAGCGCCCGCTCGCGCGGGCGGGAGCGCTGCCAGCGCGCCAGCAGATGCCGCATCACCGGCAGCGCCGCGGCCTCCCGTCCGTCCGCCTCCCCTTCCGCCTGGGACATGCGCAGCAGCAGCATCTGCTCGGCATAGGCCCGCATCCGCTCGCGCGTTGCGGGGTTCGCCTCGATAAAGGCCCGGACGGCGGCTTCCCGCCGGGGTTCGAGCTGCCCGTCGAGGTAAGCGTGCAGGTCGAACTCGTCGATCTCGTCGATCTGGTCGGTCATGACTTGCCCCCCACAAGGCGCAGCCGGGGCCGCACCCCCTCATCCATAAGCCGCCGCAGGGCCTCCCGCCCGCGGGCGAGACGGGACATCAGCGTACCGACCGGAATGCCCAGCCGGCGCGCCGCGTCCTCGTACTTCATGTCCTCCAGGGCGACCAGCACGATGGCCTCCCGCTGCGCCGCCGGCAGCCGGTCCAGCGCGGACAGGACACGCTTCACCTCCAGCCGGCGGGGCTGTTCGGGATCGGCGGACGTCTCCGGCACCTCCCCCTGCTGCGCCCGGGCCCGCACCTGCTGCTTGCGCAGGAGACTGACATGGCAGGTGTAGAGGATGCGGAACAGCCAGGCGCGCAGATCCGTGCCGGGCTGCCACTGGTCCGCGCAGGACAGCGCCTTGGCGAGGCAGTCCTGCACCAGATCTTCCGCCTCCGTCCGGCTCCGGGTCAGGACCAGCGCATAGCGCCTGAGGGCTGCGATCTGTTCGGCGAGCTGGTCCTCGAACGGGTTGCTGGGCATCTCAGCGGCCGGCCTCCGGAAGGAATGATGGATCACGAACGCACGGGCGCCGGCTTTAATCCCCGGGAGGGGCGGGGCCAGGGGCACGGGCGCGATTTCCGCTCGCCTTCCGCCGCCGCTCCCGGCAGGGTGCCGGAAATCCGTGCCCGCCTGGAAGCGAAAGATGCGCCGCGACCGCTACCGCCTGATCGAGAGTCCGCAGAACCCCGGCTTCAAGCTCTGGGACTCGCTGCTGGACCGGCGGGGTCTGCGCCGGCACGGCCGCTTCCTGCTGGCCGGACGCAAGACGGTGCCGGAGGCGCTCATGCGCCACCCGGATCGGTTCGGGACCGTGCTGGCGGCCGATCCGGGCCAGATCGACGCGCTGCCGCTGCCGCCGGGGATCGAGGCGCTGCTGCTGGCGCCCGCCCTGTTCGAGCGGCTGGACGTCACCGGCACCGGCTTTCCGCTGTTGGTCGGGAGCGTGCCGGCGATGCCGGCGATCGACCTGTCCGCCCCGCCTGTGGGGCTGGAACTGGTCTGCGCCCTGGGCGACCCGGCGAACCTGGGGGCCCTGATGCGCAGCGCCGCCGCCTTCGGGGTCCGGACCCTGATCCTGCTGGAGGAGGCGGCGCACCCCTTCCACCCGAAATGCCTGCGCGCCGCGGCGAACGCGCAGTTCGAGCTGTCCCTGCGGACGGGACCGGGCTGGCGGGGGCTGGCGGGGATCGCGGGGCCGGTCTTCGGGCTGGACGGGGGCGGACACGACCTGACGGATTTCGACTGGCCGGCGGATGTGCGGCTGGTGCTGGGCGAAGAGGGACAAGGACTGCCGCCGGACCTGCCGGTCGAACGGCTGGCCGTTCCGACAACGGGGGCGGTGGAATCGCTCAATGCCATGGTGGCCGCCAGCATCGCGCTCTACAGCCACCATGCATCCCGGCGCCATCGTCCTGACGCATGACTGAGACATGCGAACCTTCCTCTCATCCTACCCCGATCTATACTGGTAGTCTTCGCTGATTTCCCCGCGCGGGGTCTTGCCGGAGCCGTTGCCTCCCACGTCGCCGCTGGTCCATCGTGCCGGCGGACCAGGAGGACGTGAGCATGGCAACCCAGGAGACGCCCCTGCGGGAGGCGGCCGCCGCCCTGCGCGGCGATTCCGACCCGGCGCCCGGCGCAGAGGCGCCGCTGGTGGAGCGGCTGACCCGTGAGCTGATGCTGGCGCGGGCACGGATCGACGAGTTGCAGAGGCGCCTGGAGACGGTGCAGGAACAGCGGCTTGAGGAGGCGCGCGAGCTGGGCGAGGTGCGCCGCCACCGGGAAGGACTGCTGTTCAAGGTCGATTACCTGGAAGAGAAGCTGGACATCGCCAAGCGCGCCGTCCGCCCGCGCCGCCGCTCCCTGTGGCAGCGCCTGACCGGCAGCGGCAGTTCCGCCCCGGACTGACGATCACCGTCGTGCCCACCCTCCCGGCGGCTTGTGCCCGGCCGGCGCGCCCCGCACACTTCCCCCGGGGCCTGTCGGTCCCCGGAACGGACGGAGGCGGCGGATGGACGGTCCGGTGGACCTGCTGGTGGTGGGCGGCGGCATCAACGGCACCGGCATTGCCCGCGACGCGGCCGGCTGCGGCCTGTCGGTCGTGCTGTGCGAACAGGATGATCTGGCCGCCGCGACCTCCTCGGCCAGTTCGAAGCTGATCCATGGCGGCCTGCGCTACCTGGAGCACCGGGAGTTCCGGCTGGTGCGGGAATCCCTGGCGGAGCGGGAGGTGCTGCTGCACTCGGCCCCGCACATCATCCGGCCCCTGCGCTTCGTGCTGCCGCACCATGACGGGCTGCGCCCGGCCTGGATGCTGCGGGCGGGACTGTTCCTCTACGACCATCTGGGCTGGCGGCCGGGCGTCCGCTCGCACCTGCCGCCGACGCGGACGCTGCACCTGCGCACCGATCCGGCCGGCGTGCCGCTGCGGCCCGCCTTCCGGCTGGGATTCGCCTATTCCGACTGCTGGGTCGAGGATTCGCGGCTGGTGGTGCTGACCGCCCTGGACGCGGCCGAGCGCGGCGCCCGCATCCTGACCCGGACCCGCCTTGCCGCCGCCCGCCGGGCCGGCGATGTCTGGGAGGCAGAGCTTGAGGATGCCGGAACCGGCCGGCGGACGCCGCTGCGGGCCCGTGCCCTGGTGAACGCCGCCGGCCCCTGGGTCGCGTCCGTGCAGGCGCTGCTGGGTTGGCCGGCCGGGCGCCGGGTGCGGCTGGTCAAGGGCAGCCACATCGTCGTGCCCCGCCTCTACGAGGGGGAGCAGGCCTATACCCTTCAGAACGCCGACGGCCGCATCGTCTTCGTCATTCCCTACGAGGGGGCGTTCAGCCTGATCGGCACGACCGACGTGCCGGTCACCGGCGATCCCGGGACGGTAACCGCGTCGGCGGAGGAGACCGCCTATCTCTGCGGCGTCGTCGCGGACTACTTCGAGCGGCCGCCGACACCGGCGGACGTGGTCTGGAGCTTCGCCGGGGTGCGCCCGCTGCATGATGACGGCAGCGCCGATGCGTCGGCGGTGACCCGAGACTATGCGCTGGACCTCGACGGGCCGGCAGACGGGCAGGAGGACGGGCCGCCGCTGCTGACCGTTCATGGCGGCAAGCTGACCACCTTCCGTCGGCTGGCAGAGGATGCGCTGGTGAAGCTGATGCCCCGGCTGGGTCGGCAGGCTGCCCCCTGGACGGAGGGTGCGACGCTGCCGGGCGGCGACATTCCGGACGGTGACGTCGACCGCTTCGAGGCGGAAACCGCGCGCCGCTATCCGTTTCTGCCGCCGGCAATGCGGCACCGGCTCTGCCGCGCCTACGGCACCCGGATCGCGCGGGTGCTGGGCGATGCCCGCTCGCTGGCTGCGCTGGGACGGGATTTCGGCGGCGTGACGGAGGCGGAACTGGACCACCTCCGCCGCGAGGAATGGGCCAGGACCGGCGAGGATGTGCTGTGGCGCCGGTCCCGGCTGGGGCTGCACCTGGACGCCGACGCCATGGCGGGCGTCGGCGCCTGGTTCGCGGGGGAACGCGCCCCCGCCCCTATTCCTGCTTCAGCCCGGCCTGGATGAACTTCCGCACATCGTCGACCAGCTTATCCAGCGCCGGCTTGTTCACGTACATCATGTGACCGCCCTGGTAGTAGGTGAAGGTCACCCGCTCGGTCGGGACGCCGTTGTTGTTGAGCGTGTTCTCCTTGGCGAAGAAGGGCGTCGCCAGATCGTAGTAGCCGCTGGCGGACAGGGTGCGCAGATCCTTGTTCTCGCGCATGGCCTGACCGATCCAGGGCGTGACGTCGATGTAGCCGTTGCGGCTGGAATTCTCGCCCACCGACCAGTTCCACCTGTTCCACATGGAGCCGAGGACCTTGTACTCCCGGTCCATGTCGATCCCGAGATCACGCTCCATGTAGTCGTTGATCGCTACCGTGTAGGCACCGGCCACGCCGTAATAGGACGGATCGTTGTCGAAGGTCTCCCCGGCGTCGTCGAAATCGTCGCCGGTGTAGCGACCGTCGAAGCGGCCGATGGTCTTGCCCTGGTCGCGCAGCAGTTCCTTCTGGAAGCGGGCGGCGCTGACACGCAGGTTGGCGCGGTCGATGAAGGTCTCCGAAAGGCCGGTGAAACGGGCCAGCTCCTTGACGATGGCGGCGCGTTCGGCCGGTGTCAGCCGGTTGCCCTTCAGCAGGGCCGGGGCGTAGCGGTCCAGCGCGAAGCGCCGCGCCTCCTCGATGAACGCTTCGAAGTTGCCCTTGTTCGGCACCTTGCCGTGATACCACGCATTGGCGGCGTAGGACGGCAGGAAGGTCCAGTAGGCCTCGTCATTGCCGCGGCCGAAATCCAGCGTGGCGAAATCCACCGCGCCGGAGATCAGCAGGAGACCGTTCAGCGACACCCATGAATCGCCCTTGCTCAGTTCCTTCGCCACGGCGGCCGTGCGGACGGCGCCATAGCTCTCCCCGCCCAGGAACTTGGGCGAGTTCCAGCGCTTGTTGTCGCTCAGCCACTGGCGGATGAACTTGGCGACGGAGCGCGCATCCTCGGAGACGCCGAGGAAGTCCTTCTCCTCCCCCTTGCCGACGACGCGGCTGTAGCCGGTGCCCACCGGGTCGATGAAGACCAGATCGGTGACGTCCAGGATGGTCTGGGCGTTGTCCACGATGGGATAGGGCGGCGCGCCGGCGTTGCCGCCATCGCTGGGCACGTCGATCCGGCGCGGGCCGAAGACACCCATGTGCAGCCACAGGCTGGCCGAGCCGGGACCGCCGTTGAACAGGAACGTCACCGGCCGGCGGGTGGGGTCCTTCACCCCCTGGCGCAGATAGGCGATGGAGAACATGTCGGCCACCGGCTCGCCCTTGTCGTTCTTCAGGCGGGTCTCATGGGCCACGACGGCGTAGTCGATCTTCGTGCCGGCGAAGGTGCCGCTGCGCTCGACCTTCCAGGTCCGGGGTTCCGGAAGATCGGTCGCCTTCTCCGCCTCCTTGCCGGCCGGGGGTTTCGCGTCCTGGGACAGGGCAGGCGACGCGACCGCGAGCGCCAGCAGGAAGGCCGAAAGCAAGGCACCGACACGCATCATTCTTTCCTTCGATAGGTAAAGGACTTGCCGACAATAATGGCTAGGGTCCAACAGACAAGAGAATCCTGCGCTGGATGCGGCTTGAGGATGGAACCGCGCTGTGCGCTTTACCGCCGCATCCGGCCGACGCACAATCGTCGGCCCTGTCGTCCGACGCGGCGGCCCCCGTCGCCCGTACTCTGCCCCCGAGATGAAAGCGCCCATGATGAGCGGTCCGATCCGCATGACCCTGCAGGAGGCCGAAGGCCTTGCCATGGACGCCCTGGTCGCCTGCCGGACCAGCCCGGACACTGCGCGCGCCACCGCCCGCGCCCTGGTCCAGGCCGAGGCGGACGGGCAGAAGGGGCACGGCCTGTCGCGCGTGCCCTGCTATGCCGCCCAGAGCCGCAACGGCAAGGTCGATGGCTTTGCCAGACCCAGCGTGCGGAAGCTGGCACCGTCCGTGCTGCGGGTGGACGCGGCGCACGGCTTCGCCTACCCCGCCCTGGATCTGGCCGTGGCGGAGATCGCGCCGCTGGCCCGCAGCCAGGGCATCGCGCTGGCCACCATCCATCGTTCCCATCATTTCGGGCAGGCCGGCGCCGTGGTGGAGCGGCTGGCGGACCGGGGTCTGGTCGGGCTGCTGCTGGGCAACGCGCCCAAGGCCATGGCCTTCTGGGGCGGGCGCCAGCCGATGATCGGCACCAACCCCGTCGCCATCGCCGCCCCGGTGCCGGAGGGGCCGCCGCTCGTGATCGACATGGCCCTGTCGCAGGTGGCGCGCGGCAAGGTGATGGCGGCGCAGCAGGTGGGCGAACCCATCCCGGAGGGCTGGGCGCTGGACCCGGACGGCAATCCCACGACGGATGCAGCGGCGGCGCTGAAGGGGTCCATGCTGCCCATCGGCGGGGCGAAGGGGGCGGCGCTCGCCCTGATGGTGGAGGTGCTGTCGGCGGCGCTCACCTCCAGCCATTTCGGCTGGGAGGCGTCGAGCCTGCTGGACGATGTCGGCCCGCCGCCCGATCTGGGCCAGACTCTGGTGGCGATCGACCCGGCCCCGTCGTCGGAGGGCGGCTTCCTCTCCCGCATGGGCGACCTGATCGCCGCCTTCGCGCGGGAGCCGGGGGTGCGGCCGCCGGGCAGTCGGCGGCTGGAGAACCGCGCCCGCGCCGCCCGGGAGGGGATCACCCTGCCGCCGACCCTGCATGCGGAGATCCTCTCCCTGCTGGAAGCGGCGGCCTGATCAGGGCCACGGCACATGTCAGGGATTTGCCGGGCCGCAGCGCCCGGCCGGCATTCGGGGAGGCAACGCGATGGGTGAGAGGCCTTGCATCCTGGCGATCGACCAGGGCACCACCAGCAGCCGTGCCATCGTCTTCGATGCCGCGGCCTCGGTGCTGGCGGTGGCGCAGACGGAGTTCCCGCAGCACTATCCGGCTGACGGCTGGGTCGAGCACGATCCGGAGGACATCTGGCGCTCGACGCTTGAGGTGTCCCGTCAGGCCCTTCAGGCGGCGGAGGCGAAGGGGGCGCGGGTCGTCGCCATCGGCGTGACCAACCAGCGCGAGACGACGCTGATCTGGGACCGGCGGACCGGCCGGCCGATCCACAACGCCATCGTCTGGCAGGACCGCCGCACCGCCGCCGACTGCGCCGCCCTGGCGGCGGACGGGAACGAGACGATGGTGCAGGCCCGCAGCGGCCTGCTGCTGGACCCCTATTTCTCCGCCACCAAGGCGGCGTGGCTGCTGGACCATGTCTCCGGCGCCCGGATGCGGGCCGAGAACGGGCATCTGGCCTTCGGCACGGTGGACAGCTTCCTGCTCTGGCGGCTGACCGGCGGCCGCGTGCATGCCACCGACGCGACCAACGCCAGCCGCACCAACCTGTTCAACATCCATACACAGGACTGGGACCCCGAGCTGCTGCGCCTGTTCCGGGTGCCCGCCGCCCTGCTGCCCGAGGTGAAGGACAGCGCCGACAGCTTCGGCCAGACGGACCCGGCCCTGTTCGGCCGCCCGCTTCCGGTCCTGGGGCTGGTCGGCGATCAGCAGGGCGCCACCATCGGCCAGTGCTGCTTCGAGCCCGGCACGATCAAGAGCACCTACGGCACCGGCTGCTTCGTCGTGGTCAACACGGGCGCGACGCCCGTGCCGAGCCGGCACCGGCTGCTGACGACCATCGCCTACCGCATCGACGGCCGCACCGACTATGCGCTGGAGGGCTCCATCTTCATCGCCGGGGCGGCGGTGCAGTGGCTGCGCGACGGGCTGGGGATCGTCCGCACGGCGGCGGAGACGGAGGCGCTGGCCGCCGGCCTGCCGGACAATGGCGGCGTCTACATGGTGCCGGCCTTCACCGGCCTGGGCGCGCCGCACTGGGACGCCGCGGCCCGCGGCACCCTGACCGGCCTGACCCGCGCCAGCGGCCGCGCCCATCTCGCCCGCGCCGCGCTTGAGGCGTCCTGCTACCAGACCTGCGACCTGCTGGCGGCGATGCGCGAGGACGGGGCCACGCCCGCGGCGCTGCGGGTGGACGGCGGCATGGTCGCCAACGGCTGGATGGTGCAGTTCCTGGCCGACCTGCTGGACCTGCCGGTGGACCGCCCGGTGGTGATGGAGACGACGGCCCTGGGGGCCGCCTATCTGGCGGGCCGCAAGGCCGGCCTCTACGGCGACTTCGCCGAGTTCACCAGGGTCTGGCGGCGCGACCGGCGCTTCGACCCGGCGATGCCGACCTCCACCCGCACGGCCCTGCTGGCCGGCTGGCAGGATGCGGTGCGGCGGACCCGGAGCGGGGCGCCGGACTGACCCGGCGCACCCCGCGGGCGGCCGTCAGCGCAGCGCCTCGGACAGGTTGATGTCCACCATGATCTCGCCGGAGATGTGCTCCAGCGCGTCGGCGACCACCTCCAGCGGCAGGCTGGCCGGCACGAAGATCTGCACATCGGCGCGGAACAGCTTCTGGCCCGTCCAGGCCTCGTGCTCCAGCCCCGTCTCCAGGCTCTCGATGTTCACCCCCATTTCGGCCAGGACGGACGTCACTTCCCGCAGGATGCCCTGGCGGTCCTGCCCGACCAGGCTCACAGAGAAGCGGCTGCCCTCCGGCGGGTGGGGCTCCGGCGTCACCTCCACGAGGGTGACGGTCAGGTCGTCGGGCAGGCACCGCAGCGCCTGCTCCAGCGCCGGCAGTCCGCCGGCCGGCAGTTCCACCAGCACGGACCCGACATAGTGGCCGCCGAGCCGGGCCAACTGGCTGTCGCCCCAGTTGCCGCCCGTTTCCGCCACGACGTCCGCCAGCGCCTGGGTCAGACCGGGCCGGTCCCGGCCGATGACCGTCAGGATTGCCGAAACATGCATCCCCTGTCTCCTGCTTCACGTCGTGTCATCTATACCATGTCCGCCGGCCGCTTCACCGCCGTTCCGCCGCGACCGATGCGCGCCGCCGGTTCCGGGGTCGCATTCCGGTCCGCCTCTGCTAGGATGCGGCCCCGCCGCCCGAGCGCGGGACAACAGTGGCAACGCAATCCGGCCGCGGAACGGCCGGGACCGGAAACACCGGGGAGGGATCATGAAGACACGAGCCGCCGTCGCGGTCGCGGCCGGGAAGCCGCTGGAGATCATGGAGGTCGATCTGGCCGGCCCCAAGGTCGGGGAGGTGCTGGTCGAGGTGATGGCGACAGGCATCTGCCACACCGACGCCTATACCCTGTCGGGCCAGGATTCCGAAGGCGTCTTCCCCTCCATCCTGGGGCATGAGGGGGCCGGCATCGTCCGCGAGATCGGACCCGGCGTCACCTCCGTCGCCGTGGGCGACCATGTGATCCCGCTCTATACGCCCGAGTGCCGGCAGTGCAAGACCTGCCTGTCGCGCAAGTCCAACCTCTGCACCGCGATCCGCACGACGCAGGGCAAGGGGGTGATGCCCGACGGTACCAGCCGGTTCAGCCGGAACGGGGAGCCCCTGTTCCACTACATGGGCTGTTCCACCTTCTCCAACTTCACGGTGCTGCCGGAGATCGCGGTGGCGAAGATCCGGCCGGACGCGCCCTTCGACAAGGTCTGCTACATCGGCTGCGGCGTGACCACCGGCATCGGCGCCGTCATCTACACGGCCAAGGTGGAGCCGGGGGCCAGCGTCGCCGTCTTCGGCCTGGGCGGCATCGGACTGAACGTGATCCAGGGCGCCCGCATGGTCGGGGCCGACAGGATCATCGGGATCGACATCAACCCGGCCAAGCGGGCGATGGCCGAGGCGTTCGGCATGACCCACTTCGTCAACCCCGACGAGGTCGGCCGCGACAAGGTCGTGCAGGCGGTCATGGACCTGACCGGCGGCGGTGCCGACTACAGCTTCGACTGCACCGGCAACGTGCAGGTGATGCGGCAGGCGCTGGAGTGCTGTCACCGCGGCTGGGGCCAGTCCATCATCATCGGCGTCGCCCCGGCGGGGGCCGAGATCTCGACCAGGCCGTTCCAGCTCGTCACCGGACGCGTCTGGAAGGGCTCCGCCTTCGGCGGCGCGCGCGGCCGGACGGACGTGCCGAAGATCGTCGACTGGTACATGGAGGGGAAGATCAACATCGACGACCTGATCACCCACACCATGCCGCTGGAGAAGATCAACGACGGCTTCGAGCTGATGCACCACGGCGAGAGCATCCGCTCCGTCGTCGTCTACTGACGGCGGCACCCCCGGGGACCCGGCAACCAACAGGCAGGCCATGACCGGCGCGAGCATGACCGTAGAGACCATCAGCCGCCACCGCTGCTTCGGCGGCATCCAGGGCATCCACCGCCATGTCTCCGCCGAGACGGGGACGCCCATGCGCTTCTCCGTCTTCGTCCCGCCGCAGGCGGAGCACGGGCCCGTCCCCGTGCTCTGGTTCCTGTCCGGGCTGACCTGCACGGAGGAGAACTTCACCGTGAAGGCCGGGGCGCAGCGGGTGGCGGCGGAGCTGGGCCTGATGCTGGTCGCCCCCGACACCAGCCCGCGTGGCGACGGCGTGCCCGACGACCCGCAGGGGGCCTACGATTTCGGCCTGGGGGCGGGCTTCTATGTCGATGCCGTACAGGACCCCTGGGCACGGCACTACCGGATGTACAGCTACATCGCGCGGGAGCTGCCGCAGGTGCTGGCGTCCGCCTTCCCCGCCGACACGGGGCGCCAGGGGATCAGCGGCCATTCCATGGGCGGCCATGGCGCCCTGACCATCGCGCTGAAGAATCCGGGCCGTTTCCGCTCCGTCTCCGCCTTCGCGCCCATCGCCGCCCCCATGGCCTGCCCCTGGGGGGAGAAGGCGCTGGGCCGCTATCTCGGCCCCGACCGCCGGGACTGGCGCGCCTACGACGCCTGCGCCCTGATCGAGGACGGGCACCGGCTGGAGGCGCTGCTGGTGGACCAGGGCGGTGCCGACCAGTTCCTGGAGACGCAGCTCCGCCCCGACCTGCTGGAAGCGGCCTGCGCCGGCGCCGGCATCCCGCTGACCCTGCGGCGGCAGCCGGGCTACGACCACAGCTACTATTTCATCGCCAGCTTCATGGAGGACCATCTGCGCTGGCATGCGGCCCGTCTGACGGAGCGGGACTGACCGCGGCGGGCGCACCGACCGGTTCCGAGCGCGGGACCAGGACGGCGAAGGTCGAGCCGCGGCCGGGCGTCGAGCGGACCTCGATCCCGTGGTTCAGCACGCTGGCCATGCGCCGCACCACGCCCAGCCCCAGCCCGAAGCCGCGGCTGCTGCCGTCGCCCCCCTCCCCCAGGCGGGTGAAATCCTCGAAGACCGCCTTCAGCTTGTCGGCCGGAATGCCGATGCCGGTGTCCACGACGCAGAGGGCAAGCTGCCGTCCCCGGGGCCGGCAGCCCAGCAACACGCCGCCCGACGACGTGAAGCGCAGGGCGTTCAGCAGCAGGTTGCGCAGCAGCCGCTCCAGCAGGACCGGATCGCTGACCACCCACGCCGACGTGGGAACGACGCGGAGGCTGAGCCGCTTCGCCGCCGCTTCATCCCGCACCTGATCGGCGAGCGACGCCAGCAGCGGTCCCAGCGGGAAGGCCGAGACGTGCGGCTGGACCTGACCGGAATCGAGCACGGCCGCGTCGAGCAGGGCGTTCAGCAGGTTCTGCGTCGCCGCGACCGCCTGCTGGAGCTTGTCGACCGTGCCTTCGTGCTCCGTTCCCGCCAGCCGCTGCGTCAGCAGTTCGGTGAAGATGGAGACCGCCTGCACCGGCTGGCGCAGATCGTGGCTGGCATGCGCGAGGAACCGGCTCCGCTCGGCCTCGCGCTGACGCGCCTGCTCGACCAGGGTCGCGCTGTGGACGACGAGCTGGTCCCGTTCCTCCCCCTCCGGCGGCCTGGGAACGATCTCGTACTGGGATTCGACGACATGGCAGCCGGGACCGAAAGCCTTGCGGTGCAGAAGCATCCGGACGCCGAGTCGTTCGGCCAGATCGTAGAGGCAGAGATTGAGCGGACAGGCCAGGAACGGATTGTCCGAGAAGCGGTGCAGTTCGGCATAGGCCGGGGCGCCGTAGAGCTTCCGCCAGACATAGGTACTGCCCCGGTCGGCCGGCACGATCTCCACGCCCTCGGCGAAGCCGTTGGCGACGAACAGCCGGATCAGGACATCCAGATCCGAAACGGAGCCGGTTTCCTTGAAGCCCAGGCCCTTTCTGTTGAGGTATTCGATGAGTTCCCGGCCGACGTCGCGCATGACCTCTGCCTGCGCGAAACCGTCGAACCTCGCCATCGCCTTGCCGAACGCGACCAGCACCCCTTCATAGAGGGCCTGTCTGAAATCATCCATGGCGCGCCTGCCAGAAACCGACGCAGCCCGGCGTCGGATTGAACCGGACACCCTGAGGATACTGCCCCGCCCCGGAAAACGCCTGCGCAGCGGAGCGGGCCGCGGCAGACACCCTTTCCGGCAGTGAGCGGAAAAGGGAAAGGACCCGACATTCAATCGAAACGATACACGGCGTCCGGAGAGGGGAAAAGGTAAATTGCCGGTCCCCATCGGCGGAGGATGAGCAGCCGTTACAACAGAATCCCCTCATGGTCATTGACTATAACGCCCTTACTCGCAGCGGAGCGCCAGGGGGGCCGTCCTGCCCTTCAGATGCGGCGGCCCGGGACACTGATCCCGCACAGCAGCATGTCGGTCGCCGTGGCGACCAGCTCGTCGACGGGCGTCCAGTTGAAATGCGCGTGCGTGATCAGCAGCGACACGATCCCGTGCATCGTGGCCCAGAGGGCGTCGGCATAGGCATGGCGGTTGCCGGGGACCAGCAGACCAAGCTCCAGCAGCCGGGCGATCTCCGCCTCCAGCACGCCGAAGGACTGCATGCCCTTGTTGGGTGGACAGACCGGATCGGCGTCCGGCGGGGCGCGATGACCCGGCACAGGAGAGAAGGCGGGCAGCGTCGTCATGAACACCAGCCGGTATTCATGCGGATGCCCGGCACCGTAGCGGACATAGCCGCGGCCCAGCGCCCGCAGTCGGTCCAGAGGATCGGCCGGATCGGCCGGTTCCTCCTGCATGGCGACGATCAGCCCGTCCAGGAAGTCGCCGGCGATGGCCGCAAGCAGATCCTGCTTGTCCGCGAAATGGTCGTAGATGGCTGTCGGCGTGATCCCGGCACCGTCCGCGATGCGCCGCAGGGACGTTCGCTCGATCCCCTCCTGCACGAACAGGTCGCGCGCCACCCGGAGGATCTGTGCCCGCCGTTCGGCGGCGGGCAGACGCTGGGTGCGCCCGCCGGGACGCTCGCTCCCGGACGGCCCCGCCTCCTCCGTCATGCCCGCTTCCCCCCTTTTTGCGTGAAGCTTCCGCAAAGCCATTGACGAACCCCTGGATGACGCTAACCTAACGCCGTAAACTTAACACTGTCAGGTCGAGGGTGCCATGGTACGCGCGCCGCTGCTCCCCGTCCCCCTCGCCCTCACCGCCCTGGTGCTCGCGGTGCCGCTGCTGACCGGCTGCGGCCGGCCGGAAGCCGGGGAGGCCGCGGTCGGCCCGGCCCCCGTCGTGGTCACCGTGGCGGAGGCGGTTCCAGCCCCGGGCGCCAGTCTCGTCCGCGGCACCGGCACCCTCGCCTACAAGCGCGAACTACCGCTCTCCTTCAAGGTTTCCGGCCGCATCGCCGCAATCAGCGTGGACGTGGCCGACAGCGTCCGCAAGGGCACGCGGCTGGCGCTCCTGGACCAGGCGGAAGTGTCGGCCCAGCTCCGCGAGGCGGAAGCGGCGGTGACCCGGGCCCGGCAGGACCTGGACCGGCTGGAGCCGCTGCTGGAGAAGGGCTTCGTCGAGCTGTCGCGGATCGAGACGGCGCGGACCTCGTTGCAGGCCGCGAAGGCCCGGCGCGACGCCGTGGCCTTCAACCGCAGCCTGTCGGAGATCACCGCCCCCGCCGACGGCGTGGTGCTGTCCCGCCCGGTGGAGCCGGGGGAGATCGTGCCGGCCGGCGCGCCGGTGCTGATCCTGGGCGACCGCGGCAGCGGGCTGATCGTGCGGGTCGGGCTGGCCGACCGCGACATCGGCCGGATCGCCCCCGGCAATGCGGCGGAGGTGCTGCTGGACGGGCGCACGCTGCCGGCGACGGTGGACCGCATCGCTGCCAAGAGCAGCCCCGGCACGGGTGTCTTCGATGTCGAGCTGGCCCTGGACCCGGCACCGGAGCGGCTGTCCAGCGGCCGCATCGTCGGGGTGCGGATCGCCCCGGTGGCGGGGGCGGATGCCGGCCTGCTGGCCATCCCCTCCTCCGCCATCCTGGAAGGTTTCGGCATGGAGGCGACGGTCTATGTGCTGGACCCGGAGACCGGCCGGGTGTCGCGGCGGATGCTGACCGTCGCCGGGCTGGACGGCCCCTTCACCCTGATCGCGGGCGGGCTCGCCCCCGGCGAGCAGGTGGTGGCGACGGGGGCGGCCTATCTCCGGCCCGGCGATCCGGTGACGGTCGCCGGACCGCAGACCGCCACCATCGACCGCTGAGGCCGCCATGTCCGGGATCGTCGGCTTCGCTGTCCGGCAGTGGCAGTTCATGCTGGTGCTGTTCGCCATGCTGGCGGCCATGGGGGTGGGGGCGTTCCTCTCCATCCCGCGGGCCGAGGACCCGGACTTCCCCACCCCGATCTTCAACGTCATCGCCGTGCTGCCGGGCGCCGACCCGCTGGACATGGAAGAACAGGTGACGGATCCGCTGGAGGATGCGCTCGACGGGCTGGACGACGTCATCAAGATCACCTCCCGCACGCGCGACGGCAGCACCGTCATCCATGTCGAGTTCGACTGGAACAGCGAGCCGGAGCGCAAGTACGACCAGGTCGTGCGCGAGGTAAACGCCCTGCGGCCGAGCCTGCCCGACGGGCTTGTCCGGCTGGAGGTGAAGAAGGTCGAAACCAGCCTGACCAACTTCGCCCAGGTCGCGCTGGTCAGCGACCGCGCCAGCGACCGCGAGCTGGAGGAGCGGGCGACCGACCTGAAGGACATCATCGACCGCATCCCCGGCATCCGCGAGACGGAGGTCTGGGGCGAGGCCCGGACGGAGGTGCGGGTCGCCGTCGATCTCGGCCGGCTGGCCGCGCTGGGCATCCCCGTCTCCGCCCTGGCCGAGGCGCTGAAGGCGGAAGGGGCAGCACTGCCCCTGGGGGCCGTGCATTCCGGCGAGCGCCGCTTCAATGTCAAGGCGACGGGCGATTTCCGCAGTCTGGCGGACATCGGGGAGACGACGGTGCGTGCCGCCGACGGCCGCGTCGTCAAGGTGCACGACGTGGCCGCGGTGTCCTGGGCAGGCGACGAGCCCAGCCACGTCACCCGCTTCAACGGCCGGCGCGCCGTCCTGGTCACCGCCAACATGAAGCCGGGCCAGAACATCTTCGATCTGACGGCGCGGCTGGACGCGGCGCTGGGGGGCTTCGCGGCGACCCTGCCCGACACCATCCGGATCGAGCGGGGCTTCGACCAGTCCGTCAACGTCGCGCACCGCCTGTCGCGCCTGTTCAAGGATTTCGGCATCGCACTGGCCCTGGTCCTGGTGACCCTGGTGCCGCTGGGGCTGCGTGCCTCCCTGGTCGTCATGCTGGCGATCCCGCTGTCGCTCGCCATCGGGCTGACTCTGTTGCAGGCGGCGGGCTTCTCGCTGAACCAGCTCACCATCGCGGGCTTCGTGCTGTCGCTCGGCCTGCTGGTGGACGACAGCATCGTGGTGACGGAGAACATCGCCCGCCACCTGCGCCTGGGACGCCCGCGCGAACAGGCGGCGATCGAGGGGACACGGCAGATCGCCGTGGCCGTGCTGGGCTGCACCGCCACGCTGATGCTGGCCTTCCTGCCGCTGATGTTCCTGCCGGAGGGGTCGGGCAAGTTCATCAAATCGCTGCCGGTGGCGGTGCTGGTGACGGTGGCGGCGTCGCTGTTCGTGGCCCTGAGCATCATCCCGTTCCTGGCCGGCCGGATGCTGAGCCGGCACGGCGACCCGGAGGGCAACCGCGCCCTGCGCGCCGTCATGGCGGCCATCCACACGGTCTACCGGCCGCTGCTGCACCGGGCGCTGGAACGGCCCGGCCTGACCGTGCTGCTGGCGGCGGGCCTGTTCGCGGCGTCGCTGCTGCTGGTGCCGCGGATCGGCTTCAGCCTGTTCCCGCCGGCCGGCACGCCGCAGTTCCTGGTCGAAGTGGATCTGCCCGACGGCGCCTCCCGCGCCGCCACGCAGGCGGCGGTGGACTTCGTGGAGGCGGAGCTGCGGGCGACGCCGGAGGTGGCGTGGTTCATGGGCAATGTCGGCCACGGCAATCCGCGGGTCTACTACAACGTGCAGCCGCGCGAGGAGGACCCGACCCACGGCTCCGTCCTGGTCGGGCTGGAGAGCTGGCAGGGCGAGGCGGGGGTGGCCGTGCTGGACGGACTGCGGACCCGGCTGGCCCGCTATCCCGGCGCCCAGATCATCGTGCGCGCCTTCGAGAACGGCCCGCCGATCGAAGCGCCCGTCGCCATCCGCGTGCTGGGCCCCGAACTGGACGTGCTGAAGGAGATCGCGGGCCGGGTCACCGCCGCAATGGAACGGACCCCGGGAACGCGCGACATCGTCAACCCGGTGCGGCTGAACCGGACCGACCTGAACCTGGGCGTGGACCTGGAGAAGGCCGGCGTCCTGGGCGTACCGGCCGGCGCCATCGACCGCGCCGTGCGGCTGGCCCTGTCCGGCGAGCAGGTGGCCCTGTTCCGGGAGAGCGACGGCGACGCCTTCCCGGTGGTTCTACGCCTGCCGCTGGGGGAGCGGCACGAGCTGGAGACGCTGGGCGAGATCTACGTACCGGCAGCCGGCGGCGCCACCCCGCTGGCCGCGGTCACCGACCCGCGCTTCGAATCCGGCCCGGCCCGCATCGACCGCTACAACCGCGAACGCGCCGTCACGGTCACCGCCTACACGGCGACGGGCCACAACACCGACCAGGTGACCAGAGCCGTCATGGCTGCGGTGGCGGAAATCCCGCTGCCGCCCGGCTACCGCATCACGGCCGGCGGCGAGGCGGAGGCGCGGGCCCGCAGCTTCGCCGGCCTGTCCAGCGCCATCCTGATCGCCGTCTTCGGCATCGTCGCCGTGCTGATCCTGGAGTTCCGCAGTTTCTCCGCCTCCGCCGTGGTGGCGGGGGTGATCCCGCTGGGAATCGTCGGCGGCCTTGTCGCCCTCCATGTCGCCGGCTACACGCTGAGCTTCACGGCGATGATCGGCTTCGTCGCCCTGATCGGCATCGAGATCAAGAACTCCATCCTGCTGGTGGACTTCACGACCCAGCTCCGCCGCGCCGGCGTGCCGCTGAAGCAGGCCATCGAGCAGGCGGGAGAGGTCCGCTTCCTGCCGGTGCTGCTGACCTCCGCCACCGCCATCGGGGGGCTGCTGCCGCTGGCGCTGGAGGAGTCCGGCCTCTACTCGCCGTTGGCCGTCGTCATCATCGGCGGTCTCGTCTCCTCCACCTTCCTGTCGCGGCTGGTGACGCCGGCCATGTATCTGCTGCTGGCCCCGCGGGAAGTGGCGGCGGCCAGCCCGCCTGCCCCGGCGACCGCGGCTCCCTGAACCTGCGGCCGGCGGGAGCCCGGACCCGGCCGGTCAGCCGCGCTTGGCCGTCTTCCAGTCGTCCGTGCCGCGGAACATCAGGGTGCGGACGCCGCCGGTGCCGTCTGCCGAAAAGTCGATGTTCACCTGGTTGAGCTGGTCGGAGAAGACATCCAGCATGATGGTATCGCGCACCGCCAGTTCCGCCGGCGGCGCCGGAAGCGCCAGCTCCTGGTAGACATAGACATGGTCCATCTCCACCTCGGCGCCGACCAGCGTCAGGGCCAGCGGCGCACCGGCCGCATCCGCCAGCGCGAAATTCTTCTCCACATAGAGGGCGAGGATCGCCCGGGTCTTCAGGTCGGCAAGGTCCGGGGCCGCCACCTTCTCCACCCGGTTGAGCGCGATCTCCGCATCATGGGCGTGCAGGCGGTGGACCACCTCCAGCGTCCCGCTGCGCGGATTCCAGGCGATGGTGGTGAGCGCCGCCTTGGCCCGGTGCGCCAGCACCGGCCCGGGGGCACCCGCCACCCCGGCGAGGCCGAGCCCCGCCAGGGCGAGCGAGAGGAGGCGACGGCGTGCGAGCACGGGTGGCCTCACTTCGACGGGGCCGGCGCCGCGGCCGGAGCCGGCTTGCCGTCCCGCGGCGCGTCCTTCGGCGCCGGGCCGAGCGGCACGGTCTTGCCTTCCCCGGCCTTGCCCTCGCCGGCCTTCCCCTCGTCCGCCTCGCCCTTGGTGTCGCCCGTCCGCTCGGACTTCAGCTCGACCAGCATGTCCGACATCAGGTTGCGCGTGGACTCCCTGTCCTTGAACAGTTCCAGGCGCGACGCCTCGATCCGGCGCGGGAAGCTGTTGTCGCTGCGGTCGGCGTCGGCGATCTCGTGCCGCGGGTCCAGCTCGATGGAGACGAGGCGCTTCGGACGGATCAGCATCTTGGTGACGCGCTTGGGGTTGTAGCGCCAGATCTCCACCGGGATCATCACGAACTCGCTGGAGCCGTCCGCGAAGGTAAGCTTGAGGGGCAGCGGCATGACGAGGCCGCCCTTGTTGGTGAAGTCGGCGAAGTAGATGAAATCGCCGTCCTTCTGCGCCCGCTCCAGCGCCGCCCGCTCCCAGTCCTCCAGGCCTTTGATCAGATCGGCGTAGTCGTTGCGGTCCTTGTTCGTGACCGTATGCTGGTCGTTCTCGTTGTAGAAGTCCTTGAGGTCGGGAATGCGCTCCACCCGGGTCTTCAGCCCGTCCTCGCGGTTATGGATCTGCATCAGCGGCTCGACCCGCTCCTGCCGCTGCTCGGTCCGGGCCAGCGGCTTCTCCACCTCGGGATTGCGGGTGGAGATGGTGTATTCGCGGACGCCGTCGATGGCCATGTCCACATGGTCGGTCGTGTAGAACCAGCCGCGCCAGAACCAGTCGAGATCCACGCCCGACGCATCCTCCATGGTGCGGAAGAAGTCGGCCGGGGTCGGCCGCTTGAACTTCCAGCGCGTGGCGTATTCGCGGAAGGCGTGGTCGAACAGGTCGCGGCCCAGCACCGTCTCGCGCAGGATGGTCAGCGCCGTCGCCGGCTTGGTGTAGGCGTTCGGGCCGAACTGCAGGATGCTGTCCGACTGCGTCATGACCGGCACCTGGTTCTCGCTCACCATGTAGGCCGTGATCGTGTCGGGCAGGTTCGGGTTGCGGTCCTGGCCGCCGAAATTCTCCTCCCACTCCAGATGGGCGACATTCTGGAGGAAGGTGTTCAGCCCCTCGTCCATCCAGCTCCACTGACGTTCGTCGGAATTCACGGTCATCGGGAAGTAGATGTGCCCGATCTCATGGATGACGACACCGATCAGGCCGTACTTGGCCTGCGAGGAATAGGTGACCTTGCCCGTCTTCTTGTCCTTCACCGGCCGCGAGCCGTTGAAGGTGATCATCGGGTATTCCATCCCGCCCCGGTCCCAGGTGTTGACCGACTGCGCCGTCGGGTAGGGATAGGGGAAGGAGAACTTGGAATAGACCTCCATCGTATGGACGACCGCCTGGGTCGAGTACTTGGACCAGAGCGGCTCGGCCTCGTTCGGGTAGAACGACATGGCCAGCACCTGGGGCTGCTGCGGGCTGTCCTGGCGGAACCCCATGGCATCCCAGATGAACTTGTTGGAGCTGGACCAGGCGAAGTCGCGCACGTTCTTCGCCCGGAAGACCCAGGTGCGGGTCGCCGTCTCCGTCGCCTTCTCGTTCTCCTTCGCCTCGTCCGGGGTGACGATGAAGACGGGGCTGGTAGCGGTGCGGGCCTGTTCCAGGCGGCGGCGCTGCTCCGGCGTCAGCACGTCGGACGGGTTCTGCAACTCGCCCGTGGCGGCGACGATGTGGTCGGCCGGCACGGTGATGGAGACATCGTAGTCGCCGAATTCCAGCGTGAACTCGCCGCGGCCGAGGAACGCCTTGTGCTGCCAGCCCGCATAGTCGGTGTAGGCCGCCATGCGCGGGAACCACTGGGCCAGGAAGAACAGGTCCGTATCGGTGTCCTTGAAGTGCTCGTAGCCGCTGCGGCCGCCGACGCGCTCCTCGTCCACGATGTTGTAGGCCCAGTCGATCCGGAAGGTCGTGGCCTTGCCGGGGGAGAGCGGCTGCGGCAGGTCGATCCGCATCATCGTATCGACGACGCGATAGGGCAGCGGGTGGCCGGCCTCGTCCGTGACGGCCCGGATCTCCACCCCGAATTCGATGTCCTTGAAGATCTGTTCGCGGGCGAGGCCGTTGTAGGTCAGGCGGTCACCGTTGTCGCCGCCGCCCGTGGCCGGCCGGCGGGCCCCGCCGGTCTGCACCGTCTCGGTCATCCGGGCGATGCTGTCGTCCTTGTAGATGTTCTGGTCGAGCTGGACCCAGAGATAGGACAGCGTGTCGGGGGAGTTGTTGGTGTAGCGCACCGTCTCGCTGGCCGTGAGGCGCTTGCCCGCAGCGTCCAGCTTCACGTCGATGCGGTAGTCCGCGCGCTGCTGCCAGTACTGGTGTCCCGGCGCGCCCGATGCGGTGCGGTAGGTGTTCGGGGTCGGCAGGTCCACCTCAAGCTGGCGGAACTTGTCCTCCCAGTCGCCCTTGGTCTGCTGGATGGCATCGGCACTTGCCGACGCGGCGGCCAGCAGCAGGAAACCGGACCCGACCGCGACGGATACCCAGGCAGACCAACCACGCATGCGCACGCTCCCACCAGCCACGTTCCCTGGCCGGCCCACGCGGACCGGCAGCAGCACTTTAGTAGAGTCCGGCGGGTAACCAAGCGAATTCTGGGGCAGGGAGCGCTATTCGTTAACCATCCAGTCCGGGGTATCCTTCGGCAAGGAACTTGCGCACGGGTTCCAGCGACCGCGCCGGCGCCTCCTCCTGCGGGACATGGCCGAGATCGGGGAAGGTCACCGTCCGGCTGTCGTGCAGCGCGCGGGCATAGTCCGCGGCGTTCGAGACGGGGATCATGGCGTCCTTCTCCCCCCACAGCAGCAGGGTGGGCGCCTGGATGCGGCGCAGCAGCGGCTCGGGCGGCTCCAGCATCACCTGCTCCAGCCGGGCGAACATGGCATCGCGCACGCCAGGAGCCAGCATCAGGTCACGGTAACGGGTGGTGAGCTGGTCCGTCAGCACGGCCGGGTCGCCGTAGGCCGGTTGCAGGTTGGCCCGCACCGCGGCGGTGGGCAGGATGAAGCGCATCAGATTGAGGATGCCCGGCACCTCCGCCTTCCGGCCGTACTCGAAGCCGGGGCTGGCGAAGCCGTCGGGCGAGACGAGCACCAGCTTCTCCACCCGGTCGGGATGCAGGGCCGCGAACTTCCAGGCGATACGGCCGCCGATGGAGTTGCCGATGAGGCTGGCCCGGGCGATGCCGAGCCGGTCCAGCAGCGCCTCCAGCACCACCATGGCGCGCTCGTCGCCGTAGTCGCCCGTCGGGTCCGGTCCGGTCAGGGCGAAGCCGGGCAGGTCGAAGCGGACGACGCGGAACGGACCGGCGAGCCCCTGTGCCCACCCCTCCCAGGTGTGAAGGCTGGCCCCGAACCCGTGCAGCATGACCACCGCCGGCGCGTCGCGCGGGCCGTCGTCGCGCACATGCAGGCGCATCCCCGCCGCCTGCACGTAGTCCGCCGGAGAGCGCAGATAGAGCGCCTCAAGCTCGTCGCGCGGCCTGTCGGGGGTGTGTAGCCAGACCCCCAGCCCGAACAGGCTGGCCACCAGCACGACAAGAAAGGGAAGCGACAGCTTCATGGATTCCGATCCCGGTCCCGTGTCCCTGGCCCCGTCCGGACAGCCGAGGTCCAGCGGCACAGGGTTCCGTAAGGTTAAGATGGGGCGCCGGCGCCATCGTCAAGACCGCGCCGCAACAACCGGCCGCCCCGGACCGTTGCTCCCGGATGATGCCGGGAAACGGGGGGACGCCATGACGGAGAATGCCGCCGCGCGGTACGAGGCGATGCGGGACAGGCTGGCCGGACTGGTCGAGGCCGAACTGACGGCCGCAGCGCTGGCCCAACAGACGGCCGCCCTGCTGAGCGACACCGCCATGCGGGAACAGGCCGGCGCCCTTCTGCGCGACCTGCGGGACCTGCTCGACCGCGCCTCCGCCGAGGCGGAAACCGATCTCCAGACCTGGCGGGCGGAGCGGGGCATCCATCCCGACGACTGACATGCCCTGGATTGCCGGAATGCCCAGGGGCTTCGACCCTGGGTAATTCGGGCGCCTTCCTGTACCCGTTGCGCGCCCGGATCGACTCGCCCTAGGATTGTTGCCACCGGGAGTACATCTTCCGCCCCCCTCCAGCAACGGGCGCGGACGGTCGATGCTCCCGGCAGGGCCTTGCGGACGGTGCCGCCGGAGTGCCGCCGTCCCGCAGGAGTCGCGCAACGAAGAAGACAGGGGGAGCATTCATGCCTATGGTCACCACCCGCGGACGCCTTGTCCGCGGAACGGCGGTCCTGGCCCTGATGGCCGGCGCACCTCCGGCACTGGCGCAGTCGGCACCGCCCGGCGGCAGCCCGCCGCCGCAGGGCGGCTTCATCGAGGAAATCCTGGTCACCGCGCGCAAGCGTGAGGAGACCCTTCAGGACGTGCCGTTTTCCATCAATGCCCTGGGTCAGGCGCAGCTCCGTGCCCGCGGCGCCGAGACTCTGGAGGACGTGTCGCGCAACGTCGTCGGCCTGACCATCGAGAATCTGGGGCCGGGCCAGAGCCAGGTGGCCGTGCGCGGCATCTCCGCCGGGCAGATCGTGCGCGACCAGCCCGGCGTGAAGGAGCAGGTCGGCGTCTATCTCGATGAATCGGTCATCTCGCTGTCCCTCTTCACGCCGGACCTCGACCTGTTCGACCTGAACCGGGTGGAGGTGCTGCGCGGGCCGCAGGGCACGCTGTACGGTTCGGGCTCGCTCTCCGGCACCATCCGCTACATCACCAACCGTCCGACGACGGAGCAGGTGGAGGGTACGGCGGAGGCCGGAATCGAAACGCTGAAGGACGGCGGTACCGGCTGGTCGGCACGCGGCGCGGTGAACGTCCCGCTGGCCGAGAAGGCGGCGTTCCGCGCCGTCGGCTACTACACCGACTATGCCGGCTTCGTCGATGCGGTCCGTCCCGACGGCAGCATCGACAAGAACGTCAATGACGGCACCCGCAAGGGCTTCCGCCTGTCGGCCCTGGTCGAGCCGACCGAAGGGCTGAGCGTCGTCCCGCGCGTCATCTACCAGAAGATCGAGACGAACGGCTTCAACCGCGAGGATGTCTTCAACATCCTCGCCAACGACCTGACGCCGACGACCGATCCGCAACGGCTCTACCGCTTCGACGAGCGCCAGCAGTTCACCCAGCTTGAGGAGCAGTTCGAGGACGATTTCCTGCTGGCCGACCTGACGCTGGAGTGGGAACTGGACGCGGTCACCCTGACCTCGATCACCACCTACACCGACCGCGACCTGCTGGTGGTGCGCGACGCCTCACCGCTCACCGGGTCGATCACCGGGCAGCCGGGGTCCTTTGCCCCGGGCGGGCTGCCGCGGTCGGTCTATTCCATCGCCACGCCGCTGAACGACACCACCGACCTGGAAGTCTTCACCCAGGAGGCGCGGGTCGCATCGAACGGCGACGGACCGTTCCAGTGGGTGCTGGGCGCCTTCTATTCGGATATCGAGCGCACCTATGCCCAGCGCCTGGACGTGCCGGGCTTCGAGGCCCTGACCGGCATTCCCACGGCCGGGCCGCTGGCGCCGCGCGACGTGCTCTACTATTCGCTGATCCCTTACGACTTCAAGCAGCTCGCCCTGTTCGGGGAGGGCAGCTACGACCTCACGGACCAGCTCAGCGTCACGGCCGGCGTGCGCTGGTTCGACTTCGAGGAGGAGCGGGTCCTGAACTTCGACGGTCTGTTCGCCGACCAGAGCATCGGGCAGGCGGGCAAGACCAGCAGCGACGGCTTCTCCCCGCGGGTGATCGTCAGCTACGCGGCGACTCCCGATCTGACGCTGAACGCCCAGGTCTCGAAGGGCTTCCGGCTGGGCGGCATCAACGACCCGCTGAACGCCCCGCTCTGCTCGGCGCAGGATCTGGTCACCTTCGGCGGCCGCTCCAGTTTCGACAACGAAACCGTCTGGAACTACGAGGTCGGGGCCAAGCTCGGCTTTGCCGAGGGGCGCGGTCAGCTCAATCTGGCCGGCTTCTATGCCGACATCAGCAATCTCCAGGTCACGCTGGACGCCGGCACCTGCTCCTCCCGCATCGTCTTCAACGCCGACGCCCGGACCATGGGCGGCGAGGCCGAGCTGAGCTTCCAGGTGACCGAGGCGCTGTTGCTGGCCGTCTCCACCAGCTACACGGACAGCGAGTTCACGGAGACCGTGTCCTCGGTCGGGGCCGGGGGAGCCGCCACGGTCGTCGGCGGCATCAAGGACGGCAACCGCCTGCCCACCGTGCCGCGCTTCCAGTTCAACGCCAGCGCCAACTATGAACAGGAGATCGCGGACGACCTGCTGGGCTTCGTCACGGCCACCTACCAGCATGTCGGCTCGCGCTACACCCAGGCGGTGGACCAGGACCCGGCCGCGGTCGGCACCGTCACCCGCATCCCGATCGGCGGCCAGCCGGCGACCAGCTTCAGCTTCGACCCGAAGCTGCCGGCCTACGACATCGTCAACCTGCGCCTGGGCGTCCGCCGCGACACCTGGGAGATCGCGGGCTATGTCAACAACCTGTTCGACGAGAATGCGCGCCTGTCGCTGGACCGCGAACGCGGCTTCCGCGCCCGCGTCGGCTATCAGGTCATCAAGCCGCGCACCATCGGGCTGAACGTGCTGACGCGCTTCTGAACGGATTCCGACCACGCGACGCCCCGCCCTGCCGGGCGGGGCGTTCCGCGCCGGGCACCGGCCGTTCAGGCCGGATCGCGGATCAGGGCCTCGACCGCCGCGATGGCGCGGCGGAGCACCTCCTCCCGGTCGTCGGTCGCCGTCGCCACCCACTCCGCCAGCTTCCCGACGGCGCCGTCCACGATCCGGATCGCGGCGTCCGTGTCGGCCGGCAGGCTGGCCCCGGCCGCGATGGCGCCACGCACCGTCTCCATGAAGCGCGGATACCAGGTGCCCTGGTCCAGTTCGGCCATCGCCTCCCAGCCAAGGACGGCAGGACCGTCTGTCAGCACGATGCGGGCGAAGTCGGGTTCCGCCGCGCGCCGCAGGAAGGCAATGCACCCGGCCCGGAGCTGCTCCACCGGGTCTCCTGTCGCGGCCCCCGTCTCCGAGAGGACCTCGTTCCCGCAACTGTCCATCATGTCCCGGCAGACGGTGCGGAAGAGATCCCGCATGCCTGAGAACTGGTGATAGAGCGCCCCCCGGGTCAGGCCGAGCGGCTGGAGGATGTCCTCTGCGGTGGTGGCGGCGAACCCCTTGACCGCGAAGTGCCGTTGCGCCTCGGCCAGGAGCGCTGCCCGCGTCGTTGCCGACTGTTCCGCCTTGCTGCCGCCCCGCCGTGCCGGCGCAGTCCGTCCTGCCATCGTCCCTTCCCGTCCCGCCGCCGCCCGCGGCCATGATTGACATACAGCGTGTATGTGCGTATCCATACATACTGTCTGCATGGTAATGACCGCGGCCGGCCGCGCCAAGGCGGAATCCACTTCCGCCGATCGTCCGCCCCGATCCATACCTTCGTCATCAGCCCGGCGGGCCGCCCCATGGCCTCTGCCGGGTTCGTCGTCTTCAGCCATCAGGTCCGCCCCGACTGCGGGGCCTTCGACAGGGTCGGGTCATGCGCATCAGATCATGGGTCATCGCCGTCCTTGCCATGCTGGCGATCCTCGCCGGGCTGGGCGGCTACAAGACCATCGAGATCACCAGGGCCATCGCCGCGGCCGAGTCCTATCCCGAACAGCGGGAAACGGTCCAGGGGGCCCGGGCGGAACCCGGAACCTTCACGACCAGCGCCCGGACCGTGGGCACGGTCATCGCGCTGCGCCATGTCGAACTGCGCAACGAACTGGCCGGGCGGGTCATCGACGTGGCCTTCGATTCCGGCGACGTGGTCGAAGAGGGACAGGTACTGGTCCGCTTCGACACGGCGCAGGAGGAAGCGGATCTGGCAGCCCTGAAGGCGGAAGCGGACCTTGCCCGACTGACCCTGGAACGCCAGCAGCGGCTGGTGAAGACGCAGGCCACGGCGGAGGCGACGCTGGACCAGGCCCGCTCGCAGCTTGCCGCGCTGCGGGCCCGGATGCAGGGGATGGAGGTGCAGATCGCCAAGAAGACCCTGCGCGCCCCGTTCAGGGCGCGGGTCGGCCTGCGCGACCTGCACCCCGGCGCGTACCTGTCGGAAGGCACCCTGATCACCGGCCTGCAAGGCGTGTCCGACGACGCCTTCGTGGATTTCGCCTTCCCGCAGGACATCGCCCCGCTGCTGGCCGGGAGCGGCACGGTCGCCCTGTCCGGCGCCCAGCTTCCCGGCGGCACCGCGGTGGCGCGCATCGTGGCGCGGGACGCGGCGGTGGACGACGGCGCCCGCTCGCTGCGGCTGCGGGCGGTGGTCCCCGGCCTGGGCGACGCCCTGACACCCGGCGCCTTCGTGGATGTCGTGGCGGAGACGGGCGCCCCCCGCCCCGCCCTGTTCGTGCCGCTGACGGCGGTGCGGCGGGCGCCGCATGGCGACCATGTCTTCGTGCTGGCCCAGGAGGACGGCCAGACCCGCGCCCGCCAGCGCTTCGTCCGGCTGGGTCCGGTGCGCGGCGCGGAGGTGGCGGTGCTGTCCGGGCTGGAGGCGGGGGAGACGGTCGCGGCGGACGGGTCCTTCAAGCTGCGCGAGGGGATGCTCGTGACGGTCAACGGCCTCTACACCCGCCCGGCACCGGGCGGTGAGGCGGCGACCGACGCCGCAGGCGCTCCGGCGCACTGAGGGGGCCGCCATGCGTTTCGTCGAACTGTTCGTCCGCCGGCCGGTCGTCGCCATCGTCGTCAACCTGCTGATCCTGCTGATCGGGCTGCGCGCGGCGCAGGAGCTGCCGGTGCAGCAGTTCCCGCAGATCGAGAGCGCCTCCGTCGTCGTGACGACGGTCTATGTCGGCGCCCCGGCGGAGGTGGTGAAGGGCTTCATCACCACGCCGGTGGAACGCGCCGTCTCCTCCATCTCCGGCGTCGATTATGTCGAGTCGAGCAGCGTCGCCGGGGTCAGCACGGTGACGGTGCGGCTGCGGCTGAACCACAGCAGCACCGTGGCCCTGGCGGAGATCGGCAACCGGCTGGACCAGATCCGCAACGAGCTGCCGAACGAGGCCGAACCGCCGACCGTGGAGGTGATCCGGGCGGACCGTTCCTATGCCGCCTTCTATGTGGCGGTCACGGCGACCACGCTGGACCTGCCCCGGCTGACCGAATATCTGGACCGCGAAGTGCAGCCCCGGCTGACGGTGCTGCCCGGGGTGCAGAAGGTCGGGCTGGAAGGGGCACGGCCGCAGGCCATGCGGATCTGGCTGGACGCCGCGCGCATGGACGCCTTCGGCATCAGCGCCGACGACGTGCAGGCCGCGCTCACGCGCAACAACTTCCTGGCCGCCATCGGCCAGTCGAAGGGCAATGCCGTGCAGGTCGATCTGCTGACCGACACGGACCTCAAGACCGAGGCGGAGTTCGAGCAGCTCATCGTGCGGGAGAGCGCGGATTCCATTATCCGCCTGTCCGACATCGCGCGCATCTCCCTGGCGTCGGAGGAACCGGCGGCGGATGTCCGCCTGGACCATGTGCCGGCCGTCTACCTGTCCGTCTGGCCCCTGCCCGGCTCCAACGAGATCACCCTGGGCTACGATCTACGGGCCGAGCTGGACCGGATCCGGGCGGCGCTGCCGCCGGGCGTCGAGATCAAGATGGCCTATGACGGCACCATCTACATGGAGCGGGCGCTCACGGAGATCGGCAAGACCCTGGCCGAGACGGTGTTGATCGTCGGGCTGGTGGTCTTCCTGTTCCTGGGTTCCGTCCGCACGGCCCTGGTGCCGCTGGTCGCCATCCCGGTGTCGCTGATCGGCGCCGCCGGCATGATGCTGGCGCTGGGCTTCTCCTTCAACCTGCTGACCCTGCTGGCGATCGTGCTGTCGGTCGGTCTGGTGGTGGACGACGCCATCGTCGTGGTCGAGAACGTCTCCCGCTTCATGCGCGAGGGCCGGTCGCGGACCGAGGCGGCGCTGGCCAGCGCGCGCCAGCTCTTCGGGCCGATCGTCGCCATGACCATCACGCTGGCCGCGGTCTATGCCCCGATCGGCTTCCTGTCCGGCCTGACCGGCGTGCTGTTCCGGGAGTTCGCCTTCACCCTTGCCATCGCCGTGCTGATGTCCGGCGTCGTCGCCATCACGCTCTCGCCGGTGATGAGCGCCCGCTTCGCCGCGGAGGGTGGCCGGGAAGGCTGGTTCACCCGCCGGGTCAACACGATCTTCGACGCCGTGCGCGACGCCTATGCCCGCGGCCTGGACCGCACGCTGCGCTACCGGCCGCCGGTGCTGGCCTTCGGCCTGTTCGTCGCCCTGCTGTCGGTGCCGCTGTTCCTGTTCTCCGGCAAGGAGCTGGCGCCGGTCGAAGACCAGGGCGACATCTTCATCATGGTCACCTCTGCCCCGGATGCGACGCTGGATTATACCAGCGGCCACATGGACGCTCTGGTCGATACGGCGAAGACCTTCCCGGAGACCAATTTCCTCTGGCAGGTGGTGCTGCCCTCGAACGGATTCGGCGGCGTGGTCCTGAAGGACTGGACCGAGCGCGACCGCTCGGCCCAGGAGCTGCAACCCCTGTTCTTCGAGGCCCTGTCGCAGATCAGCGGCATCCAGGCCTTCCCCGTGCTGTTCCCCGCCCTGCCCGTCTCCGGCAACTACGACGTGGAGCTGGTGGTGAAGGGCATCGCCTCGCCGGAGGAGATGGCGGCCTTCTCCCAGCGCCTGGTCGGCGCGGCGTTCGGGAGCGGCCTGTTCATGTACGCCGACACCGACCTGCGCATCGACCTGCCGCAGGTGAAGATCGCGGTGGACCGGGAGCGCGTCGCCGATCTGGGCATGGATCTGGCGGAGGTCGGGCGTCAGCTCGGCGTGCTGCTGGCCGGCAACTATGTCAACCGCTTCAACTATGACGGCCGTGCCTACAAGGTGGTGCCGCAGGTCGGCAACGACGCCAAGGCCACGGCCGACCAGCTTCTGGACCTGAAGATCCGCACGCCGTCGGGCGCGGCGGTGCCGGTCTCCAGCATCGCCCGGCTGGAGACCGGGGCGGCCCCGCGCGCCCTGACCCGGTTCCAGCAGGCCGACAGCTTCCGCGTCTATGGCGGTGTGGTGCCCGGCGTCACCAAGGAACAGGCCCTGAGCGCGCTGGAGCAGGCGGCCCGCGAGATCCTGCCCGCCGACTATGTGCTGGACCATGCCGGCGAGTCCCGGCAGATCCGGCAGGAGGGCAACACCCTGATCGGCACCTTGGGCTTCGCGCTGCTGCTGATCTATCTGGTGCTGGCGGCGCAGTTCGGCAGTTTCCGCGATCCGCTGGTGGTCCTGCTGGGGTCGGTGCCGCTGGCCCTGTCCAGCGCGCTGGTCTTCCCGTTCCTGAGCCTGACCACCGTGAACATCTACAGCCAGGTGGGCCTGATCACCCTGGTCGGGCTGATCGCCAAGAACGGCATCCTGGTCGTGGAGTTCGCCAACCATCTCCAGGAGGAGGGCCGGTCGAAGCTGGAGGCGGTGCGCGAGGCGGCGCTGACCCGGCTGCGGCCGGTGCTGATGACCACCGCGGCGACCGTCGTCGGCCACTTCCCGCTGGTGCTGGTGGAGGGACCGGGGGCCGCGGCGCGCAACAGCATCGGCATCGTGCTGGTGGCCGGCATGGCCATCGGCGCGCTGTTCACGCTGTTCATCCTGCCGTCGGTCTACATGCTGATCGCCGCCGACCGCCGCGCAGCGCCGGAGGCCGTCCCCGGCACGGGTGAGACGCTGCCGCCGGTCCGCGCCGCCGCCGAATAGGGGGCGGAGCCTGCGCAACACCTTCTGCCCCGGTGTTGCGCATGACCGCGACAGGCTGCGCCCTGGGAGAGGCTTGGAAGAGGCTTGGAAGAGCCTTGGGAGACCTTGGGGGGGGGCGGAAAAAGCGGAAGCCCCCGGCCGGCGGTCGGGGGCTTCGTTCCATCGGGACCGGCTCGGAAGAACAGCGCCTACCAGCGCACCTCGAAGGTGCAGCGGGAGGCCCCTGTCACTTCGCACTCCGTCTCCTCGGCCTGGGCGCGGGGATGCACGAGCACGCGGTACAGCCGCTCGAAGGTGCCGGTGTAGAAGTCGCAGACCGGCTCCGTCCCCGTCGCGCCGCGGGCGATGGGGCAGTTCTCGATGCTGACGACGGCCGGGCTGGCCGAGCGGATGGTGAAGGTGCCGGACCCGGAGAAGGTCCAGGAATGCTTGCCGATGGCCGAGAGCAGGACGCGGCTGGCCAAGGGGGCCGGCAGCAGCTTCAGGATCACCTGCACCGGCTTCGGAATGCGGTGAGCCAGCAGGTAATCGCCGGTGCGCTGCCCCGCCTCATGCGAGAGGCGCCGCGCCTGGGCCACGCCCAGTTCGGCCCGCAGAACCCGGTGCAGGGCATTGACCTCCCGCTCGTCCACCATCTGGCCGGGCGGGGTGTCGAGATAGCGGGACAGGCCCGCCTCGGTCAGCAGGCGCACCGTCTCGGCCGGACCGAGACGGTCCCGCAGCACCGCCTCCATCTGGATGATGGCGTTCGGGCCGATGCGGAAGGCCATGTCCACGCCATGATCGGTCCCACCCTGGTCGGCCCCGTGTCCGGAGCCGCCGGGTGGCTGCCCCTGCCCGCCCCGGTCCGCGACCGGAGCAGGCAGGGGCGAGACGCTGTCAACGCTCACGGGTGCGGGTCCTCAGTCGTCGCCGCCCACCGTCTCGGCGAGCTGCTCCTTGCCGCCACCGCAGGCCATGGGAACCGCGGCCGGCTTCTTCCCGGCCTCGGTCGTCTCCTCGACCTCGTCGGGAAGCTGGTCCTTGCCACCGCCACAGGCCATCGGGATGACGATCCCCTTGGCCTCGATGTCGGCGGTATCCTCCAGCTCGACCTCGTCCACCGGCTGCTGGTTCGCCTTCTCCTTCTCGGCGGCCTTCAGCCGGGCCTTGCGCGCCTTGTCGGCCGCGGCCTCCCAGTCGTCCGCCAGCGGCAGCAGCGCCGCGGTACGGTTGCGGTCGAACTTGAAGTCGACCTTCTTCTTCGACTGCGGACCCCAGTAATCGACACGGCCCAGATCGTAGAACTTGCGCTCGAAGCCGCTCTTGAGGAACGCCTTGAGGCAGCCGAGCATGTACTTGCGCTTCACCTTGTCCCTGATCCACGGATAATGGAACAGGCTCTTGCGCATGTAGAAGCGGCGGTAGTTGTTCATCACGCGGTCGAGCAGCTCGGCGCGGTCCATGGCGGCCGGCTTGATGATCGGCGTGACGAAATTGTACTTCTCGAAGTCGTAGATCTCGACCTTGTCGCCCAGATCGCGGAACAGGTCGGAGAACGGCCAGGGCGTGTACATGGCCCAGTTGGCCATGTCCGGACCCCAGTCCATCGCCATCTGGTAGGTCTGCTCCAGCGTCTCGGCGGTCTCGTTCTCCAGGCCGACGATGAACTGCGCCTCGGCGACGATGCCGTTCTTCTGGAGAAGCTCGATCGCCTTCTTGTTCTGGGCGATCGTGGTCTCCTTGTTGAACAGGTCCAGCTTGAGCTGGGCCGCAGCCTCGGTGCCGAGCGAGACGTGGACGAGGCCGGCGCGGCGGTACAGCGGCAGCAGTTCCTCGTCGCGCAGGATGTCGGTCACACGGGTGTTGATGCCCCACAGCACCGGCAGCTTGCGCCGCTCCATCTCCTCGCAGAACTGGATGAACTTCTTGCGGTGGATGGTCGGCTCCTCGTCCGCGAGGATGAAGAAACCGACCTTGTGGTCGCGCACCAGCGTCTCGATCTCATCGACCACCTTCTTGGGGTCGCGGACGCGGTAGTTACGCCAGAACTTCCACTGCGAGCAGAAGGAGCAGGTGAAGGGGCAGCCGCGGGCCATGTTCGGGATGGCGACGCGCACGCCCATCGGGATGTAGATGTACTTGTCCCACTCCAGGATCGACCAGTCGGGATTGATCGTATCGACATCCGCGATCGGCGGTTCAGCCGGGGTGGCGACGATCTTGCCGTCCTCGATGAAGGCGATGCCCTTGATCGACTTGCGGTCGGTCGCCCAGGTGCCGTCCTCGATGGCGCGGCAGAGATTGACCAGGATCGCCTCACCCTCGCCGCGGGCGATGGCGTCGACCCAGGGGGCCTCGCTCAGCACCTGCTGATACATGAAGGTGGCGTGGATGCCGCCCAGGATGGTGACGATGTTCGGGTTCACCTCCTTGGCGATCTGCAGCAGGCGCTCGGCCTTGTAGATCGACGGGGTGATGGACGTCGCGCCGACGAGATCGGGCTTCTCCTTCTCGAAGATGGCCCGCACCTCATCCTCGGAGAGGTTGTTGGTCATCGCATCGACGAAGATGAAGTCCGTGTAGCCCGCCTGCTTGAGGGCGCCGGCCAGGTACGCCGCCCATGCCGGCGGCCAGTTGCCGGCGATCTCGGCGCCGCCAGAGTGGTAGTTGGGATGGATAAGCAGGACGCGCATGGGAACCTTCCTGGCGTTCGGGTTTCCGCCAAGCTGACGTGAACTTTGGCGGACGTATTTGACGCAAATCAAAGTCCGGGCACATGAGGCATCTGCGCGCGCCCCCACCCCTTGGAAACCCTACGGTTCGTGTCCACTTTCCATCCATGTGGATGGTGGATGGATGGTAGCGCCATGGTGGAAACGGTTCATGAGCTGCGGCCCAAGGCAGCGGAGAGCGAGAAGATCACGATCAACCTCGGGTTCGTGGATCTGGGCCACATCGATCTGCTTGTGGCGGAGGGGTTCTATTCCAACCGCACCGACTTCATCCGAACGGCAATCCGGAATCAGATCGAACGGCACGGCGAGGCCGTCCGCCAGTCCGTGAAGCGCAAGGCGGTGGATCTGGGCCTGCGCCACTACACCCGGCAGGACCTGGAAGCGGCGCGCGATGCCGGCAGCCCCCTGCGCATCCAGGTGCTGGGCCTTGCCAGCATCGCCACCGACGTGACGCCCGAGCTGGCGCGCGCCGCCATCGCCTCCGTCTCCGTCCTGGGCGCGCTGCATGCCAGCCCCGCCGTGAAGGCAGCCCTGGCCGACCGGATCCGCTGATCCCCCCGTGAAAGGACCTCCCCCCGTGAAACTCGACGATCTGATGCCCGGCATGTCCGAGGCGACGCGGCTGACCCGGTCGGGCCGGCTGGCGGAGGCGACCGCCCTGATCCAGCGCCTGCTGGGACGGCAGTCCGGAAACCGCACTCCCTCGCCACCGCCGGCCGATGCCCGCGTGCTGGACCCGCCCACCCTGGATCTGGCCGCCGAGTCCGTGCGGGTGGCCGAACCGGAACGCCCGCCCCCGGAGCCGGGGGACGGCCGCATGACCGCGCACCGCTTCGCCAACGCCGCCGGCGCCCGCGATTACCGGCTGTTCGTCCCCGCCGGGACGCCGGAGCGGCCGCGGCCGCTGATCGTGATGCTGCACGGCTGCACCCAGACGCCCGAGGACTTCGCCGCCGGAACCCGGATGAACCTGCTGGCACAGCAGCATGGCTGCATCGTGGTCTGGCCGGCCCAGACGAGTGGCGCCAACCCGTCGGGCTGCTGGAACTGGTTCCGGCCGGAGGACCAGGGCCGCGACCGCGGGGAACCCGCGATCATCGCCGGCATCACGCGCGAGATCATGCGCGCCCACGACGCGGACCCGGCGCGGGTCTACGTCGCCGGGCTGTCCGCCGGCGGGGCCAAGGCGGCCATCCTGGCGCTGGCCTATCCGGAGCTGTTCGCCGCGGTCGGCGTGCATTCGGGGCTGGCCTGCGGTGCCGCCCGCGACCTGCCGGGCGCCTTCACGGCGATGCGCCAGGGCGCGGCGCCCGGCCGCCCCGTCCACCACGGCAGCCACGGGCGGCCGGTGCCGGCCATCGTCTTTCACGGCGACCGGGACAGCACCGTCAACCCCAGGAACGGCGAGGCGGTGGTGACGCAGTTCTCCGGCACCGTCGTCACCGGGACGCCGCGGGTGGAGCGCGGCCGGGCACAGGGCGGCCGCTCCTTCACGCGCGCGCTGCACGCCGGCCGTGACGGCCGGGTGCTGGTGGAGCACTGGACCATCCACGGGGCGGGACACGCCTGGGCCGGCGGCAGCGCCGAGGGCAGCTACACCGACCCGCGCGGCCCCGACGCCTCCCGCGAGATGCTGCGCTTCTTCCTGGAGCACCCGCACCCCGCCGCCGGCCGGGCGGCGGGCGGTCAGTCGTAACGCAGTTCCGTCGCCTTGCCGCGGAACACCCGGTAGACGAACAGCGTGTAGGCGGCGATCAGCGGCAGCACGACCGCCGCCCCGACGAGGATGATCATCAGGCTTTCCGGGGCGCTCGCCGCCTCCCAGACGGTGAGGCGCTCCGGCACGACATAGGGGAAGAAGGAATAGGCCAGCCCGTGGAAGCCCAGCACGAAGATGCCCACGGCTCCGGCGAACGGCACCCATGACCAGCGGTCGTCGGCGCGGGGCAGCCCGCGCAGGGCCAGGGCCACGATGCCGAACAGCAACGCCGCCATCAGCGGCACCGGGGCGAGCAGGAACAGCTCGGGCAGCGCGAACCAGCGCTCCGCGATCCGTCCGCTGGCCAGCGGCGTGGCGACCGACACGGCGACCATGCCCAGCGCGGCCAGCCCCAGCGTCCGCCGCGCCCAGACGACGGCCTTCGCCTGCAGCGGACCGTCCGTCTTCAGGATCAGCCAGGCAGCGCCGATGAAGGCGTAGCCGGCCGCGAGGCAGAGCCCCGTCAGCATGCCGAACGCCATGGCGGCCGGTCCCTGCGGCAGACCCAGCACGTAGAGCCCCAGCATATAGCCCTGGGCCAGCGCCGCCAGCAGGGACCCGGCGATGAACGCCTGGTTCCACCAGCGGCGCTGCACGCCCTCCGTCTTGGCCCGGAACTCGAAGGAGACGCCGCGCAGGATCAGCCCCAGCAGCATCGCCGCCACGGGCAGGTAGAGCGCGCCCAGGATCATTCCATGCGCCACCGGGAAGGCGACCAGCAGCAGTCCCACGGCCAGGACCAGCCAGGTCTCGTTGGCGTCCCAGAAGGGGCCGATGCTGGCCACCATGCGGTCGCGCTGGGCGTCGTCGGCATCGGCCATCAGGATGCCGACGCCGAGGTCGTAGCCGTCCAGCACGACATAGGCGAGCACGGCCACCCCCATCAGGACCGTGAAGGCGACGGGCAGCCAGTGCCCGGAGTCCATCATCTCCATGGTGTCCCTCACCCGACCGCAGGGACGGGCAGCGGTGCCGCCACGGGGCGGTGTCCGACGGCGCCGCCCGCTTTCGCCGCCAGTCTGAAGAGAACGGCGACATAGGCCGCCAGCAGCCCGGCATAGAGGATCAGGTACATCGCCAGGGTCATGCCGATGGAGGCCGCCGGGACGGCGCCGGCCGCGTCCCGCGTCAGCAGCAGGCCCGACACGAGCCAGGGCTGGCGCCCGATCTCCGTCACGTACCAGCCGGCCACCGTCGCCACCCAGCCGGAGAAGGTCATCCCGACCAGGGCCAGGAGCAGCCAGGGCCGCGGCTCCCGCCCGCCGCGGAGCTGCCAGAGCGCGGCCCAGGAGACCAGCAGCATCAGCAGCCCGACTCCGACCATGATGCGGAAACCGTAGAACACGGGCGCCACCGGCGGGTGCTGGCCGACGAAATCGTCCAGGCCCGGCACAACCCCGGCCGTGTCGTGCTTCAGGATCAGGCTCGCCCCGCCGGGCACGGCGATCTCGAAGCGGTTGGTCCGCGTCTCCTCGTCGGGCACGGCGAACAGCAGCAGCGGCACGTTCGGGCGGGTCTGCCAGTTCCCCTCCATGGCCGCGACCTTCGCCGGCTGATGCTCCAGCGTGTTCAGCCCGTGCAGGTCGCCGGCGACGATCTGAAGGGGGATCAGCACGGCCGCCACGGCGACGCCCGTGCGCAGCGCCGCCAGCACCCCGGGCGAGCGGTCGCCCCGCCGCCAGCGCCAGGCGGACAGGCCGGCCACCAGGAAGGCCGCGGTCAGGCCGGAGGCCAGCAGCATGTGGACGAGCCGGTAGGGCATGGACGGGTTGAAGATGATCGCCAGCCAGTCGGTGGCATGCGCCACGCCGTCCCGCATCTCGAAGCCGGCCGGCGTGTGCATCCAGCTGTTCAGCACCAGAATCCAGAACGCCGACAGGGTGGTGCCGACAGCCACCAGCAGCGTCGCCCCGGTGTGGACCCAGTCCGGCACCCTGCGGAAACCGAACAGCATGATGGCGACGAAGGTCGCCTCCAGGAAGAAGGCGGTCAGCACCTCGTAGGCCAGCAGCGGGCCGGCGATGTTGCCGACCGTCTCCATGAAGCCGGGCCAGTTGGTGCCGAACTGGAAGCTCATGGTGATGCCGGAAACGACCCCGAGCGCGAAGCTGAGGGCGAACACCTTCACCCAGAAGCCGTAGGCCTCCATCCAGCGCGACTCGCCCGTGGCCCGGAAGCGCAGCTTGAAGAACAGCAGCAGCCAGCCGAGCGCGATGGTGATGGTGGGGAACAGGATGTGGAAGGTGATGTTGGCCGCGAACTGGAGGCGGGCCAGGGTCAACGCTTCCATGGCCTGCCTCCTCCGGGGCGGTTGCCAGGGGGCCGGTGCTGCTGCGCGGGCGTCATGGTCTTTCCTCGTCCGCTCATGGTTCCTGCGGTGTGGCGCAGGATGTGAGGGCGGGCGACGGAACCGGAAGTGCGTTTCCCTGTCGCACCATTCGCCGGCGAAGCCGTTCGGACTACGATCTATTCCCTACGGACCGGAGGGGCTTCCGGCGGATCAGCCGGCGGCGTCCAGCGTGCTGCGGAACGGGGACATCGCCCAGGGATTGCCGTAGGGATCGGGTTCGGGGGCACCCGCGACGGCGCGCAGCCTGGCGATCATCAGGCCCTGGCGGGCGATCTCCCGCCGCACGCGCCCGGGCAGACTGTTGAACGACCCCTCCACCGCCGCCATCGTCTTCGCCTCCGGACGCGCGCGCAGGGCGAAGGCGATGCGCCGCGCATCGGCGGTACGGTCGCCGATCCCGTCCATCGCGTCCGCCAGGATCTCCACGCTTTCCGCAAAGACCGGATCGGCCCAGTCGACAGCCATGCCCACGCCTCCCCTCCCTGGGAATATAACTGTATTTGTTCTAATTCTTACACATTCGGATAAATTTGTTAATCCGAAATCGCACACCCGTCATCCGTGTGGTCTTCCGCGATTGGATCTGTAACGGAAGGCCCCGATCCTGCCCCCTTTCGCCCGAGAGAGGTCCGGAGGAGAGATGATGGGAGTGCGACGGGCAGGACTGGCGGTCCTGGCCCTGGCGGCGACGCTGGGCAGCGCCGTTCCGGGAACGGACGGCAGGGCGGCGGAGCCGGGGAACGCGGAGACGGCAGCCAGACCCGTCCTGGTCATCGCCCACCGGGGCGCCAGCGGGGAGCGGCCGGAGCACACGCTGATGGCCTATGAGCGGGCGATCGACCAGGGGGCCGACTTCATCGAGCCCGATCTCGTCGCCACGCGCGACGGCGTGCTGGTCGCCCGCCACGAGAACGAAATCTCCGGCACCACCGACGTGGCCGACCGACCCGAGTTCGCCGGGCGTCGCACGACGAAGCGGATCGACGGGGCGGAGGTCAGCGGCTGGTTCACGGAGGACTTCACCCTGGCCGAGCTGAAGACCCTGCGGGCGCGCGAACGGCTGCCGCAGCTCCGCCCCGGCAACACCGCCTTCGACGGGCAGGAGACGGTGCCGACCCTGGCGGAGGTGATCGCGCTGGTCCGCCGCAAGGAGGCGGAGACGGGGCGGCGCATCGGTCTCTATCCCGAGACCAAGCATCCGGGCCATTTCCGCGCCCTGGGGCTGGCGCTGGAGCCGCGGCTGGTGGAGGCGCTGCACGCCGCGGGCTACCGGGGACGCACCGCCCCCGTCTTCATCCAGTCCTTCGAGGTCGGGAACCTGAAGGAACTGCGGGGGATGACGGACCTGCCCCTGGTCCAGCTTGTCGCCGCCGACGGCGCGCCGGCCGATCTGGCGGCGGCCGGCGACAGCAGGAGCTATGCCGACCTGCTGACGGAGACGGGCCTGACGGAGATCGCCCGCTACGCCGACGGCATCGGGGCCGAGAAGGTGCTGGTGATCCCGCGGGACGCCGAGGCGCGGTCGCTGCCGGCCACGGATCTGGTGCGGCGGGCGCATGCGGCCGGGCTGGCCGTGCATGTCTGGACCCTGCGGTCCGAGAATTACTTCCTGCCGGCGGAGCTGCGCCGGGGCGACAGCTCCGACCCGCGCTTCCCGGCCCTGAAGGGCGATGCCGGGGCGGAGGCCGCGGCGTTTGCGGCGGCGGGGGTGGACGGGGTGTTCGCCGACTTCCCCGCCGATGCGCTGGCGGCCCTGCGCCCGGCGAGGAAGTGACGCTGACGGGAGGGACGTTCCCGCCGGCTCAGGCCAGCGGGAACGGCTTCTCCCCCTCGATGGCCGGCTCGTCCAGCACCGCCGGCGCGCCCTCGCCCCAGGGGGCGATGTCGAAGCGGGCGGTGCGCAGCACCGGCGCCCCGTCCGGCCCGTAGGACCGGCGCGCGGGTGCCACGGTCACCAGCTCCACGCGGGTGCCCCTGGCGTCCACCGTGACAAGGCCGAAGCCGTTGGAGTTGCTGTCCACATAGCGCAGGTGCGGGTTCTGCGCCGGGTTGCGCGCGGCCAGCCCCTGGGCCAGATCGCCCGTCTTCACGGCCGTCACGGAGGCAAGCGTGCCGTAGCGCAGCGTCATGTTCAGCATCTCCGCCACCGTGCCGGGACGGCCGAAGACGGCGCCGTCCGCCACGATCAGCGGCTTCAGCGGGTTCTCGTCCTTCGACACGGCGGCGGCGAAGGCCTGGAACACGGGGGTGCTGGCGACGCCGGTGATGCTGAACTCCATCGACACCGGCACGGGCTCCGCCGCCTCGTAGTCGTCATAGATCAGGCCGGCGAAGCTCTGGTGATGATCGCCGCTGAGGCTGACCACGTTGCCGACGCCCCGGCTGCGCAGGAAGCCCATCAGTTCCCGCCGCTCGGCCAGATAGCCGTCCCAGGCGTCCGCCGTCAGCACCAGGGTCTGGGCCTTCGGGTCGATCCGGGCCATGTCCACGCGCATCGGCAGGAACGGCACGGAGGTCGCCAGCAGCTTCCAGGTCGCGTCGCTGCGGACCAGGGTCTCCTTCAGCCACGTCTTCTGCGGCCCGCCCAGCAGCGTGCCGGCCGGGCTGTCCTTGCGCGGGTTCGGCACCTGCTTGTCGCCCAGCGTCAGCACGGCCGGCGGGTTGCCCCCGTTGGCCGTGCGGCCGGCATCCATCACCGCGACCAGCGGCAGCGGCAGCATGTAGGTGGCCTGACCGCTGACGGCGATGCCCAGCTCGTCCGGCACGGCATGGTCGGAGCGGTAGCTGCGCGTGTCGGTCAGCACCAGTTCCACATGCCGGCCGAAGCGCAGGCTGCGGTAGATGGTCAGGCTGCCGATGGCGGCGAGGTTGTTCGGCTCCTGCAACAGGTTGTCGTCATCGACCGGCGCATGGGTGGCGTCCACGTCGGTGACGCTGACCGGCTGGAAGTCCTTCGCGGCCGGCGCCACACCCGGCACGCCGACGGTGCCGGTGAGCAGAGCCGGGATGTACTCGAACCACGCCTGGTTGGCTGCGGCCTTGGTGGTCGGCGCCGACTTGCCGGCCGGCGTGTAGGTGATGACCGACTGCCAGTAGTCGTTGACGAACTCGTGGTCGTCCCAGATCGAGATGAAGGGGAAGCGGGCCCGCGCCTCCCGGTAGTCCGGATCGGACAGGTAGGTCCGGTAGAGGTAGCGGAAATCCTCCAGCGTCAGGGCGTTGCGGGCCGCCCCCCACTTCGTCTCGCCACCGCCGCTGGGCAGCGGCGGGATGGTGCGGGCATGGCCGCCGCCCACCGTCTCGTAGATCTGGTCGCCCAGATGCAGCACGAAGTCGATGCCGTCCGCCCCGGCCGCCGCATCCTGCTTCAGCAGGGTGCGGTAGGCGCCGTAGAAGCCGTCCTCGAAATTCTGGCAGGAGACGAAGGCCAGCCGCACCGTGCGGTCCGCATCGGGTGCCGGCGCCGTCCGGGTGCGGCCGGTGAACTCCGGCACCGCCCCGTCGGGGGCCACGAAGCGGTAATGATAGACGCGGTCCGGCCGCAGCCCGTCCACCAGGACGCGGACGGTGTGGTCGTGCTCCGGCCGCGCCGCGACCGTGCGCTCGACCACCACCGTGGCGAAGTCCGGCGTCTCCGAGACATGCAGGGTGAGGTCCACCGGCCGCGCCGCGGCGGCGGGGTCCTTCGCCTCGACACGGGTCCACAGCACCACCCGGTCCGGCATCGGGTCGCCCGAGGCGAGGCCCTGCGGGAAGTGGAAGCTCTCCCCCGCCGCGGCCAGCGCCGTGCGCAGGCCGGGCACGAGGCCCGCCCCGGCCGTCACGGCGGTCATGGCGCCGGCGGCGAGCATGAGGTCAAGGAAGGACCGGCGGCTGATGCCGCCGGTCTTGGTCTGGCTGGTCATGGTGCGGGTTCCCTTAGAACCGGGCGGAGACTTCGACGCCGTAGAAGCGCGGCGTGCCGGCGATGAAGGTCGGCAGGCCGAAGGAGCCGCCGGTGTTGCCGGCGTCGATGATGTACTCGCGGTCCAGCGCGTTCTCGACGAAGGCCGTCAGGGTCCAGACGCCATCGGCCGACTGCACGCCGCCACGCAGGTTCAGCAGGCCGTAGGCGCCCTGCTCGATGCCCGGCGTGTTGGCATCCTCGAAGTAGACCCGCGACTTGAAGGTGAAGGACGGGGTGAAGAAGACCTCTAGATTGTCGGCCACAGCATAGACCGCGTTGGCGCCGACGGAGGCCGCGTGCTTCGGCGTCAGGCGGAAGGTGTTGCCGCCCAGCTCCTGCTGCTGGCCGTTGGAGTCCTCGTCGTCGATGCGGGCGTTGATGTAGCCGTAGGTGGCGAACAGGGTCAGCCACTCCGTCGCCTGGGCGTTGAGCGCCACCTCGAAGCCGTAGGAGCGCGCCTCGCCGGCATCGTCCACCCGGACCAGGGCCGAGTTGGGGACCCGGACGGACGTCTGGAAGTTGGAGTAGTCGTACCAGAAGGCCGAAGCCTCGGCCGTCAGCCGGTCGTCCAGCAGGCTCAGCTTGCTGCCGGCCTCGTAGCTCCAGACGATCTCGTTCTTCAGCACCTCGCGGTTGGTCGCATCGACCTGCACGACGGCGGGACGGCGCCCGCGGGAGACGCTGGCGTAGAACAGGCTGTCGGGGGTCGGCTGGTAGCTGGCGACCAGACGGCCGACGACGCTGTCGAAGTCCTCGGACAGCTCGCGCCGGGGCACGTTCGGGAACAGGGCCGGCAAGAGGATGGCGGTCGGGCTGACCGACTGCTGGAAGGCCGACTCCTGCTCCTCATGCGTGAAGCGGATGCCGCCGGTCAGCGAGAATTCCTCGGTGACATGGTAGGTCGCGTCGGCGAAGGCCTCATAGGCCTTGTTGGTGCCGAAGTTGGTGAACTCGCCCGTCGCCAGCGCGGGCAGCGGGAAGGGCAGCGGGTTACCGGCCGAGCGCGGCAGGCCGAGCAGCGCCACCAGCGGGTTCAGCGTACCGGCCGGGGTGATGATCGGGCCGAGATTCGGGAACGGCAGCGCACCGCCCGGATTGAAGATGGCGAGCTGGCGCTCGTCGGTGCGCAGCGGCACGCGCTGGAAGCCGTCCTCGTAGAAGTAGCTGACGCCGGCGAAGCCTTCCAGCTTGTCGCCGATCTCATAGTTCAGCCGGAACTCCTGCGACCACTGCTTGCCCTGGGCGTCCTCCGCGAACTCCAGCAGGTAGGCCTGGGTGCCGTCGGCGTCGAACTCCTCCAGCGCGTTGAACTCGCGGTAGCCGGTGATGCTGGTCAGCATCAGGCTGTCGTTCAGCTCGTACTCGGCCGTCAGGGTCGCGTTGAACAGGCTGCGGTCGGTGCCCAGCTCGTCGCCGCGGTTGAGCTGCGCCGCCGTGAACGGGCTGGTGCTGCCGCCGGCCGGGGCGAAGCGCTTGTTCTTGAAGGCAGTGCCCGTGTAGTCGTCCTCCTGGTAGTTGACGACGCCGGTGATCGTCAGGTCGTCGTTCGGGACCAGGAGGAAGGAGCCGCGGGCGGCCTGCACGCCCACGCCCATCAGCGCCTTGCTGCCGGCGATGTTGTCGATGTAGCCGTCGCGGTCGCGGGTGGTGCCGGCCAGACGCACGGCCACGCGGTCGTTGACCGGCAGGTTCACCGCCGCCTCCAGCCGGCGCTGGCCGTAGTTGCCGACGCTGCCCTCGGCCTTCACCTCCACCTCGTCCAGGGTGGGCTTGGCGGTGATGATGCTGACGGCGCCGATCTGCGCCCCGCGGCCGAACAGGGTGCCCTGGGGACCCTTCAGCACCTCGACCCGCTCCAGGTCGAACATCTCCACCACGGCGCCGCGGGCGCGGCTGGCCGGCACGCCGTCCACGAACACGGAGACGCGCGCCTCCTGCTGCGAGGAGCCGCTGTCGGAGGTGATGCCGCGGATCACGAAGCCGGGATTGTTCGGGCTCTGCAACTGGATCTGCAGGCCGGGCACGTAGTCCGACAGCTTGTCGAGCTGGTCGATGCCGAGACGGTCGAGGAACTCACCCGAATAGGCGGTCAGCGCGATCGGCACGTCCTGCGCGCTCTGGGCGCGCTTCTGCGCGGTGACGATGATCTCCTCGATCTCCTGCGCACCGGCCGCGGCGGGAACCGCGGCAGCGACAAGGGCGGCACCCAGGAACGGGAGGACACGGGAAACGACCGGTCGCGACATGGTTAAGGCCCCAGCGTGAAAGTGGTGATGACGACATTCGTCGGGTTGCCGGACCCTTCCCCGAATTCAGTGTCAGGACACCGACAGTCCAATGAACCTTTTGCGTTGCGGCGAAAGGGGGGCTTGCACTGCGCTTCCGGTGCCACAGGCCGGAAGACGGCCGGATACGGTGAGAGCCACCCTGGCGGCCGCCGCTGTGCGGACCGGGCGTCACCACGCCGCGGACGGCGGGGGCGCCCGTCACCGAACCTTCACGCGGGTTACACGCGGCCGACATGGCCGCCCTCTAGATCGGGCCGCATCCGACCCGGCGGGTCTTCTCCCCGGCCCCGGTATTCCTCGATCCGCCCCCGCCGGCCGCCGCGGACGGCCCTCCCAGACAGGCTTACGACCATGACGTCCTGGCACCGCCCGCGGCTGACGGCCGCCCTGCTGCTTTCCGCCCTGTCCCTGCCCGCCCTCACCGCCCCCGCCCTGGCCCAGGAAGCCCCAGCGCCGCAGGGCGGTACGGCCGGTGGTACGGCCGGGACGGCAGCCGGCAAGGCGGCTGTCCGCCAGGAGATCGAGGAGATCATCATCACGGGGACGATCGCCTTCCGGAACCGGACCAGCGATCCCAACCCCGTGCTGGCCTACGACCTGGAGTACTTCCAGCGTTTCGAGCCGGTCTCGGTCGGCGAGATGCTGAAGCGGGTGCCGGGCGTCACCTTCACCTCGGACGTGCTGGAGTACGACGCCGTGCAGATGCGCGGCCTGCCGGCGGGATACACCCAGGTTCTCATCAACGGCCGCACCGCACCGGGCGGTGAGGCCGACCGCAGCTTCTTCGTGGACCGCATTCCGGCCGAACTGGTGGAGCGGGTGGAGATCGTCCGCGCCCCGCGCGCCGATCAGCCCAGCGAGGGCGTGGCCGGCACGCTGAACGTCATCACCAAGGACAGCGCCAGATTCGCGGGCGGCTTCGCCAAGATCGGCGGGCTGATCAACGATGACGGCAAGATCCGCCCGTCGGCCGCCGTGGCCTATGCCGATACCCTGCGCAGCGGCGACACCTCCTACTGGGTGGCGCTGAACTACCAGGGGCGGCGCAATCCGAAGGAGAAGGTCACGGACTTCTACGACGGCGACTTCGAGGAGTTCACCGGCCGCGAGCTGCAGTCCGACACCCGTGACGGCGTCGATATCTCCGCCAACGGCGAGCTGACGACGACGCTGGGCGGTGGCTCGCTGCGGCTGTTCGGTCTGGTCGTGGACACCGACCGCGACGAGGACGAAACCTCCCTGACCTATGAAGGCGACAGCCCGGCGGCGCTGGAACTGGACGAGGTGGAGATCCAGCGCGAGCGCATCGGCCAGCGCACCTATGCCCTGGGGGCCGAGGCCACCCTGCCGCTGGGTGCGGGGGACCTGGGGCTGGCAGCCGGCTGGTCGGGTTTCCGCGAGGATACGACGGCCGAGACCGACGAAGGCGACACCGTCGCGGAGGCCGGGCTGGTCGAGCGGGAGACCCTGGACACCGACGATGACGAGGTCACCGGCACCGTCAGCTACCGTTTCGGTCCGGAGGGCTTCCGCACCAAGCTGGGCGTCGACCTGCTGCACAAGAAGCGGGACAACGCCGAACGCACCTTCGAGATCGACGGCGGCGACGTCGAGGAGGAGACCCCGCCGGGGGCCATCTACACGATCAAGGAGACGCGCATCGACCCCTATGCCCGCCTGTCGCTGGATCTGACCGACCGCGTCATGCTGGACCTGGGTGCCCGCTACGAGATGACCGACCGTGAGGTGGACAGCGACGGCGAGGACGGCTCGCACGATTCGAAGAACCTGAACCCGTCGGCGCATCTGCGCTACAACCCGACGGCATCCGACCACTTCCTGCTGTCGGTCGCCCGCACCGTCCGCCGGCCCGACTACGACCTGCTGGCGCCCTACCGCCAGGAGGAGGAACCGGCGGACGATGACGAGCTGATCGGCAATCCGTCGCTGGCGAACGAGATGGCCTGGGGCATCGACGTCGGCTACGAGCGCCAGATCGGCCGCCGCGGCATCTTCGGCGTCAACGTCTTCTACCGCGATGTCACCGATGTCATCGAACTGGTCAATACCGGCGAGGAGGCGGAGGCCGGCGGCAGCGTCTATCAGGCGCGCAACATCGGTGACGGTGAAACCTGGGGGGTGGAGGCGGACCTGTCGCTGCCGCTGGATTTCGCGGGCCTGCCGGACACGGGCGTGTTCGCCAACTACACCTGGCTGGACAGCAGCATCACCGACCCCTTCACGGGCGAGGACCGCCGCTTCAACAACCAGCCCCGCCACGTCTACAATGTGGGCTTCATTCAGACGCTGCCGTCCTGGGACGTGAGCTTCGGTGCCTCGCTCTCCGGCCGCAGCGGCGCCGAGGAGTCCTCTCTGGACGAGACGATCGACCTGCGCTACGGCCAGGAACTGGAAGCCTTCATCGAGAAGCGGTTCGCAGAGCGCTTCGTGCTCCGGCTGACCGGCACCAACCTGCTGAACCGCAAGAAGAAGGAGGATTTCCGCTTCTTCGACGGCGACTCCGTCGCGGAGATGCTGGAAGCCCGCCGCACCGGCGATGTGGACGAGGCCGAGAAGGAGCGGGAGGAATCCGGTGCGCTGTTCCAGGTCACCCTGCGCGCCGCCTTCTGAGATGTCCCGCCAGAGAGGACCGGAACCGACAATGACGCGCCTGCCCTTCCCCGCCGCCCCCGTCCTGGCCCTGCTGCTTCTGGCCGGGGTCGCCTGCGCCGCCCCGGTGGCGCCGGTCGCCACCGTGCAGCCGTCCCTGGAAACCGCGCCCGGGCTGCCGGACACGCCCGACGAGGCGGATGCGGACGACCCCGCCGTCTGGCTGCACCCGACCGACCCGGCCCGCAGCCTGATCATCACGGCCGTGAAGGATGCGGGGCTGCGGGTCTACGATCTGCAGGGCCGGCTGGTACAGCGCGTCGAGGCGGCCAGGGCGGGCGCCGACGGGCTGCCCGGCCGCTACAACAACGTGGATGTGGCCTATGGTCTGGCGCTGCCCGGGGGCGGCGTCATGGACGTGGCCGTGGCCAGCGACCGCGGCCGCGACCGGATCATGGTCTGGCGCATTGATCCGAACTCGGCGGCGACGCCGCTGGCCGACGTCACCGACCCGGAGCAGCCGCGGGTGTTCCCGACCCGGCGCGCCCCCGACGGCAGCGGCGAGATCGCCAATCCCGCCGCCGACCAGCGCAGCGCCTATGGCCTGACCACCTGGAAGGGGCCGGACGGGCACCGGGTCATCGTCGCCCAGCGCAAGGAGGCCCGGCTGGTCGAGCACCGGCTGGTCGTCAACCCCGACGGCACGGTGGGCCATGTCCGTCTGCGCCACTGGGACTTCCCCTACAGCCACCGTGGTCAGTCCCTGACCGCCGAGGACGACCACGACCCGGCCCGGGACTGGCAGCCGCAGTTCGAGGGACTGGTCGTCGATCAGGAGCGCGGCATCCTGTTCGCCGGGCAGGAGGATGTCGGGCTCTGGCGCGTGAACCTGACGACGGGCACGGCCGACGCCGCCCCGTTCCATGAGACCCGCGGTTCGACCCGCTCCCCGTTCGACAACCGCGCCAGCCGGGTGGCGCGGGACGTCGAGGGGTTGGCGCTCTATTACGGGCCGGAGGGCACCGGCTATCTGGTAGCCTCCAGCCAGGGCGATGCCCACGGCGACGAAAAGGCGCCGGACCCGGAGGGTCTGGACGACACCTTCGCCGTGTTCGAGCGCGGCGGGGACAACCGCTACCTGGGGTCCTTCCGTATCGTCGCCGGCGGCGGCGTGGACGGCGTGCAGGAGTGCGACGGTGCAGAGATCGTCAGCTACGCCCTGCCGGGGTTCCCCAACGGGCTGATGGTCGTGCAGGACGGCTACAACGATGACCTGAACGGCCTGTCCGGCGAACCGGAGGCCACCAACTTCAAGTATGTGGACTGGAAGGCCATCGCCGGCAGCTTCGACCCGGCCCTGATGGTGACGCCGCAGGCCTGGACCCCGCGCCCCACCCCCTGACACCAGCCGGGGCACCGCAGGACCGAGGGTCCCCCGCCCGCCGCACAATACCAGCCTGCAAGGCCCGGTCTCCGCAAGGAGGCCGGGCCTTTCGCGTTCCGGGACCGGCCCGGAGCGGCCCCCGCCCCGTGCCGACCGCACCCCGCTTTCGGTCAGGTTGAAGACCCCGTCACGGCGGATAGTTCATGCCGGGGCCAACCCGTTCCAAGTGATTGTGCTGCGTGTGCCCCGTCCGCGGTCAGCGTGGCGAGGTTTCATAGCCGAACTTATCAAGTTTTTTAACCATATACCTATACCAAATAGAAACATCTTCTGGTCGGGGCACGCTCATACTAGATAGCACGCGGTTTCCGCCGAGCCGTCAGCGCCGTAATCAAGGGATCAGCATGGACAAGTATCTTTCTCGCGTCACCGTCGGCCAGCGCCTCGTTCTCCTGATCGCCGTGCTGGTCGTGGCGCTGGCGGGCATGACGACGGCGGACCTCCTGGCCTCGCGCCGCTCGGCCTTCGACAGTCGCAAGGATCTGGTCCGCTCCATGGCGGAGTCCGCCCGCAGCATCGTCGCCAGCTTCCATGCCGCCGCCAAGCGGGGCGAGGCCACAGAGGCGGAGGCGAAGGCCGCCGCTCTGGCGGCGCTGGGCGCCATGCGCTACGGCGACGGCGATTACGTCTGGGTCAACGACCGTCAGCCGCAGATGGTCATGCACCCGATCAAGCCCGAGATGATCGGCACCGACCTGTCCGGCACGAAGGACGCCGAAGGCAAGCTGCTGTTCATGAACATGCTGGCGGCGACCGAGGGCGGAAAATCCGGCTTCGTGGACTATCTCTGGCCGAAGCCGGGCCAGAGCGAGCCTGCGGCCAAGATCTCCTTCGTCACCCCGTTCGAGCCCTGGGGCTGGGTGGTCGGCACCGGCCTCTATGTCGATGACGTGCAGGCCCGGTTCATCGCCGATGCCAAGGCGGCCGGCCTGCTGACGGCGCTGATCCTGCTGATCGCCGGCTGTGCCGGCTATATCCTGATCCGCTCCATCCGGCAGCCGCTGGACCGGACGACCGCGGCCGTGCGCCGGCTCGCCGAGGGCGACCTCGACGTGCAGATCGTCGATTCCGACCGCAAGGACGAGATGGGCGAGATCGCCCGGGCCCTGGAGGTCTTCCGCCGCAATGCCCGCGAGGCGCGGCGGCTGGAGAGCGCGGCGGCGACCGAGCGCGCCATCCGCGAACGCCGCCGGGCCGCCCTGGAGCAGCATACGGCCGACCTGAACGCCGCCGTCTCCGGCGTGCTCCAGGGACTGTCGGGCGCTGCCACCGACATGCAGGGCACCGCCCGCAGCATGTCGGACACGGCGGGCCGGACCCGTGATCAGGCCAGCGACGTGACGAGCAATGCCGCCCAGAGCGCCGAGAATCTGACCACCGTCGCCGCCGCGACGGAGGAGATGCTGTCGTCGATCCAGGAGATCGGCCGGCAGGTCGAGGAGGCCCGCCGCGTGGCGAACGAGGCGGTGGACGAGACCGGGCGTACCGACACCATCATGCGCGGGCTGGTGGATGCCGCGGCCCAGATCGGCGACGTGCTGAAGCTGATCACCGAGATCGCCGCCCGCACCAACCTGCTGGCACTGAACGCGACGATCGAGGCCGCCCGCGCCGGCGAGGCCGGCAAGGGCTTCGCGGTCGTCGCCGGCGAGGTCAAGACCCTGGCCAACCAGACCGCCCGGGCGACGGAGGAGATCACGGCCAAGATCCAGGCCGTGCAGGCCGCGACGGGACAGGCCTCCGGCTCCCTGACCCACATCTCGGGGATCATCGGCCGCATGGACCAGATCTCCTCCTCCATCGCCGCCGCCATCGACGAGCAGTCGGCGACGACCCAGGAGATCGTGCGCAACGTCCAGAACGCCAGCGGATCGACCGCCCAGGTCACCGCCCTGATCGGTGACGTGTCGCGGGCCGCCCGGGAAACCGGCACGGCTTCCGAACAGGTCCTGAGCGCGACCGGCGACCTGGCACGGCAGGCCGAGAGCCTGCGCCACGAGGTCGAGAGCTTCATGCAGCAGATGGAAGGGGCCGGCGACCAGCGCAACTACGAACGGGTGCCCTGCGCCCTGGAGATCGGCATCGCGTGCGGCGAGCGGACGGTGTCCACGAAGACGCTGTACCTCTCCATCGGCGGGCTGGCGACGCCCGACGTGCTGCCCGGCGCACAGCCGGGGCTGGGCGTCACCATCGGCTTCGGCCAGCGGCGTGTCGCGGCGCGCATCGCGCGGGTCGAGGCCGGGACCATCGCCTACACCTTCTCGCTGGCCGGCGACGCGGACGGACAGGCCTTCATCGACGCCCTGGTCGAGCGCCAGCGCGGCAACCGCACGGCGGCCTGAACCGGGGCCCACCGGACGATGGTGCCCGGACGGGGTGGAGTGTCCACCCCGTCCGGTCCTGGCTCACT